>CAJOMA010000144.1:1394-2226 GCA_905235655.1 uncultured Oscillospiraceae bacterium | reverse complement strand
GATTCGTGATATTGAGCGTAACCGTGTGCGGCTCGATCAGCCGCCACGTCGAGAAAACGCTCTGCTCTGCGTCCACATGCCCCTGCCCGGGGTAGGTGTCCTCGGAGGAGACGACGATCGGATAAGCGGGGTAGTCGGATTCATAGGGGTCGCAGATACCGACCGAATTCTTCGCGGCGGCGACCGCTTCGGCGACGTTCCTGTCGTCCAGCAGACTGCCCGTAATGGAGAGCATATACTCTTTTTCGGCGGCGAAGGTCACGGACTGGGAGTAGCCGTAGACGACCTCCACGCCCTTCTCGCGCAGCGGCGCGAACATGCCGTCCGTCGCCATGCCGAGGCAGATGCCCATGTAGAGCATATTGTGCGGCGCACTGCCGCTCATGTGGTTGGCAAGGACCGTGCCGTTGATGCCGTACAGATCGCCGGAGTAGATCACGTCGGAGTAGACGCTGTACGCGCCGGTGTGGGTCGCCTGATAATCCTCCGGCTCCAGCAGCGCCTGTATTGCGCTCATGCTGCTCGTTCCGGCGTAAAGCCAGAGATAGGACGTGTTTGCCTGCGAGGTGCAGTCGTCGCCGCTGGCATAGTCCGTGCCGCCGTGCGAGTCAAAGATCACGAAGCCGCAGGTTTCCAGCGCAGAGGCGACCGTGTCGGCAGTCGCGCTCTCCATCGCGTAGCGGATCACGCTGCCGCCCGTCGCCGCGGCGAGGGCGTTCGCCTGCTGCAGATAGTAGGGCGAATAGCTGGTGAACGAGGAGTCCGCATAGTGGGAGCTGCTCTCCCAGCACGGCTGGATCAGGCCGATGTTCCACGCCGACGGACCGCCGCC
>CAJOMA010000144.1:0-1386 GCA_905235655.1 uncultured Oscillospiraceae bacterium | reverse complement strand
CGGGAACGTCGTCGAGCGTCAGAACCTGCGGCGCACGGTATCCTGCCCGCGCGCCTGCCTTGTCCGCCTCAAGGGCGGGAGAGTAGCAGCAGGAAATTCCCGTTTCGTCGTCGATCCAGCGGATAAAATCGCCGTTGGCGAGCAGACTGCCTTCCCGCGCCGTGCCGGACGCTTCCACGAGGGCGTAAACGTCGTCCGAGATCGCCGCAAAATCAGCTTCCGCCGGCACGCCGTCACGCTTCTTCACGCCGTCGCGCAGCGCGATGATGTCCTCCCAGAGCCGGTCGCCGGCAGCGGGCGCGGACGTTGCGTCCTCCGCAAACGCCGCAGGCAGAACGGACAGCAGCATGACGAAAACGATCAGCCATGCGAGCGGTCGGTATGTATGTTTTTTCATCTCCGAGGTGCCTCCTCATAATTGTGTATATACAGCATAATTATACAGCAATTGTTCGGAAAACTCAATGGATTTTGGAAAAAATGACGAAATAATCTTTTTTTCAGAAGGAAGCCCGAAGCACAATGAAAACCGGTCAGGCTAAGAGCATTGCGAGATAATCGGTTCGCCCGTCCAAAACGCGGATGATTTCGATGATCTCCCCGTCAACCTCATAGAACACAAGCTGCTTTGATACGATCAGGAACCGGACGTCCGTTTCAAACTCCTCAAGCGTTCCGGCCAGGGGCGCTCCCATATACGGATTGTCCTTCGGAAGCGAAACACTGTGCAAAATCCTGTTGATGAGCGCATCGGCTGCGGAGGGGTTGTGCAGCTGATCCCGCAGGTATGCGCAGGCCGCATCCATGTCTTGGATGGCAGCAGGACGGTATTTGATCTTCATTCCGGCGTGACTCCAAATCTGCGATAGACTTCTTCCTCCTCAACCAATGCGCCGGAGTTCTTTCCTGCGTCCAGCTCGCGCATCAGCCGCTTCATAGCTTCAGCCCGCATAAATTCCGCATTATCGGCGGTCACCTGGAACGGAAAGCCGCCTGCGTTCAGCGACTGCTGGATAAAAATGTTGATCGCCTGCGTGAAGCTGATGCCGCTTTTTGCGTAGACAGCTTCCACCTCCGCACGGACCTTTGGATTGATGCGGAAATGATAGCTGTCCGTTTTCGGAGCGGAAACAATGTTTTCCATGAAGAATCCCCCCAATCTTGATCTACGAATATTATAGCACGGATTTTTGGAAAGCCAACAGATGTAGCACATTGTTCTACAATAATTTGAAAGGGATGAGGCCCTATGGATGCAAGCGCGGAGAATCCCGACCTTGTGATAAAAGAGGGAAGGAACAGCACGCCGTGCTGTTCCGGTTTGCGCTGCGCGCCTCCGTGACACTGCGGATTCCCGGCGTTCCGCCGCCGCTGCCTGCGGCAGCC
>CAJOMA010000143.1 GCA_905235655.1 uncultured Oscillospiraceae bacterium | reverse complement strand
CTTCCTCGCCGCGCATTCGGACGTTCCCGCCGCAGCCGTCGACGAAGTCCCCGCTTTGGTTGACGCGGCGCCCGGACTGTCCGCGCCGCTGTTTTCCTGCGCATCCGTGGCAGCCGAAAGGTCATCGGGCTGCGTTTGCGTCTGCAATCGCGACTGCGGTTCGGTCACGGTGGAAGATACGTCAGACATTTGCGAAACGTCCTGTGTGCCGGAGCGATGCGCGCACGAGGTCAGCAGCAGACAGACTGTCGCAAGCAAAACCAATATCTTCTTCATTCCTGCACCCTCCCGTTCATCCTGAAAAAAGTATAGCATCATTTCCGGCGCAATGCAATCGAATTCCGGATTATTCACACTTTATTCTTATTCCCTGAAAATTAATGCTTGCAATGCCCGAACAATTGTGATATACTGATTCGGTAAACGCGAGGAACAAGAGAGTAGGCCTTGCAACAGAAACGCACAGAGAGGATGCGCCGCGGCTGGAAGCGCGTCCGCCTTTCCGCAGAGCCGAAGTTCACTTGGGAGCGGCGTGCCTGAACGAACACAGTAGGGCGCGACGGCTTGCCGCCGTCATCGGCAGACGCGTCTATGTGCGCGCAGAGTGTCCGCATCTTGCGGAAATGTCGGGTGGTACCGCGGAGTTGATCTTCGTCCCGCATCGGGATGAGGGTCTTTTATTTTTTTCGGAAAGAGGGAACAACGCAATGAAAGCGCAACTGGAAGAGCTGAGAAAGTCCGCCGCAGAGCGGATCGCCGCCGCAAAAAACAAGGCTGATTTAGAGGCCATGCGCGTGGCGTATCTCGGCAAAAAAGGCGAACTGACCGCCATTCTCAAACAGATGGGCAAGCTCTCCGCCGAGGAACGTCCCGTGATGGGACAGCTTGCCAACGAAGCCCGCGCCTTTATCGAAGCGCAGATCGCGGAGCATGCGGAGGCTTTTAAACAAAAGGAAAAGGAAGAGCGTCTGCTGCTCGAAACGATCGACGTGACGATGCCCGGCGATCTGCCGCGCCGCGGTCACAAGCATCCGCTGACCATCGTGCTCGACGAAGTAAAGGAAATCTTCATCGGCATGGGTTTCCAGATTGCGTCCGGCCCCGAGGTCGAGCTGGACTACTACAACTTTGAAGCGCTCAACATCCCAGAGGGACATCCCGCGCGCGACACGCAGGATACCTTCTACATCACGGACAAGGTGCTGCTGCGCACCCAGACGTCCCCCATGCAGATCCGCTACATGGAACAGCACAAGCCGCCTATCCGCATCCTCGCGCCCGGACGCGTATACCGCTCCGACGCCGCGGATGCGACGCACTCTCCCCTGTTCCACCAGATCGAAGGTCTGGTCGTCGACAAGGGCGTGACGATGGGCGATCTGAAGGCGTGCCTCGAAACGCTTGCCAAGGGTCTGTTCGGCGAGCAACAGACGCGTATCCGTCTGCGTCCGCACCACTTCCCGTTCACCGAACCCTCCTGCGAGGTCGACGTGTCCTGCTTCCGCTGCGGCGGCAAGGGCTGCTCGATGTGCAAGGACGAGGGCTGGATCGAGATCCTCGGCGGCGGCATGGTGCATCCGCAGGTTCTGCGCAACGGCGGCGTCGATCCCGACGAATATAGCGGGTTTGCGTTCGGCATCGGTCTGGAGCGTATTGCCATGTTCCGCTTCCATATCGACGATCTGCGCCTGTTCTATGAAAACGATATGCGCTTCCTGTCGCAGTTTTAAAGGAGGTTGACGAGAGATGAAACTGTCAAAGAAATGGCTGCAGGTCTATGTGCCTGTAAACGCTTCGGATAAAGAATTCGCCGACGTCATGACGCTGACCGGCTCGAAGGTGGAATGCTTTGAGCAGGAAGGCGCGGAGCTTCGCAACATCGTCGTTGGCAAGGTGCTCTCCCTCGAACGTCATCCCGACTCCGATCATCTGTGGGTTTGTCAGGTAGATGCGGGCAAGGATGTACCGCTGCAGATCGTGACCGGCGCGCAGAATCTCCGTGCAGGCGACGTTGTCCCTGTCGCGCTCGACGATTCCGTCGTTGCGGGCGGCAAGCAGATCCACAGCGGGAAGCTGCGCGGCGTGGAAAGCTGCGGTATGCTCTGCTCTCTGGGCGAGCTGGGGCTGACATCGCACGACTTTCCCTACGCGATCGAGGACGGCATCTTTGTTCTCGGCGACGACTGCGACAGAACACCCGGCACGGATATTCGCACGGCAATCGGTCTGGACGACGTGATCACGGAGTTTGAGATCACGCCCAACCGTCCGGACTGTCTGTCTGTGATCGGTCTTGCGCGCGAGGCAGCCGCAAGCTTCAAGCTCCCGTTTACCGTTCCCGTCCCGCAGGTCAAGCGCGGTCAGGGCGACGTGAACGAACTGCTGTCGGTCAATATTCTCGACAGCGAAAACTGTTACCGTTACGCGGGCGCGGTGGTCAAAAACGTACGTG
>CAJOMA010000142.1 GCA_905235655.1 uncultured Oscillospiraceae bacterium | reverse complement strand
CTTGACCGTCGCCTCGGTCTGCACCGTTGCGATCGGCGTCGCCGGCGCTCTGTCCGCCGTCAAAAGAAAATAGCCGGATGTTCCCACAGCCGCTGCACAAAGAAGCAGGACTATGTAGTAGCCCTTCTCCTTCACAAAGCTGCGGAAGCCCTTGGATTTGTTGTTGTTTTGCATAATAGCACCTCCGATGTTCAGTATCGACAGCGGTTTTTGTTTTTATACCTGATTTTTCCGACGGATTTTTCCGATGCATTTCGATACACTCAAAGCGAAGGGGGAATTGCGAATGAAACGGTCGGGAAAACGAGTCGTGAGCGCCTGCCTGCTGTTCGGCATCGCGCTGGCGGTATCCGTCGGGCTGATCCGCGCGCTGACCGGCGATGTCAGCTCCGCGCCGTCGGAGCCCGACACCTTTGTCTGGGTACGGCTGCCGATCCGCACCGACAGCGCGGTTGCGGAGATTCTTCTTTACGATCAGGACGGCGCGCCTGTGCAGACGCTGCGGCCAAAAAACGGCGCGGCGGTCAGCGAGCTGCTGCCGCCGGGGGTCTACTTTGCCGCGACCGCGCTGGGCTGCACGGAATTCACGCTGCACGAGGACGCCTCCGTCAGCGTCAATTGCGGCTGCGGCTGGTCGGACGGAGAGCGGCTCTGCCTGGCTCTGCCTGACGAGCGAGCGAGTCGGCGTCGTGACGGTGGAGCGGTTTGCCTCAGAGCTGGCGCTGGCGGAGGACGGCGGCTGGGTGGATTACACGCTCGTCAATGCGCACACGCGCCTGCGCGAGGTCGTCCGCTGCACCAAGCCGCAGGAGCTGCTGACGTGCGTATTCCGGGGCGTGCCCTACGGCGAATATACGCTGGAGGAAAACGGCGCAGCGCAGTGCCGCGTCACCGTCGATGAGAATTCGCCGGAGGTTGCTGTCTCGCTGCCGTAAAAAAGCCTTGACATTCCGAATATTTGTGCTAAAATTACAATAATTTCATAACCTTATCGAGAGTGGCGGAGGGACCGGCCCGATGAAGCCCGACAACCTGCGGCTTGCCGCAAGGTGCCAATTCCGGCGATGAAGATCGACAGATGAGGACATGACTGTACCCTGTCGAAAACAGGGTATTTTTTGTATCGACAAGGGCTATGAAAAAACAGAAAGGAAGCGCTTGCCATGCAAAAACGAATCTTTACCTCCGAATCCGTTACCGAAGGACATCCCGACAAGGTCTGCGACCAGATTTCGGACGGCGTTCTCGACGCCATTCTGGCGCAGGACAAAAACGCCCGCGTCGCCTGCGAATGCATCGCGACGACCGGCATGGTGCTGGTCATGGGCGAAATCTCCACGGAATGCTACGTGGACATCCCCCGCGTCGCCCGTGAGACCCTCTGCAAAATCGGCTACGACTCTCCCGCAGCCGGCTTCAACGGCAACACCTGCGCCGTGCTGACCGCCATCGACGAGCAGTCCGGCGACATCGCCATGGGCGTGGATAACTCCTATGAGGACCCCGCCACCCTCGGCGCGGGCGATCAGGGCATGATGTTCGGCTTCGCCTGCGACGAAACGCCGGAGCTGATGCCCGCTGCGATCTCGTTTGCCCACCGTCTGACCCGCAAGCTCTCCGCCGAGCGCAAGAACGCCCATCTGCCGTGGCTCCGCCCTGACGGCAAGAGTCAGGTCTCCGTGCAGTATGCCGCCGACGGCAGCGTGGAGCGCATCGACAACGTCGTCATCTCCACCCAGCACGCTGACGATATCGCCATCTCCGATCTGCGCGAGGCGGTGATCGAGGAGATCATCCGTCCGACCCTGCCGGCTGCGCTGCTGGACGCGGAGACGAAATATTATGTAAACCCGACCGGCCGCTTCGTCATCGGCGGACCCGTCGGCGACTCCGGTCTGACCGGCAGGAAGATCATCGTCGACACCTACGGCGGCTACGCCGCACACGGCGGCGGCTGCTTCTCCGGCAAGGACCCGACCAAGGTCGACCGCAGCGCCGCCTACATGGCGCGCTACGTCGCGAAGAACATCGTCGCGGCAGGGCTTGCAAAGCGCTGCCAGATCGAGCTTGCCTACGCCATCGGCGTGGCGCAGCCCGTGAGCGTTCTGGTAGAGACCTACGGCACCGGCAAGCTCGACGACCTGCGCCTGAGCCGGATCGTGCGCGAATGCTTCGACCTGCGTCCCGCCGCGATCATCGAAACGCTCGATCTGCGCCGTCCCATTTACCGTGATCTCGCCGCGCACGGTCACTTCGGCCGTACGGATGTCGACCTGACGTGGGAACGTACCGACAAAGCCGACGTTCTGCGCGCGGAAGCCGGACTGTAAACCGCAGGAGAGCGTTATGGATTTCACCGAAATCATTCTGACCGTACAGAACCTGCACGCGGATACGACCGCAGACATCGCCTGTATGGCGGCGCGCGGCGGCATTTACGTGGAAGATTACAGCCATCTCGAACAGGAAGCGCGCGACATCGCGCACATTGATTTGATCGACGAGGATCTGCTGCAAAAGGACAGGACGCACACAAAGATCCACCTGTACATCTCTCCCGAGGACAATCCCG
>CAJOMA010000141.1 GCA_905235655.1 uncultured Oscillospiraceae bacterium | reverse complement strand
GATCGTATGATGCGGCGAGCGGAAGGGTCTTTGACGGATCAGCGGATCGTCTGCCGGCAGCAGTCCCATAATCGAATGAATCTGCGTGACCTCCAGCGCCTCGTCGCGCGTCATATCCGGCAGGATCGACGGCAGCCGCTTGGTCAGCATACTCTTGCCCGATCCCGGCGGTCCGACGAGCAGGACGTTGTGCGCGCCCGCCGCGGCGATCTCCAGCGCCCGCTTGACGTTTTCCTGTCCTTTGACGTCCGCAAAATCAAGGAAGACCTGCGTTTCGTCCTTTGGAATCCACTGCGGCTCCGGCTCGATCGGCGCTTCGCCTTTGAGGTGCGCGACGAGCTGCGCCACGTCCTTGACAGGATAGACCGTGATACTCCCCGCAAGCGTCGCTTCCTTCGCGTTGTCGGCGGGAACGTAGATCGCGGTATAGCCCTTCTTCTGCGCGGCGATCGCCATCGGCAGCACGCCGTTGACCGGACGGAGCTTGCCCTCCAGACTCAACTCGCCAAGAAACGCTGCCTGCTCGTTTGGGATTTTGCAGACCTCCGTCGCCGCCAATATGCCCAGCAGGACCGGAAGATCATACAGGGAGCCGGATTTCTTCATGCTCGCCGGCGCGAGATTGACCGTGATCCTGCTGACCGGGAACTTGAATCCGCTGTTGCGGATTGCGGCGCGGACGCGCTCGCGCGCCTCTTTGACCGCAGTATCGGGCAATCCGACGATCTCAAACGCCGGCAATCCGCTCGTAATATAGCACTCGACCGATACGGGAATGCCCGCGATGCCTTCCAGTCCGAAAGAATCCAGCCGACTGATCATCCGATCCGCCTCCTTCGCCATTATTTGTATTATCATACAACAATTCGCGCGAAAATACAACGAGTATTTCCTTTGTCTGTAAGATTTCGAAATTTTTTGAAGAAAATAAAAATATTATGTCTTTTCGCATATATTTTGTGATTTACAAAATCCGCAAGGCGTGTTATAGTTATAGTATCTGCGAAGAAATACTATATGGAGGTATTTATTTTGGCAAGAAAGCTCAAAACCATGGACGGCAATACTGCCGCCGCGCATGTCAGCTACGCCTTTACCGAAGTAGCGGGCATCTACCCCATCACCCCGTCCAGCCCCATGGCGGACTACGTCGATCAGTGGTCTGCGCAGGGTCGTCTGAACATCTTCGGCAACCGTGTTAAGGTCGTCGAGATGCAGTCCGAAGCAGGCGCGGCAGGTACCGTGCACGGCTCTCTGGCAGCCGGCGCGCTTACCACCACCTACACTGCTTCTCAGGGTCTGCTTCTCATGATCCCGAACATGTATAAGATCGCCGGCGAGCTGCTTCCGGGCGTGTTCCACGTTTCCGCCCGTACCGTCGCTTCCCACGCTCTGAACATCTTCGGCGACCATTCCGACGTCTATGCCTGCCGTCAGACCGGTTTCGCGATGCTCTGCGAAACCAACCCGCAGGAGGTCATGGACCTCGGCGCTGTTGCGCACCTCGCAGCCATCAAGGGCCGCGTGCCGTTCATCAATTTCTTTGACGGCTTCCGCACCTCCCACGAGATCCAGAAGATCGCGATTTGGGACTACAAGGACCTCAAAGACATGTGCGACATGAAGGCGGTCGACGAATTCCGCAAGCACTGCCTGAACCCCGAGCGTCCGGCAATGCGCGGCTCTCACGAGAACGGCGATATCTTCTTCCAGCACCGTGAGGCGTGCAACAAGTACTATGACGCGCTGCCCGCGATCGTCGAGACCTACATGAAGAAGGTCAACAGGAAGCTGGGCACCAACTATCAGCTCTTTAACTACTACGGCGCGCCTGACGCAGACCGCGTCATCGTTGCCATGGGCTCCATCTGCGACGTGGCGGAGGAAGTCATCGATTACCTTAACGCGCACGGTCAGAAGGTCGGTCTGGTCAAGGTTCGTCTGTTCCGTCCGTTCTGCCCGGACAAGCTGCTGGCAGCCATCCCCGCTACCGCGAAGAAGATCGCGGTTCTTGACCGCACCAAGGAACCCGGCGCGCAGG
>CAJOMA010000140.1 GCA_905235655.1 uncultured Oscillospiraceae bacterium | reverse complement strand
GTCCGTGCAGGCGCTGAACGCCCGCAACTCCGTTCTACAGCGCAATCAACGAGCAGCGGAACAAGATTGACCTGCTGCAAAAAGCCCTCGCCAACGCGACGCTGTCCTTCGGTGAAGCTGACAGCCGCACGAAGGCATGGCAGGAAAAGCTGAATAAGGCGCAGGCTGAGCTGAACGGCATGGAGCGTGAGCTGGAAGAAAACAACAAAGCGCTCAAGACTGCCGGGAACGAATACGACGACGCGGGCAAAGAAAGCAAAAAATTCGGCGAGGAAGTCAAGGACAGCGGTGAGAAAGCCGAGAAAAGCGGACACAAGTTGGAAACGCTCGGCAAGATCGCAAAAGGACTCGGTGTGGCGTTTACCGCCGCGTTTGCGGCGATGGGCGTTGCGGTCAAAAAGGTCGTCGGTGTGATCGGCGACTGCGTTGACGTTTATGCCGATTTTGACGACAGCATGCGGCAGGTCGCGGCTACGATGGGTATGTCCGCAGACGAGATCGGACAAGCGGGCGGCGACTTTGAGCGTCTCGCGCAGGCCGCGAAGGACGCGGGCGCATCGACAAGATATACAGCGTCTGATGCTGCGGATGCATTGAACTATCTCGCCCTTGCCGGTTATGACACAAACAAAGCCATCGAAACCATGCCGAAGGTGCTGACCCTCGCGGCGGCGGGCGGTATGGACTTGGCGTATGCCTCCGACCTTGTGACGGACAGTATGTCGGCTCTGAACATGCAGACATCCGATCTCGATATGTACATGGATCAGATGGCGAAAACAAGCCAGAAGTCCAACACATCCGTCCAGCAGCTCGGCGAAGCGATCCTTGTCTGCGGCGGTACGGCAAGTCTTACGGGACAAGACCTTGATATTGTCAACACCGCGCTCGGCGTCATGGCGGATAACGGTATCAAGGGCAGTGAAGGCGGCACAAAACTTCGTAACGTCCTGCTGTCCCTGTCCTCGCCCACCAAAAACGGCGCGGCGGAACTGGAGCGTCTCGGCGTGTCGATCTACGACGCTGAGGGCAACATGCGCCAGCTTGACGCCATCATGGGCGATCTGAACAAGGCACTGTCCTCGCTGTCGCAGGAAGAAAAGACCGCCGCCATCAGCACGATCTTCAACAAGCGCGACATTGCCGCCGTCAACGCGCTGCTGGAATCGACCAACGGACGGTTTGCCGAACTCGACGCGCTGATCAAGGATTCCGCAGGCGCCGCCGAAGAGATGGCGGGCACGATGGAGTCCGGTCTCGCCGGTACGGAACGCTCGTGGAAATCCGCGCTCGAAGGTCTGCAGATCGAAACGGGTGAAATCTTCGCGTCTCTCAAGCAGACCGCGCTGACGGACATGACAGGCATTGTGCGTGACCTGACAAAAGCCTTATCCTCCGCCAACGGCGACTGGATGCAGATCGGCGACGCTGTCGGACAGGCTGTGTCGAATAAATCAACGAATACCTGCCGAAGGTCGTGCAGATTGCCGTCAACATCATTTCTGTATTTCTGAGCGGTATTGCCGACAACATTGATATGCTCGTATCGTCGGCAGAGCAGATCATTGCCGCGCTCATTGACGGCATGAATATTGCTCTGCCGAATCTGATTGCTGTGGCTGTGCCGCTTTTGCTTGCTTTGGCGGACGGCATTCTGCAAAGCCTGCCGCAGATGCTCTCTGCCGGACACGCCATGCTCATGACGCTGGTATCCGGTATCACGGGCGCAATCCCGGAATTGCTGCCGCAGCTTGCGGAAACGGTCGTGCTGATCGCGCAGGCACTTGTGTCGAATGTCCCTGTTCTGCTGGATACCATGATGGTATTCCGCGACGCGTTTATGCGGGGGATTCTTTCCGCTGTGTCGGTCTTGGCGCAAGCTGTTCCCGAATTGCTGGCCACGTTGAGCGGCATTCTCTCGCAGGAGCTGCCGACGGTCGTGCTGTACCTCTCGTATGCGCTGACGGAGCAGCTGCCGATGTTGCTGGACACTGTGCTGACCCTGCTGGACGCGGTGATCTTCGGCATGATGGACGCCCTGCCTGCGGTGCTTGCCGTTCTTCCGGATCTGTTCAAGGTGGTCGGCGCGCTGCTTTTAAAAGAACTGCCCGTGCTGGTCGGAACCATCGCCGCGCTGCTGCCGGAGCTGGTTTCGCAGATTTCCGATCTGCTGCTGACCGCGCTGCCGCTGCTGATTACGGCGGTGATGGGGCTGGTGTCCGCGTTGGTGGCGGAGCTGCCGGTGCTGCTGAATCAGTTGATCCCCGTGCTGTTTACACTGGTTGAGCAATTACTGTATACGCTGATCGGGTTGGCTCCCGTGCTGCTGGATGCGGCAATGCAGTTATTTGCCGTGCTGATCGACGCTTTGGACGTGATCTTTGCGCAGCTTCTGCCGATGCTGCCCGTACTCATTCAGGGACTTTGCACACTGCTGACGGAGAACCTGCCGCAGGTCATGCAGGCGGCTGTGCAGATGCTGACAGGACTGATTGAAGCGCTGCCGATCGTCGTTCAAATGCTGATCCCGATGATCCCGCAGATGGTCAAAACGATCGGCGAGATGCTGATCGAAAACACACCGCTGCTCTTGGACGCGGCAACACAGCTGCTGTTGAGCATTCTGGACGCAATTCCCATACTGGTTGATGCGCTCCTGCAGGCGTTACCGACGATTCTGCGCACGATGAAAGATACCCTCTTACAGGGCTGGACGATCCTGCGCGACGTGGGCGGCAGACTGCTGGAGGGGTTGATCCTCGGCATCGGTTCCATGCTCGGCAAAGTCTGGGACAAAATGAAAGAGGTTGCGCGTCACATCCTCGACAGCATCAAAAACGCGCTCGGCATCCACAGTCCCAGCAGCGTCTTTGCTGGCATCGGCGAGAATCTGATGCTGGGTCTCTGGAACGGCATCAGCGACTCTGTCGGCTGGATTCTCGACAAAGTCCGCGACTTCGGCGGCACACTGATCGACACGGTCAAAAGCGTGTTCGGCATCAGCTCACCGTCAAAGGTGTTCGCGGACGAAATCGGGAAGAACCTCGGTCTCGGCGTGGGTGTCGGCTTCGAGGACGCGATGCGGGACGTTTCCAAGGATATGGCCGACGCGATCCCGACAGATTTCGACGTTTCCGCCAGTGTGCGCGGTAAATCGGACGCCATGCCCGGTTCGGGCGGCGGCATAACGCTCACGCTGAACATTGAGAACTTCCACAATTACAGGAGTGAGGATATAAACGAGCTGGCAGATGAGCTTTCGGTGATCCTCGCATCCAAGATGAACAGAAAGGCGGCGGCGTTCTGATGCGCAGATAAAGAAAAAACCTGCCGCATGCTTCTATCATCTGCTGCATGCGACAGGATGTGTGTTTTAGCTTTGCTGTTTTCTGACCGATTATCCTTCGATCATAATGGTCTTGTGTTCAGGCAGTTTCTGCGACTCTTTCTTCGGGATGCACAGACGCAGCACGCCGTCTTCAAACTTCGCTTTCACATCTTCCTCGGTGATTTCCTCTCCGACGTAGAAGCTGCGTTCCATTGCGCCGGCGTAGCGCTCCTGACGAATAATCTTACCCTTCTTCGTTTTCTCGTCCTTGTCCAGACCCTTGGCGGCC
>CAJOMA010000139.1 GCA_905235655.1 uncultured Oscillospiraceae bacterium | reverse complement strand
GTCCGGTAATCCCGACGTGCGTATCGCCCTCGATCTGACAGAGGAATGGGACAAGGTTTCGGAGAGCGCGCTGGTGCAGGGCTGCGTCATCGTCAGCCGTGCGTTCGCCGCGCAGTATCCGCAGGCGGTTGAAGCCTTCCTGAACGAGTACCGCGCTTCGGTCGATTTTGTCAACGCCGATCCCGAGGCCGCCTCTGTGATGATCGAGGCCGCCGGCATCGTACCGAAGGCAGCCGTCGCGCAGAAGGCTCTGCCCAACTGCAATATCTGTTTTATCACCGGAGAGGAAATGAAGACCGCCGTCCGGCAGATGCTGGAGGTTCTCTACAACGCAGACCCCAAGTCCGTGGGAGGCGCGCTGCCGGATGACGAATTCTACCGTTAAACGGCTGTTTCGCTGGATTCTCTTTCCGCTGCTTTGGATCGCCGTCTGGCAGATTATCGCCTTGATCGTCGACCGCGAGGTGCTTGTGCCGGCGCCGGCGCGGGTATTTGTCCGTCTGTGGGAGCTCATGCGGACCGAGCGGTTCTGGAGCATTGTCGGCTCCAGCATCCTGCGCGTCACGCTGGGCTTCCTCGCGGGCGTGCTGCTCGGCACGCTGACCGGCGTGCTGACAGCGAAGCTCCCGCTCTCCGACGGGCTGCTTTCGCCGCTGCTGACCGTGATCCGCGCGACGCCGGTCGCTTCGTTCATCATCCTCGCCCTCGTGTGGATGGGGGCGGAATCGACCCCCGTGTTTATCTCCTTCCTGATGGTCTTCCCGATCATGCAGAGCCACGTCCATACGGGCGTGCGCGCCGTATCACCGGCGCTTCTGGAGATGGCGCGCGTCTACCGTATCCCGACCGCGCGGCGGGTGAAGGCGCTCTATGTGCCCGCGGTGCTGCCGAATTTCTCCGCCGGCTGCCGCACCTGTCTGGGGCTTGCGTGGAAGGCGGGCGTCGCCGCCGAGGTCATCAGCATCCCCATGCGCTCCATCGGCAGAGAGCTCCACAATTCCAAAGCCTATCTGGAAACGGTCGACGTCTTCGCATGGACGGTGACGGTCATCCTGCTCAGCCTGCTGATCGAAAAGCTCCTGAGCATGCTCCTGCTGCGGCTGACGAAGGGCGGTGAACGGCAATGATCGCGCTTTCTCACGTGACAAAACACTTTGGTGAAAAGGAAGTGCTGCACGATGTGTCGCTGAAGCTCGGCGAGAACGGCGTCACCGCCGTCGTCGGCAAAAACGGCAGCGGCAAGACCACGCTGCTGCGCATTCTGGCGGGCTTGGAAAGCAAGGATACCGGCGAGGTCGTCACCGGAAGCCGTATCGCATACGTATTTCAGGAGCTTCGCCTTGTGCCGACGCTGACCGCGCTGGAAAACGTCGCGCTCGTGCTGGACAAGGATCGGCGCGGCGAAGCGGAAAAACAGCTCCGCGCCGTCGGTCTGGAGGCCGAGGCGGATCGTCTGCCGGGCAGCCTGTCCGGCGGCATGCAGCAGCGGCTTGCGCTGGCGCGCGCCTTCGCCTTCGACAGCGACTTGCTCCTGCTCGACGAGCCGTTCTCCGCGCTCGACGATGCGTGGAAGCAAAAAATGATGGACGCGGTGCGCGACTACGCGCGCTCGCGTCCCGTCGTCCTCGTCACGCACGACTTATCGGACGTCGAATATCTCAACTGCAAAACCGTCCGTTTGGACTAAATAAGCCGCGGGGCTCGACCCCGCGGCTTATTTATTTCCCGAGCTGCCAGAAGGCGACCGCGCTGGCGGCGGCGACGTTCAGGGAGTCCACGCCGTGCGACATCGGGATACGCACGGTAAAATCACAGTCTGCGATGGTGCGATCCGACAGTCCGTCGCCCTCGGTGCCGAGTACGACGGCAAGTCTCTCCTGCGCCGCAAGAACCGGATCGTCCACGCTGCACGAATCCTCGCGCAGCGCCATCGCCGCGGTTTTGAAGCCCATGGCGCGAAGCTCCGCCATGCCGCGCAGCGGCCAGTCGCCGACCTCCTGCCCAATCGTCGCCCACGGGATCTGGAAGACCGTTCCCATGCTCACGCGCACGGCGCGGCGGTATAGGGGGTCGCAGCAGGCGGGCGTCAAAAGCACCGCGTCCATATTGAGCGCGGCGGCGGAGCGGAAAATCGCGCCGAGATTGGTCGGATTCATGATATCCTCCAGCACGGCGATCCGCCGCGCGTTTTCGCAGACCTCCCGCGCCG
>CAJOMA010000138.1:2286-3159 GCA_905235655.1 uncultured Oscillospiraceae bacterium | reverse complement strand
GTTGAAGATGAGCCTGCCGACCGTGGCGTTGATGAGCTTGTACTGCATCACGCCGTCGATCTCTTTGCCGTAACGGACGCGGATCGGCGCGTGCAGGCCGATCGCGCCGCAGGTGTAGGCGGTGATCGCCTCGTCGACGCTGGCATAGGCGTGCTTTGCCATGAACTGCGGGGCCTTCTTGTGCAGGCGCTCCGCTTCGTCCAGTGCCGCCTCGACCAGATCGCCGTCGACAAGCTCGCCTTCCGGCAGATCGAAGTCGCCCTTATCGGTCACGATAACCTCTTCTGCGCCCTTCTCGCTCTTGCCCAGACGAACATAGGTCAGATAGTAGGTGCCGAGGATCATATCCTGCGTCGGCACGGTGACGGGCTTGCCGTCCTGCGGGCGCAGCAGGTTGTTCGCCGAGAGCATCAGCATGCGGGCTTCCGCCTGCGCCTCCGCGGACAGCGGAACGTGAATTGCCATCTGGTCGCCGTCGAAGTCCGCGTTGAACGCGGTGCAGCACAGCGGATGGAGCTTGAGCGCGCGACCCTCGACCAGCACCGGCTCAAACGCCTGAATGCCGAGTCTGTGCAGGGTCGGCGCACGGTTCAGCATGACCGGACGATCCTTGATGATATCCTCCAGCGCGTCCCAAACCTCGGGCTCGCCTCTGTCGATCTTTTTCTTCGCGCTCTTGATGTTGTTGGCAACGCCGTCCTCGACGAGCTTCTTCATCACGAACGGGCGGAACAGCTCGATCGCCATTTCCTTCGGCACGCCGCACTGATAGAGCTTGAGCTCCGGGCCGACGACGATAACGCTTCGGCCGGAGTAGTCGACGCGCTTGCCCAGCAGGTTCTGACGGAAACGGCCCTGCTTGCCCTTGAGCAT
>CAJOMA010000138.1:0-2246 GCA_905235655.1 uncultured Oscillospiraceae bacterium | reverse complement strand
CCGCGGCGTCCGTTGTCGATCAGCGCGTCCACCGCTTCCTGCAGCATGCGCTTTTCGTTGCGGATGATGATGTCGGGCGCGTTGAGCTGAATCAGTCTCTTCAGACGGTTGTTGCGGTTGATGACGCGGCGGTAGAGGTCATTCAGGTCGCTCGTTGCGAAGCGACCGCCGTCAAGCTGAACCATCGGGCGGATTTCAGGAGGAATGACGGGCAGGACGTCCATGATCATCCATTCGGGCTTGTTGCCGGACAGACGGAACGCCTCGACGACCTCCAGACGCTTGATGATGCGCAGCTTCTTCTGACCGTTGGCGCCCCTGAGCTCGCTGCGGAGCTGGTCGGAAAGCTCTTCCAGATCAATGTCGGCAAGCAGCTTCTTGACCGCCTCCGCGCCCATGCCTGCGTCAAAATCTTCCTCGTACTTTTCGCGCATATCGCGGTATTCTTTTTCGTTCAGAATCTGCCCCCTGCTCAACGGAGCGTCGCCCGGATCGGTGACGATATAGCTCGCGAAATAGAGCACCTTTTCGAGAATGCGGGGGCTGATATCCAGAAGCAGACCCATGCGGGACGGGATACCCTTGAAATACCAGATGTGGCTGCACGGCGCGGCGAGCTCGATGTGACCCATGCGCTCGCGGCGTACCTTGCTCTTGGTGACCTCGACGCCGCAGCGGTCGCAGATCTTGCCCTTGAAGCGGATCTTCTTATACTTGCCGCAGTGACATTCCCAGTCCTTCGTCGGCCCGAAGATCTTTTCGCAGAACAGACCGTCGCGCTCCGGCTTCAGGGTACGGTAGTTGATGGTCTCCGGCTTCTTGACCTCGCCGAAGGACCAGTCTCGAATCATTTCCGGCGAAGCAATGCCGATCTTAATGGCGCTGAATGTTTTGTTGCTCATCGTATTGCTCCTCCTTTACGCTTCGTCGTCGGCTTCCATGTCGTCGAAAGCCTCTTCGGTTTCGTCACCCTCATCGTCGCTCAGACCGATGATCTGGGAAAGCGCGGACACATCGCTGTCCAGGCTGTCCGGATCAATGGCAAAGCCGGAAGAGAGCACTTCGTTTTCATCAGTGACAAAGTTTTCGTTGCCTGCGGTGTAGACGACGTCGTCGTCATCCTCCTCACGCAGCTCGATCTCCTCGCCCTGATCGTCCAGCACGCGGACGTCGAGGCAAAGTGACTGCAGCTCCTTGACCAGAACCTTGAAGGATTCCGGCACGCCGGGCTTCGGGACGTTGTGACCCTTGACGATCGCCTCGTAGGTCTTGACACGGCCGGTCACGTCGTCGGACTTGACAGTCAGAATCTCCTGCAGGGTGTAGGCGGCGCCGTAAGCTTCCAGCGCCCAGACTTCCATTTCGCCGAAGCGCTGACCGCCGAACTGCGCCTTGCCGCCCAGCGGCTGCTGGGTCACGAGGCTGTACGGACCGGTGGAACGGGCGTGGATCTTATCGTCGACCAGATGGTGCAGCTTGAGGAAGTACGGATAGCCGACCGTAACGAGGTTGTCGAACGGCTCGCCGGTACGACCGTCGTAGAGCACGGTCTTGCCATCCTCGCGCAGACCCGCAAGCTGCAGGGTCTCGCGAATGTCCTTCTCGTTTGCGCCGTCGAAGATCGGCGTAGCGACCTTCCAGCCGAGGGCATGGGCGGCGTAGCCGAGGTGAACCTCAAGCACCTGTCCGATATTCATACGGGACGGGACGCCCAGCGGATTCAGAACGATATCCAGCGGGGTGCCGTCCGGCAGGAAGGGCATATCCTCCTCCGGCAGAATGCGGGAAACAACGCCCTTGTTGCCGTGGCGGCCCGCCATCTTATCGCCGACGGAGATTTTACGCTTCTGGGCGATGTAGACGCGGACGACCTTGCTGACGCCGGGCGCCAGCTCGTCGCCGTTCTGACGGGTGAACTGCTTGACGTCGACAATGATGCCGGCCTCGCCGTGCGGAACCTTCAGAGAGGTGTCGCGGACTTCGCGCGCCTTCTCGCCGAAGATGGCGCGAAGCAGACGCTCCTCTGCGGTCAGCTCGGTCTCGCCCTTCGGGGTGACCTTGCCGACCAGATAATCGCCGGACTTGACCTCCGCACCGATGCGGATCACACCGTCCTCGTCCAAATCCTTGAGGGTGTCCTCGCCGACGTTCGGAATGTCGCGGGTGATCTCTTCCGGGCCGAGCTTGGTATCGCGGGCTTCGGTCTCATACTCCTCGATGTGGATGGAGGTGAAAACGTCTTCCTT
>CAJOMA010000137.1 GCA_905235655.1 uncultured Oscillospiraceae bacterium | reverse complement strand
GGTCATCCGCGCTGCGATCAACGTCAGCAAGGCGCATCCCGACTGGAACATCGTTCCCGAGATCATGATCCCGCTGGTCGGCGACGTCAAGGAGCTCAAGTTCGTCAAGAATTACGTCGTGGCGACGGCGGACGCGGAGATCGCGGCTGCCGGTTCCGACCTCAAGTACGAAGTCGGCACCATGATCGAGATCCCGAGAGCCGCCCTGACGGCCGACGAGATCGCGACCGAGGCCGAGTTCTTCTGCTTCGGCACCAACGATCTGACTCAGATGACGTTCGGCTTCAGCCGTGACGACGCGGGCAAGTTCCTCGATGCGTACTACGACAACAAGATCTTCGAGAACGATCCGTTCGCCAAGCTCGACCAGACCGGCGTCGGCAAGCTGATGGAAATGGCTGTCGAGCTGGGCAAGAAGGTTCGTCCCGAGATGCACTGCGGCATCTGCGGCGAGCATGGCGGCGACCCCGTCTCCGTCGAGTTCTGCCACAAGATCGGCCTGGACTATGTGTCCTGCTCGCCGTTCCGCGTGCCGATCGCGCGTCTTGCCGCTGCGCAGGCTGCGATCAAGGATATGTAATCCTCTTTCACTTACAAATCAGCCCTCTCTGTCATCCGGCAGAGGGGGCTGTTTTAAAAAAACAGAAAAGGTGATACCATGCAGGAAATCAAATGCCCGAAATGCGGAGAAGTGTTCACGGTTGACGAGTCCGGCTATGCCGCCATCGTCAAGCAGGTCCACGACGCCGAGTTCGATAAAGAGATCAGCCGCCGCGAAAAAGAGCTGAAGGCCGAAAAAGAGACTGCCGTCGCGCTGGCCGTAACACAGGCGCAGGCGCAGAAGGATAAAAAGATCTCCGAGCTTGAAGCCAGGCTAAACGCATACGATCTGGATAAAGCGGCGCAGATTGAGCGGCTTAACACATCCAATGCGCTTGCAATCGCAGAAAGAGAACAGGAGATTCAGCGTCTGACCAGTCAGATTGAGCTGGACAAGGCGACCGCCGACAGCGCGATCGAAAGGGCGATCCAGGAAAAAGACAGAGAGATCCTGCAGCTGCAGAACGACCTTTCTTTGGAGCAGAGCAAGTTTGAACTGCAGGAAAAGACGCTCAAGCAGACGCATGAGGCGGAGCTCCGGCGCAAGGACGAGGAGATCGCGTACTACAAAGATTTCAAGGCGCGCCAATCCACCAAGATGGTGGGCGAGAGTCTGGAGCAGCACTGCGAGACCGAGTTCAACAAGCTGCGCGCCACCGCTTTCCGGGACGCATATTTTGAAAAGGACAACGACGCGCGGACCGGCAGTAAAGGCGATTTCATCTATCGCGAATGCGGCGCCGACGGGACCGAGTTCATCTCCATCATGTTCGAGATGAAAAACGAGATGGACGAAACCGCGACAAAACATAAAAACGAGGATTTCTTCAAAGAGCTCGACAAGGACCGCCGGGAAAAGAAATGCGAATACGCCGTGCTCGTCTCACTGCTCGAAGGTGACAGCGAGCTGTACAATTCCGGTATCGTCGACGTCTCCTACCGGTACGACAAAATGTATGTGATCCGCCCGCAGTTTTTCATCCCGCTCATCACCGTCCTGCGCAATGCCGCACTGAATGCGCTGGAATACCGTCAGGAGCTCGCGCAGATTCGCAGCCAAAACATCGACGTGTCCAACTTTGAGAACAGCCTGCTTGATTTCCAGTCCAAGTTCAGCAACAATTACCGCCTGGCGAGCGAGAAATTCCAGAAGGCGATCGACGAGATCGACAAAACGATCGACCACCTGACCAAGGTCAAGGAAGACCTGCTCGGCTCCGAACGCCAGCTGCGCCTGGCGAACGACAAGGCGCAGGATCTGAGCGTCAAAAAGCTGACCCGAGGCAACCCGACCATGCAGGCAATGTTTGCGCAGTTGAAAGATTAAATGAATCATTGAACACAAGGCAGGCGCATCGGAGCGCCTGCCTTGTGTTTGTGCTATTCAGTTTATTCTATTCAACTGTAATATACGGCAGCAGCCGTTCCAGCGTCTTCTCTCCGATCCCCTGCACGCGCAGTAGATCCGCTGCCGACAGGAAACGGCCGTTTTCGCTGCGGTCGTTTACAATGCGCTCGGCAAGCGTCTGCGTGATGCCGCGCACGCCCATCAGCTCCTCGACCGACGCCTCGTTGATGTTGACAGCGTAGCGGCTGACGTGCGTTGAAACCGTCTGCATAGGATCGGTCGGGCTTCTCGGCAACGC
>CAJOMA010000136.1 GCA_905235655.1 uncultured Oscillospiraceae bacterium | reverse complement strand
AGATTTTCCGGCAGGGCGATCTGCTCTGGCCAGTCGGCGATGTTCGGACCGAAAATGAGCGGCTGATCGGGGTCGGGTTTGCCGACGCCGTGATAGACGCGCGCGTAGGGCGCGGGATCAAAATGATACTCCACGAAGGACGGATCCTCCGTCAGTTCCGCAAGCTCGGTCGCGGGCGTGATCGTGCCGCCGAAGAGCGCGGAGGCGGCGATGGAACGAGAGTCCATCAGCGCGACGTAGGCGACCTGTCCGTCGGAGGGCTTGGAGCCCTCGCGGTTGGGGAAGTTGCGGGTGGAGTGGCGGATGGAGAACGCGCCGTTGGCAGGCACGTCGCCCGCGCCGAAGCACGGGCCGCAGAACGCACTGCGGATGGAAGCGCCGGCAGCGATCAGCTTTTCCAATGCGCCGGTGCGCAGAAGCTCCATCAGGACCGGCTGGCTTGCGGGATAGCAGGAGAGCCAGAAGCGGTCGCTGCCGAGCGATTTTCCGTTCAGGATTTCCGCCGCCTTCACAAGATTCTGGAACGTGCCGCCGGAGCAGCCGGCGATCACGCCCTGATCGGCGTAGAATCTGCCGTTTCTGATCTTCTTTGTCAGAGATTCCGGCTGTTTTTTCAGACCCAGCGCGGAAACAGCGTTTTCATCGACCGCGCGCAGCAGGTCCGCCGCGTTCTCGTTGAATTCGCGGATGGTATAGACGTTCGAGGGATGGAAGGGAAGCGCGATCATCGGCTCAATCGAACTGAGATCGACCTCCATGAGCGCGTCGTAGTACGCGCCGTCCTGCGGAGCAAGCGCGCGGTAGGCGTCCGCTCTTCCATGCGCGGCAAGGGACGCCCGCACGGTCTCGTCCGTCTGCCAGACGGAGGACAGACAGCTCGTCTCCGTCGTCATGACGTCAATCCCGTTGCGGTAGTCCATCGAAAGGGAGGCGACGCCGCTGCCGAAGAATTCCATCACGCTGTTCTTTACAATGCCCTGCTTGAAGGTCGCGCCGATGATCGCCAGCGCTACGTCCTGCGGACCGACGCCCGCCTTCGGCTTACCGGTCAGATGTACGCCGACCACGCGCGGATAGGCGATGTCATAGGTCTTGCACAGGAGCTGTTTCACAAGCTCCGGACCGCCCTCGCCGATCGCCATCGTGCCGTAGGCGCCGTAGCGGGTATGGGAGTCCGAGCCGAGGATCATCCTGCCGCCTCCGGCGTACATCTCGCGCATGTAGCTGTGGATGACGGACTGGTGCGCGGGGACGAATTCTCCGCCGTAGCGCTTCGCCGCGGAAAGACCGAAGACGTGGTCGTCCTCGTTGATCGTGCCGCCGACGGCGCACAGGGAATTGTGGCAGTTGGTCAGCACGTAGGGCAGAGGAAACCGCTCCAGCCCGGAGGCGCGGGCGGTCTGAATGATGCCGACGTAAGTGATGTCGTGCGACGCCATGGCATCGAATCTGAGCTTCAGCGCGCGCATATCGCCGGAGGTGTTGTGCGCGGCAAGAATGCCGTAGGCGATCGTTTTCTTTCTGCCGTCTTCCGGGGATGATTCGCACTGCGCGGCGGGGATCGGTCTGCCGTTTTGCAGGAAGACGCCGTCATTGATAATATGGATCATAGAAACACCTCCGTTTTTCTCTACTATATATCAATGCTCAGAAAAAGTCAAAAACTTTATCGGAGCGGTTGCGGCGCGGGCAAAACTGTGATATGATAAACGGCGGAAAGGAAGATCACAGCATGCAGTATATTGTATTGGATATGGAATGGAATCAGCCGTGGCCCGGCTCCTACGCGGCGAAAAAAATCCTGCCGGTGGAGATCCACGGGGAGATCATACAGATCGGCGCGGTGCGTCTGCTGGAGAACGGCACGGTCGCCGACGAGTTTCAGGTGCTGGTGCGCCCGAAATACTACAAAAAGCTCAACAGCCGCGTTTCCAAGCTGACGGGTCTGCGCGATTCGACCCTGCGCGAGGAGGGGCTGCCCTTTCCGGAGGCGTTGGAACGGTTCCGCAAATGGATCGGCGGAGAGTGCATATTCCTGACCTGGGGGTTTGACGACATCACGATCCTGGAAGACAACATTCTCCTGCATGACGACGAGCCGGACTGGATCAAGGAATGGTACAACGCGCAGATGATCTTCAACGCCCAGACCGGCTGCGGCACCTCGCAGAAATCGCTGTCAAGCGCGATGGAGCTGGTCGGCATTGAGCCGAGCCGTCCCGCGCACGACGCGCTGGGCGACGCCTATCACACCGCCCTGATCTGCAGCCGGCTCGACCTCAATGACCGCGCGCTGCGCAACCACGCCGACGGCTTCCACGGCAACCCGCCCGAAGGCTGCATCGGCAAGGCGGTTTTCCGCGGCTACGAGGACAAGGCGAAGGCGATCGACGCCATGACGGAGCTGAAAAGCCACTGTCCGCAGTGCGGCGCGCCCATGCCGAACGGGGCGTGGATCGCGCAGGAGAGCAGCGTATCCAGGACGGATTCCTCCACCGGGCGGGGGCTGTAATGCCGCACGCTGCGGCGGGTCAAAATAGTCTGGATTGTTTCGTTCATGATCAATACCTCCGATGGCTATCCGGTAATCAGTTTAATGAGCAGGGGCATAACGGTAAACAGGCCGATATAGCGGACCAGCTGCAGGACCGCCACCTTCGGCGCATCGCCTCCCAGATCGATGGAGATCAGGGCCATGTCGGAAACGCCGGCGGGGATGGAGCCGAACAGGCTGGTGGCCAGATCCAGCTTGCAGATTTTGTGGATCAGGAATCCGCACAGGTAATTGCAGAGCAGCACGCAGATCAGGATAATGACCAGGGGCAGGACGAGGGTCGGCAGGTTGCGGATGTCCTGCGGTGTCACGCCCAGGCCCACGATGATGCCCATGATGCAC
>CAJOMA010000135.1 GCA_905235655.1 uncultured Oscillospiraceae bacterium | reverse complement strand
ACGTCTCTCAAGCTGAGAAGCGATGCTCTCCGCGACAAGCTGCGCGTTCAGGTCGGGCTGCTTGATCTCGACGATGTTGATGGAAACTTCCTTGCCGCCCAGCTTCTTCTGGCAGACGGCCTTGAGCTTCTCGATCTCTGCGCCGCCGCGACCGATAACCATGCCGGGCTTTGCACAGTGGATGTTGATGTAGACGCGCTTTGCATCGCGTTCGATCTCGACCTTCGGTACTCCCGCGGGAGCAAGCGTCTGGAGAAGGAATTCACGAAGCTCGTAGTCCTCGATGAGTGTATCAGCGAAGTCTTTATCATTGGCATACCAGCGGGATTCCCAATTTTTGATGACGCCGATTCTCAAACCGGTCGGATTGACTTTCTGTCCCATTGTTGTTTTCCTCCTCTCGCTTATTCTTCCGTTTCCTTGAGTACAAGGGTGATGTGGGACGTCTTCTTGTTGATGCGGAACGCTCTGCCCTGAGCTCTGGGACGGATGCGCTTGAGCGTGGGTCCCTGGCCGACGTTGGCTTCCGCGACGTAAAGACGATTGGGGTCCATGTTGTGGTTGTTTTCCGCGTTTGCCATCGCGGATTTCAGCAGCTTGATCAGCGGCTCGCACGCGGCCTTAGGCGTGTGCTTGAGGATTGCCATGGCCTTGTCGGCCGGCTGGTTGCGGATCAGATCGAGAACGATCGATACCTTACGGGGCGCTATACGGACGTACGTCACTTTAGCGGTTGCTTGCATCATTACACACTCCTTTCAGCCTTATTTGCCATTGTTGGAAGTCTTGGAGCCGGCGTGACCTCTGAAGGTTCTCGTCGGCGCGAATTCGCCGAGCTTATGACCGACCATGTCTTCCGTCACGTACACCGGAACGTGCTTGCGTCCGTCGTGTACGGCGAAGGTGTGGCCGACAAACTGCGGGAAGATCGTGGAGCTGCGGCTCCAGGTTTTGAGAACCTGCTTGTCGCCGGTCTCGTTCATCTTCTCGACTCTTTCGAGCAGCTTGGGCTGCACGAACGGTCCTTTTTTAACGCTTCTGCCCATTAGAATCTGCTCCTTTCTTTATTTGCCGTTGCGGCGTTTGACGATCAGTTTATTGGACGCCTTTTTCTTGGCGCGCGTCTTATAACCGAGCGCGGGCTTGCCCCACGGGGTTACAGGGCCGGGACGGCCGATCGGGCTCTTGCCCTCGCCGCCGCCGTGCGGGTGGTCGCAGGGGTTCATGACGGAACCGCGGACGGTCGGTCTCCAACCCATGTGACGTTTACGGCCGGCCTTGCCGATCTTGACGTTCTCGTGATCCAGGTTTCCGACCTGTCCGATCGTCGCCATGCAGCCCACCGGAACGTTGCGAAGTTCGCCCGAAGGCAGACGAAGCAGCGCGTAGGCGCCTTCCTTAGCCATCAGCTGCGCGGAGTTGCCCGCGGCTCTGGCAAGCTGGCCGCCTCTGCCGGGATACATCTCCACGTTGTGGACGATGGTACCGACGGGGATGCTCGTCAGGGGCATTGCATTGCCGGTCTTGATGTCCGCGGCAGTGCCGGAGATCACCTTGTCGCCGACCTTGAGGTCCGCGGGCGCGAGGATGTATCTCTTCTCGCCGTCTTCATACTTGAGCAGCGCGATGTGGGCGGAGCGGTTGGGATCGTACTCGATCGTGGCCACGGTTGCCGGAACGTCGAACTTGTCTCTCTTGAAGTCGATGATGCGGTACTTTCTGCGGTTGCCGCCGCCTCTGTGGCGGACGGTGATGCGGCCATAGCTGTTACGGCCGGATTTTTTGTTCATGGGAGCCAGCAGGCTCTTTTCGGGGCCGCACTTGGACAGACCCGTGTAGTCCGTTGTCGACATGTTGCGGCGTGCATTGCCGGTCGGCTTGTAGACTTTGATTGACATTTGTTTCACTCTCCTTAAAGCGGCTTTGCGGAGGATGTCAGCCTCCATACGTTACCGCCGGATTCATATCAGTTGACGGTTTACATCATGCCATCGAAGAACTCGATGGTCTTGGACGCCTCGGTCAGGGTGACGATCGCCTTTTTCCAGGAGCGGGTGTAGCCCTCGAAGCGACCGTAGTGACGCAACTGACCGCGCACATGAATGGTGTTGACCTTCTTCACTTCGACTTTGAACAGCTCTTCGACCGCGTTTGCGATCTCGATCTTGTTGGCGTCCTTCGCAACTTCAAACGTGTACTTCTTCAGCGCGGCGCCTGCCATGCTTTCCTCGGTGATGACCGGACGGAGGATGATGTCCTGTGCTAACTTACTCATGCGTAAACCTCCTCGATCTTGCTGACGGCATCC
>CAJOMA010000134.1 GCA_905235655.1 uncultured Oscillospiraceae bacterium | reverse complement strand
ATACCGACGCCGCCGGCAAGGTCGCGGACTATGCCGCGGAGTTCGGGCTCAAGTTCAACATCGAGTTCCTGCCGTGGGCGGGCGTCCGCAATTTGCAGGAGGATATCACCCTCGTCGACAAGCTGGGCCGCGACAACGTGTACGTCATGGTCGATACGCTCCACGCCGGACGCGCGGGCGTGACCGCCGAGGAGCTTGCCCGCATCCCTCGCAGGTACTTCAACTTCATCCATCTCTGCGACGGCCCTGCCGGCGCCGACGGCGATCCCGTGCTGGACAACATCAAGGACGACCTGATGCTCTACACCGCCCGCGAGGCGCGCTTCTATCCCGGCGAGGGCGCGATGGACATTGCCGGCATGGTCAAGGCGATGCCCGAGATCCCGCTCAGCATCGAGCTGCCGAACCTCAAGGAGATCGAGGCGCGCGGCCGGGCCGGACACGCCGCCCGCTGCCTGGAGACTGCGAAGGCATACTTTAAAGCAAACGGCATCGAGTGATCATTGTGAATCGTTATTTTGCAGCACGAGGGGGGTGACGGCTTGAATCTGCAGCAGCTGAGGTATTTTAAAACGATTGCGGAAAATGAGCATTACACAAAGGCTTCTAAGGTTTTGGGCATTAACCAGTCAAGCCTGAGTCACGCGATGCAGAGTTTGGAGCAGGAATTAGGCGTCGAACTCTTTATGCGAAGCGGCCGCAATGTGGTTCTGTCACCGTATGGACGGATGCTCCTCCCGCATGTAAAAAAGGCGCTGGCCGAGCTTGACGCAGGCATTGCGGAATTGAAGCATGCGGTGGATCCGGATACCGGTATCGTGACGATCTCTTGTTTCCCTTCGCTGGCAGAGTTTGTGCCGGATATCATCGTGCGCTATATTGCGCAGACCAATCGTGTGGCGGTGCGTCCGCAAACGAATCAGGAGGCGACCTACTACACGCTGCGGGAACAACTGCTCGAGGGTAAGGTGGATATGGTTTTTGCCACCGAGATCGACGATCCGCGCGTTGGCAGTACGCTGATCGGCGAACAGAGCTTTGTGCTTCTGGTGCCGCAGAATCATCGATTCGCCGAGAGGAAAAGCATTGATCTTCACGAACTGGACAGAGAAAACTATATTGCCTACAGCAAGGACAGCCAGCTTCGCCGACAGTCTGATAAGATGTTCCGGAAGGCCGGCGTCCATCCGCGCATCACGGCCGAGACAGCGCAGGATATTATGATATACGGCCTGGTTGGAGCAGGTCACGGCGTTGCGATCACGCCGTGGCCGCTGGGCGGTGCGCCGTATAATTTAAAGCTGGTTGCCGTGAACGGATTGGAGAAACGCAAGCTTTATCTGATGTGGAACAAGGAGCGTTACCTTTCTCCCGCGGCGGCAGAGTTCCGCAATTTTGTCGTGAGCAGCGGCGCGGTGTTCGATGAGTACCGTATGCGCAATCATATTCAATAGCGTTTTAAAATCATACATTCAGGAGGAAATATTTATGGGCAAGAAACTCGTTGCCGACCTGATGGTCGACTATCTGGAGCGCCGCGACGTCAAGTACGTGTTCGGCCTCTGCGGCCACACCGTCATCGGTATGCTGGACGCCCTGAGCCGCAGCGATAAGGTCAAGTATATCTCCAACCGCCATGAGGCGGTCGCCTCCACCGCCGCCGACGGCTATGCCCGCGTCACCGGCAAGGCCAGCGTCTGCATGTGCCACCTCGGGCCCGGCATCACCAACGTGCTCACCGGCGTCGCCAACGCGGCGTTCGATTCCATCCCCATGGTCGTCATCGCCGGCGACGTGCCGAGCTATTACTTCGGCAAGCACCCCCATCAGGAGGTCAATATGCACGGCGACGCCACGCAGTACAAGGTGCTCGAGCCGGTCTGCAAGCGCTGCTGGCGCGTGGACGATCCCGAGGCCCTGCCCGACATCATGGACAAGGCGTTCCGCCTGGCCGAGTCCGGCCGTCCCGGCCCCGTGCTGATCGACATGCCGATGGATATGTTCTCCCGCGAGGTCGAGGAGGATCTCTGGGAGCGCACGAAGCACGACAGCCACTTCACCTGCAAGCCCGCGCTCGACCCCGCGGCGGCCAAGGCCATCGCGAAGAAGCTGATTGAGGCGAAGAACCCCGTCCTGCACGCCGGCGGCGGCATCCTGCTGGCCAAGGCGAGCGACGAGCTGGCGGCTCTGGCCGAGTTCCTCGACATCCCCGTCTCCCGTACGCTGATGGGGCAGGGCTGCCTGAGCGATCAGCACCCGCTGATGATCGGCCAGACCGGCTTCTGGGGCCTTGAGAGCACCCACAGCTTCACGCTGAACGCCGAC
>CAJOMA010000133.1 GCA_905235655.1 uncultured Oscillospiraceae bacterium | reverse complement strand
CTCGACCTCTTTGCCCGCGTTCTCGTCAATGCCGAGCTTGTCCGCGATCGTCTGCGCGGCGGCGCGGCTGTCGCCGGTCAGCATTTTGACGCGCAAGCCCATGCCGTGCAGGGTCTGCACGGCGGTCTTCGCCGTCTTTTTCTCCGTGTCCTGCATGACGAGCAGGCCGAGGAATTCCTTCTTCGCGCCGCAGAAGAGCTGCGTTCCGGCGGAAAATTCCCGATCGGGGATCGTGACGCCGTTTTCCTCCAGATAGGCGCGGTTGCCGCAGAACCAGTTCCTTCCCTCCAAACGGCAGGTCACGCCTCTGCCCGGCGCCGCCTCAAAGCTGTCCGGCGTCGGCAGCTCGATGCCGCGCTTTCTGCACGCTTCGACGGCAGCCGCCGCAATCGGATGCTCTGAATACTGCTCCATCGCGCCGATCGTCATGAGCAGGCGATCCGGCTCCGCGCCGAACACCTCGGTGACATACAGTTTTCCCTCCGTCAGCGTGCCGGTCTTATCCATTGCGACCGTGTCGACATGGTGCAGAGTCTCCAGTGCCTCCGCCGAGCGGATCAGAATGCCGAGCTTTGCGCCGCGGCCGGTGGCGACCATGATCGCGACCGGCGTCGCCAGTCCCAGCGCGCACGGGCAGGAGATCACAAGAACGGAGATCGCCGCGGAGAGCGCGAAGGAAAGCTCTTTGCCGAGCAGCATCCAGACGGCAAAGGTCACAAGCGCAATGCCGATGACGACAGGAACGAAGATGCCAGCGACCTTGTCCGCCAGACGGGAGATCGGCGCTTTGGAGCTGCCCGCCTCCTCGACCAGACGGATCATCTGTGCGAGGGTCGTATCCTCGCCGACCTTGTCGGCGCGGAAGGTCAGAACGCCCGTCTGATTGACCGTGGCGGCGGCGAGCGTGTCGCCCGCTTTTTTATGCATAGGCAGGCTCTCGCCCGTCAGCGCGCTTTCGTCCACGTCGGACTCGCCCTCCAGCACCGTGCCGTCCACCGGAATCCGTGCACCGGGACGCACCTGCACGGTCTCGCCCTTCTGCACCTGCGCAGTCGGTACCTCGATCCACTGCCCGCCGCGTTCAACCAGCGCAGTCTGCGGAGAAAGATCCATCAGCGCGGTGATTGCCTCGCCGGTCTTGCCCTTGGAGCGCGTCTCGAAGTATTTGCCGAGGGTCACGAGCGTCAGGATCATCGAGGCGGACTCAAAATAGAGATCGTCCGCCGGCTTGCCCAGCGCAAGCTGTACGGTCACGATGACGCCGTAGATCAGCGCCGCGCCGGAGCCGACCGCGATCAGTGTGTCCATGTTCGGTCCGCCGTGCAGCAGGGTCTTCACGCCCTTGATAAAATACGTCCGGTTGACGATCACCACGGGCAAGGTCAGCGCAAGCTGCAAAAGCGCGCCGGTCAGCGTGCCGTGCAGCTTGTGCGTCAGCGGCAGCCCGATCATGTGTCCCATGGAGAAGTACATCAAAATGAGCAGGAGCGGGATCGAAACGAAGAGACGAAGCTTCATACCGCGCAGCGCTTCGTCCTGCGCCTTGTTCGTGCGGGGCTCGGATTTCGTCAGCTTTTCCGCGCCGTAGCCTGCGGCGGTGACGGCGGCGATGATATCCTCCGAAGAAAGCCGCGTTTCGTCATATTCGATTTCCATCGAGCCTGCAAGCAGGTTGACCTCAGAGGTTTTCACGCCCTCTAATTTTTCCGTCGCCCGCTGGACTCTGGCGGAGCAGGCGGCACAGCTCATGCCCGTCACAGTGTAGCGTTCTTTCATTTGATCACCACCGCTTGATTATTTCCTTGAAATTATAGCATTTTTTCGATTAGAAAACAAGCCGCTTCTTGCATTTTGGAACGCGCTCCGTTATGATTAGAAAAAACGGGAGGCGATACCATGGCGGACTGCATACCGATTCTATATGAAGACGACGCGCTACTCGTCTGCGTCAAGCCGCGCGGTATCCTGTCGGCGAAGGACGCCTCCGGAAAGCCCGCGGTCGCGGACGGTCTTCCCGACGGTCTGTTCCCCGTGCACCGGCTCGACCGCGAGGCGACAGGTCTGATGGTCTTTGCGAAAACTGCCGCATGCGCCGCTTTCCTGTCCGACGCGATGGGAACGACCGTGCGCAAGGAATACCTCGCCGTCTGCGAAGGACTGCCCGCGCCATCCGGCGAGCTGACGGACTTATTGTACCACGACCGCGTGAAGAATAAAACCTACGTTGTCAAGCGCAGGCGAAACGGCGTCCGCGAGGCGCGGCTTTCCTACGAAGTGCTGCGCGGCGGAGAAGAAGCTTCCCTGCTCCATGTCACGCTGCACACCGGACGCACGCACCAGATTCGCGTGCAGTTCGCCTCACGAGGCTTCCCCCTCTGCGGCGACCGCAAATACGGCGCGAAGACCGGCGGCGATCTGCAGCTTTACGCATGGCGGCTGACC
>CAJOMA010000132.1:2509-4435 GCA_905235655.1 uncultured Oscillospiraceae bacterium | reverse complement strand
GGCACCTCGCTGACCGTCGACGCGCAAAAAGAGGCGATCAATAACGCCAGCCTGACTGCGGCAGGCTTCTCCCTCGACGCGCTGACGGAGGCTGCGGAAAACTTCTCGCTCAAGAAAGCGGGGATCAAGCCGGAATGGCTCGATGCGCACCCCGGCATGGAAAAAGCCTTCAACAAGCTCTCCGGCGTCGGCAAGGTCGGCGGAGCGCTGCTCGGCGGCGCGCTTGACTTTTACCAGGTCGCCAACGATGCAAACGACTACGTCTCCGCCGTAACCGAGTATGAGAAGCTGAAAGGCGAGCTGGAAAACGCCCGTATCTATCAGGACTATTACAAGAGCCATAACTATTCCGACACCTGCCAGTGGGCGATCCGCGACGAGATCGCGGCGGGCGAACGCCTGCTGGAGCTGCTCCGAAAGCAGAAAAATCACGCCCTGCTCGATACGATCGTCGGCGCAGGCTTCACCGTGGCTGGCATCATCGCCGCCCTGCCCTCGGCGGGCAGCGGTCTCGCCGCCGTCGGAACGCTCAACACGATCTACGACGTGCTCTCCAACGCAATCAACCTGAACCGCTCCTCGCAGATCGTTCTGAAGCTGGCGGACTACGTCAACGCAATGAATCAGCGCTATCAGCGCTGCGGCAGTCTCAAGAAGCAGGGCGACTGCTCCTTCGCCGCCCGCATGGACCCTTCCGGTATCGTCTACGAAGCGGTGGAGTCCAACCTGCTGCCCGACGTCACGGCGACATGCTTCGACGTAAGCAACAACACCGTCTGGGACGGCGCGCAGTTCGGCGAGAGCAACCCGCAGATCACAGGCGACGAGGGCTTCTACGCATGGGACGTCCCCACGGGCGACTGGCGCGTGGATTTCAGCAAGGAGGGCTACGAGAAGGCGTCCACTCCGGTCGTCACCGTACCGCCTCCACAGATGGGTCTCAAGACCGGCATGATCGCCAAGGAGGGTCCGGAGATCGCGGCCGTCCACGCTTATCCGGACTATGTGGAATTCGTCTTCACCCAGTACATGAGCACCGTGGAGCAGTTGAGCGTACCGGTAGGCTACACGGCGCAATGGGTCGATCCCGAGCCGATCTATGAAGGCTGCAAGACGTGCTTCGCGACCGTCCTGCGCCTGATCCCGGACGCTCCGGCAGCGCTCGGCAGCAAGGTTGAACTCAAGCTTGGCGGCGCGAAGAACTACGCCGATAAGCCGCTAAGCACCTATGCGGGTACGCTGACGGTCGAGGCAAGACCCGCCGCGATGATTCTGAACTACGAAGAGCAGATCGCCCTCTTCCTCAACGAAGAGCCTGCGCCCAGAGTGACCGCACAGATTCTGGACGCTGACGGCAAGCCCCTGCAGGGCTTGACCGTGCGCGCCGACGGCTATAGCGAGCTGCTTGCGCAGGTCATGGCGATCCGCGCCGTGACGGACGAAGACGGCATGGCGGTCTTTGAGATTCAGGCGCTGCTGCCCGGCATGACAGAGCTGCGCCTCTCGGTGGAGGGCACTTCCCTTTCTAAAACGCTGCCGCTCCGGATCGAGGTCTCGTCCAATCAGGTCGCCCGACCCACCGCGACTGTCGGCGAGACGAAGATCGGCGCGGGCGCGCCGAAGGACAACTATTTGACGGTTGACGCCGGCGCGATGCTGACCCTGTCCTGCGAGACAGAGGGCGCGGTGATCTACTACACGCTGAACGATACCTGTCCCTGTCAGGATACCGCGAACCGCGTCGCCTACACCGCTCCAATTCCCCTGACAGAAAGCGGCTATTACCGCATCTCCGCCTACAAGCCCGGCATGGAATACAGCGAGCGGCTGAATCTGCACATCACCGTGAACAGCAAGCCCGTGACCGTGACGAACCCCTTCGTCGACGTGAAGGAAGGCGACTTCTTCTATGAGGCGGTTCTTTGG
>CAJOMA010000132.1:0-2446 GCA_905235655.1 uncultured Oscillospiraceae bacterium | reverse complement strand
CTGCACGAGAGCGCAGGTCGTGACCTTCCTGTGGCGCGCCAAGGGCTGCCCGGAGCCGAAGAGCACGGACAACCCCTTCACCGACGTGAAGTCCACGGATTACTTTTATAAGGCTGTCCTCTGGGCGAAGGAGAACGACGTGACCGCGGGCACCAGCGCGACGACCTTCAGCCCGAACGCGGGCTGCACCCGTGCGCAGGTCGTGACCTTCCAGTGGCGCGCAAACGGCAAGCCCGCGCCCGGAAGCTCCGCCAACCCCTTTAAGGACGTCACCGGCGGCTACTACTATGACGCCGTCCTGTGGGCGGTCGAGAAAAACATCACGAAGGGCACGTCCGACACGACCTTCAGCCCCGACGCCACCTGCACCAGAGGGCAGATCGTGACCTTCCTGTACAGGGACCTCGGCTGACAACATGTAGCAAAACCGCCTCCGTACAATGGCACGGAGGCGGTTTTTTATCTGTTTTACGCCGGGACTTCCATCCCGGTCTTGGTCTTGAACGGCGCTTCCAGCGTTTCCGGATGCTCGAGGATGTACTTCATCAGCTTCACGGTTTTCGCGTAGTAGTAGCCGTCTGCGATCCGCTCGTCGATGGTCAGACCGACGTCCAGCGTCTCGCGCAGGGTAAAGGTTCCGTCTTCATGGAAGGTCGGCGTCATTTTCTTCTCGCCGATGACGACGAAGATCGAGCAGGTGCCGTAGTTGGACAGGTGGTGATAGCCGCATTTTAAGCCGATGGAGCCGAGATTCGTGACAAAAACGGAGGAATGGTTGGAGTCTCCCTCCACGGCAAACTGCGGCAGCTTGCCCTTGACCGACAGCCATCGAATGATCGACAGCACCCATTTGCGCAGGAAGCCCGGCAGCTTCGTGATGAACTCCATGTCGTCCTCCGTGCCGCTGTTTTCGCCGTTTTTGCAGGGAACGACCTGCTGCTTGATCTTCTCGTGCATCGTGAAGATCGTGTCGTCCTCCGTGCCCTTGACGACCGCCATACCCTCCGCCGCCTCATCGCTGAAAGCGCGCTTCACGACGAAGGACGCGATATTCTCGTTCCTCTGGTAGTATTTGCGGTCGGAGATGAAGCGATTGAGCTTCGGGCGCTCGACCAGCAGCTTCAGAATCGCGGCGATGATAATATGGAAGAAGGTATACTTGAATTCCTTGTCCGGATGCGCGGCGATCCAGTTCTGCATCGGCTCGAGATCGATCGTTTCGGAGATATACGCCTCGTTGTCCGTCCGGTCGCGGTAAAGATGCGCCATGAACACATGCATCGCGTCCATGTCGCGGATCAGCGCGGCGTCCTTCCGGTCGCCGAATCTTCTTTTTGCCATAGCTTTGTCCTCTCTCTTTTCCAGACGTTGTGTTTCGCTTGCGTTCAGTATATCATACCGCGTGGAAAAAATAAATTCCATTTTTCGAGAAAACCGTGTATAATCAAGAAAACGAAGGAGGATAATCCGATGAATCAGGCAAGGACACGAAACGCTGTCTCTCTGGCGATGAACGCCTCGGTCTTTTTGATGGTGCTGGGCTCGATGGTGTGGTTTTTCACGCCGCACGGCGCGGACGGCATAGGGAATATGAATCAAGGCGGCGTGCGCGTCTTAAAATACTTTACGGTCGATTCCAACATTCTCGCCGCGATCGCCTGTCTGCTGGTAATCCCGTATAACATACAGTCGATCCGGCGCGGTGAGGACGCGATTCCCGCGTGGGCGCTGACGCTGAAGATGATCGGCACGGTCGCGGTGACGCTGACTCTTGCGGTCGTGATGCTGTATTTCGTGCCTCTGGTCGGTCCCGCCGCGGTGCTGACCGGCGCGAATTTCCTGCTGCACCTGCTGTGCCCCCTGCTCGCCGTCGTCTCGCTCTGCTTTTTTGAGCGCGGGCGCCGTTTCACAAAGCCGGAAATGCTGCTCGGCATCATACCTGCCGTGCTCTATGGCGTTGTGTATCTGACCCGGGTGGTTTTTCTCAAGGATTGGGAGGATTTTTACGCCTTTAACGTCGGCGGCTTCTGGTATATCACGATTTTTGCCATTCCCGCCGTCAACTATCTATTCGCCCTCGGCATCCGCGCCGTACATAATAAATTTGACAAGCAGCAGACAGACAAAATCGGGAGCGGTACATAGTACAATTTATTCGTGTCATTGCCCCGCATGGGGCAATCCGTCCGGGCAAGATATGACATCTGCGTCGTATTACGATAAACCTCCCCGCATCGGAACGGACAGATTGCCCGACAAGCGGGCAATGACAGATACGGAGGTTTTCCGTACTTTTCATTGCGCAATGCGCATTAGAAAAGCCGGACTCATCAGCAGATGAGTCCGGCTTCAGACTGTCAAAAAAGTCCGTAACCGTCAAAATCAATCAAACATTTTGAGTATTTTGCGCTGATTGATCTTTTTATGTAAGTTCGGCGTTTTTCAA
>CAJOMA010000131.1 GCA_905235655.1 uncultured Oscillospiraceae bacterium | reverse complement strand
TCGTATTTTTCGTTGTATTTGTCGAGGTTGACGTTGCCTGTGCCGCGCGTGTCGACGGTGCGGGATTCGCCCTTCGTGCGCGCCTGCGGCTGACGGGACGGGTCCTTCAGCTTTTTCTTCGGAAGCTGCTGCGGCTGCACCGGCTTCTTCGGCTGCTGCGGGGACGGCGTTTTGGCGTCCTTCTGCGCCTTGCCCTGCGGCTGCGCGGCAGGCTTTGCCGCCTTCTCCGGCTCCGCCTTTTCCTCTGCGGGTGCCTGCGCCTTTTTCACTTCGGCGGCTTCTTCCGGTTTCTTCTCGTTCTGCAGCGCAAAATATGCGTCGAAGCTCTCCACCTGACGCTGCTGCGTGAACGTCTCAAAGATCACGTCCAGTTCCGACTCCTCGAGCGCAGTCATATGCTTCTTCTGGTCGGGAAAATACTTTGCCAGCAGTTCCAGCACCACATTGCTCTTGATGTTGAAATCCTTGGCGACCTCGTGCACTCTGTATTTATTGATCATACGCTTATGTCCTCCCTTGAATCGTTTCGGTAAAACCGGAGCAGTTCCTTCGCAAACCCCGCGTCCGCGGTGGTCAGCACTCCGGCATACAGCCCGACGGCGGCCTTAAACTGCTGCATGGAATAGGATGTATAGGCAACATCCGTTGTGTCCGCGGCGGCGCGGCGAAATTCCCGCTTCAGCCGCTCGGAGGCATCGGATGCGAGCACACACAGCAGCGCGCTGCCGTTTCGCACACTCTGCAGGCACGTGTCGTGCCCCCACTGCAGCCGTCCGGCACGGCGGCACATTCCCAACAGGGATAAAAACTTATCCTGCGCCATCCGCTTCCAGCTCCTTTTCCATCGCGTCGTAGACGTCGTCCGGAATGGTGCACGCGAACGCACGCTCAAACCGCTTGGCCTTGCGCGCGGCCTGCAGACAGGCAAGGCGGCGGCAGACATAGGCGCCGCGTCCGGACTTCTTGCCGGTCAGATCGAGAGACAGGGCTCCGTCCGGACTCTTGACCACGCGCACCAGTTCCCGCTTCGGGAACATCTCGCCGCAGCCGACGCACTTGCGCATCGGGATCTTTTTGGGCTGCATGAAACCACCTTCACTACACAGTTATTCCGCTTCCTGCGTTTCGTCCTCTGCGGATAGATCCGCTTCGCTTGCTTCGACGGCGCTGTCGGGCTTGATGTCGATCTTCCAGCCGGTCAGCTTGGCCGCCAGACGGGCATTCTGCCCCTTGTTGCCGATCGCCAGGGAAAGCTGCCCGGCGGGCACGATGACGGTGCAGGCATTTTCAACCTCGGGGTCAACCTCGACAGAAAGCACCTCTGCTGGCGCGAGCGATGCGGCTACGAACGCGGCAGGGTCCTCGTCAAAGCGGACGATGTCGATCTTCTCTCCGCCGAGCAGATCGACGATCTTGCCCACACGCGCGCCGCGCGGGCCGATACAGGCGCCGACGGCGTCAACGTTTTCGTCGCTGCTGACAACGGCGATCTTCGTGCGCGAACCTGCTTCGCGGGAGACCGCTTTGATCTCGACGGTGCCGTCCGTGATCTCGGGCACCTCATTTTCAAACAGCCGCTTGACCAATCCCGGATGGGTTCTGGACAGCGTACACTTCGGATATTTGCGGGCAAGGTCCTTGACGTCCACGACGAAGACCTTGATGATGTCGCCCTCTTTGAACGTTTCCTCGGGCATCTGCTCGCTCTTGGGCAGGATCTCCTCGTATTTGCCGATCTCGACGATCGCGTCGCCGGATTCAGGGTCGATGCGCTGCACCTTGGCGGTGATGATCTCCTGGTTCTTGCTCTGGAATTCCTCGCGCAGCATACCGTGCTCGGCCTCGCGAATGCCCTGACGCAGCACGTGCTTGCCCTTGTCTGCGGCAATGCGGCTGACGTCCTTGGTCTCGAGCGGAATCTCCACGATGTCGCCGGGAACGGCACCGCTCTTGTATTGCTGCGCCTGCTCGGGCAGCAGATCACAGTCGGGATCGGAGATCTCAGACACGACGTTCTTGCGCACATAGACCTTCATCTCCTGCTTGTCGGGGTCGATCTCGCAGAACACGATGTCCTTGTTGTTGAAGTCGCGCTTGACCGCGGTGACGATGGCCTTCTGGATGCCCTCGCAGAGTGCATCCATCTGGATGCGCTTTTCCTTGGACAGCAATTTCAATGCTTCAAAAAATTCACGGTTCATGATTTTATATCCATCCTCTCTTATTCAATCGGTTCAAAATCGTCCAGCTTGATGAAGCCGGTTTCTTTTTTGGTGAAGGTCAGTCCGTCGCCGGAGTCGAAGCGCACGGTGATGCTGCCGTTGTCGTAATCCTCCAGCACGCCCTTGAAATCGCGCGTACCGTTCACAGGGCGGATCATGCGCACCTGCACGCGCTGTCCGAGACAGGCGGTAAAATGCGCGGGTTTGGTCAGATTCCGCTCCACGCCCGGCGAACAGACCTCGAGACAGTA
>CAJOMA010000130.1 GCA_905235655.1 uncultured Oscillospiraceae bacterium | reverse complement strand
ATTCGGGCGATCATTGTGGATAAGCCGGGGCTGAACGTCGCCTGCGGCGCAATCGGCATCGGCGAGATCACCTCGATCCCGACCGCGCCCGCCATCGCGGACGCCTATTTCCGTCTCGACGGCGAGCGGCGCTTCCGGCTGCCGCTGACGAACACGCCCTACGCGCACAGGTAAGGAGGGAAAACAGCATGAACGTCAAAAAGAAGTTCCCCTCCAAGGTCGCCTGCGTCCACTGCAACGGCGGCTGCCGCGCCAAGCAGTCGCCCGAAGGCTTTGTTCTGTGCGAATACGGCTGCACCGGCTGCGGCACCTGTATCGCCGCCTGCCGCTTCGATGCGATAAGGCTGAATTCCTATGGCGTCGCCGAGGTCGATGAAAGCAGGTGCGTCGGCTGCGGCGCATGCTATCTGAACTGCCCGCAGCGCATTATCCATCTGCGGCCGGAGGACAACCCGATCGTCGTCCTGTGCTCCAACAAGGACGCGCGGTGCAGGGACGTCTGCGCGGTGAGCTGCGTCGGCTGCGGTCTGTGCGAGAGGGTCTGCCCCGCCGGCGCGATCAAGGTCTCGGAAAACCGCGCCTTTATCTTTGCCGACCGTTGTCTCTCCTGCGGCGCGTGCGCGATGGCTTGCCCGCGCGGCGTAATCCGCGACAAGCGCGGTATTCTGACGCGCAGAATATAATTCTTACGGTACAATCGGTCTGCGAGCGGATCATTGATCTGCCCGCAGGCTGTTTTTTCGTTTTTTTGCTCAAAAAAGGGCTTTTCCCTCTTCCTTTTTTTTAATAAGTATGTTAGAATAATTATTACCCTAATAAAAGGAGAACTATGAATTATGAAACGCTTATCTACTCGGGTACTCTCTTTCATAATCGTGCTGGCAATGTCTGTCGGTCTGCTTGCCGGTTTTGCAAGCGCGGCAGCGGCGGAATGGCCCGGCACTCCCACCGGCTACAAGTCCGCTTCTGACGTCAGATACGTCAACTACAGCGGCTACATTGCAAACTGGGGCGCAAGAGGCGAGAACTGCACCTTCCTGCCTTCCTATGCGCAGAACTACTACACCGGCAGCTATACCTTCGCCGCGCTGTCTGCCAATGCGGGCGGCACCTCGCAGGGCAATGCCACCTCCAGCGCGCTGTATGCCGCGCTGAAGAGCATGCTCAAGGCGAAGCAGACGAAGGAAACCACCTATAACGGAACGAGAGATCTGTTCTGCGTCACCGACTGTGTGAACGGCAACTACAACTACATCTCATCCTTCTATTCCGGCATGAAGCTGAACGGCGAATGGGGCACCGGCTGGAACCGCGAGCACACTTGGCCGAACAGCAAGGGCAACGACAATCAGGATAACGATATCATGATGCTCCGCCCAACGTCCAACGAGGAAAACAGCGACCGCGGCAACGACGCCTACGGCGAAAGCTCCGGCTACTACGATCCCAACAAGGAATCGAGCGGCGCGCTGAATCTGCGCGGCGACTGCGCGAGAATCGTCCTGTACTGCTATGTCCGCTGGGAAAACCAGTCCTATATGTGGGGTCAGTCCGGCGTGATGGAGAATCTGAACGTCCTGCTCAAGTGGATGGAAGAAGACCCGGTCGATACCTGGGAAATGGGCAGAAATGACTCCGTCCAGTCCATCACCGGCGTGCGTAACGTTTTCGTTGACTATCCGGAATTCGCATGGCAGCTCTTCGGCCGCGACGTTCCCGACGGATACGTCACCCCCTCCGGCAGCATGGGCGGCAGCGACACCTGCAACCACGTCTGGAATGCCGGCACGGCCACTACCCCGGCGAGCTGCACGCAGCCCGGCGTCATGACCTACACCTGCACCATCTGCGGCAGAACAAAGACCGAATCCATCCCCGCGAACGGTCACAATTTCGTCAACGGCGTCTGCACCGTCTGCAACGCGAGCCAGAGCGTGGTCTATTCGCTGGCCAATACGCTGAACACCGGCGATGAAGTCGTTATCTATAACGCAGGCAACAGCAAGGCTGTGCCCGCGACCATGAAGGGCTCGTACTACCTTGACAGCGTCGATATCGCCGCCGTCAACGGCGTGATCTCCAATCCGGACGCCAGCATTGTCTGGAAGGTCACGAAGAATTCCGACGGCACCTACACCTTCAAGAACGGCAGCGACACGCTGTCGATCAACTGGGATACCTCGAGCAGCAAGACCAGTCTGTCGCTGGACGGTCTGAATCCGAAGATTGCCGCCGACGTCTGCAGCGCGGCGAATAACAGCTTCTATCTGCGCAGCGCAAACCAGACCGGCAAATACGGCAACATCTATCTCGAGTGGTACGCAAACTACACCGAGTTCTCCGCTTATGACACTACTACCGCAAGACTGACCGAAAAGGATTTCGGCTTCCAGTTCTACGTCAAGGGCGGCTCGATCGCTCCGGTGGAGCCGACGACTGCGCCGACCGAGCCGACGACTGCGCCCACGGAACCGACCACTGCGCCG
>CAJOMA010000129.1 GCA_905235655.1 uncultured Oscillospiraceae bacterium | reverse complement strand
CCGACTTAGTTTGATCGGGAGGGCGATTTTTATGTATTTCAATACCGCAGGAAGCGGCGAAGACGCGCTTCCGCGCGGTGCAGGGTACGGCAGACGGTGGAGCGGCTCACGCCGCGATCCTCGGCGACCTGCGCCTGCGTTTTGCCGCCGTAGTAGACCGCCAGCAGCACCTCGCGCTGCAGGGGCGTCAGCTCGTCGCGGATCACGCGCTGCACCCGCCGAAGCTGCGCTTGCCGCGGCAGACGGACGTCGGAATAGTCAGAGGGTATATTTATCATCGCGCCAATAGCCCCTTTCATAATAGTGTGCGGTCAGCTCCCTGAGCTCGCGGCACTGCGTCAGGATCCCCGCCAGAAACACGATCTCGTGCCGCAGGACGGCGCGCTGCTGCGGATCGTCCGTGCTTTTCAGCGCACAGCGCAGGAAGCGCAGCCTTTCGCGCAGGGGAAGCGCCGCCCGACGGTAGCCCTCGGACAGCTCGGAAAGCTTCATACGATCACTTCCAGAGCCGTCCGGAAATAGTCGCGCGCGTAATCGAGCAGGCAGTCGGAACAGACGCACAGCCCGTTCAGACGGTAGCAGACGTCGCCGACGTCCAGCTCTCCGCCGCAGAGATCGCACCAGCACGCGGGTTTCGATCTGGTCAACCGGATTCACCTCCCGTTGGAATTTCCACGGAGCCCGTATCTGTCAGCTCCGTGATACAGCTTATCCAAGCGAGACAAATCACGACCGAAAAACCGTATTAAGGAGAATAAGAACGAAAACAACAAAGAATATCGGCTAATATGGTTTCCAATTATTTCCAATTCCTACACGGAGAGTGTACTACACGAAGCGTGTAATGTCAAGTGTTTTTTCCGAAGCGTCAAATAGTTACAAATTGCGCACCTCCGGCATGGTAGGTTGAGAAAAGGAAAGGAGGGGGAGCGAATGCTTGGCGCGAGGATCGCTCTGCTGCGGCGGCAGGCCGGTCTGTCGCAGCGCGCGCTGGCGGCTGCGCTGAAGGTCAGCCCGAGCGCGGTGGGGATGTATGAGCAGGAGCGGCGCGTTCCCTCCACCGCCCTGCTGGTCGAGATGGCGCGGCTGTTCGGCGTTTCGACGGATTTTTTGCTGACCGGCAGAGCCAAGACTGCCGACGCGCCGCAGCTCCACGCACTGACCGAGCGCTTTCGCAGGCCGCTGCGCACACAGGAGGGGAAACCGCTCTCCGAAGCGGACGCGGCGCTCCTTCTGCACGCGATCCTGTCCGCAGGGGAGTTGACGAACGGCGAAAAATCGGCTATCATGGAGAAAAACGGAGGAGGCTGCGCCATGACTGACGAGGAATACATGCGCGAGGCGCTGCGCTTGGCGCGGGAAGCGGCGGCGGAGCGGGAGGTTCCGGTCGGCTGTGTGATCACGGACGGCGAGAAAATCGTCGGACGCGGCAGAAATCGCCGCGAGCGCGGGAAAAACGCGCTCTACCACGCGGAGCTCGAGGCGATCGACCAGGCGTGCCGGACGCTTGGCGGCTGGCGGCTGTGGCGGTGCACGATGTACGTCACCTTAGAGCCGTGCCCGATGTGCGCCGGCGCGATCATCAACGCGCGCATTGCGCGGCTGGTCTACGGCGCGCAGGACAGCAAGGCGGGCTCCTGCGGCACGCTGACAGACCTGTTCGCCCTGCCCTACAATCACCGCCCCGAGGTCACGCGCGGTGTTTTGGAGGAGGAATGCGGCGCGGTTTTGCAGGATTTTTTCCGCGACCTGCGCGAAAATCCGCCCGTGAAGACGTGGAAAAAGCCAAATGGATGAGTATGGGCGGCCACTGCGCCGCCCGCGTTTTTTATGTGGAATTTCCGAAGATAATCGTTTATAATGACGGTAAGAGCATAAAAAAGAAAGAGTGATACGATGAGAGCCTCCGGTATTCTGATGCATATTTCGTCCCTGCCGTCGCCCTACGGCATCGGCACGCTGGGAAAGGGCGCGTACCGATTCGCGGACTTCCTGCACGAGGCGGGGCAGCGCTGCTGGCAGCTTCTGCCGCTCGGTCCGACCGGCTACGGCGACAGCCCCTACCAGTCGTGCAGCGCCCACGCGGGAAATCCGTATTTTATCGACCCCGATCTTCTGGTGGAGGACGGGCTGCTGGTGCCGCAGGAGGCGGCGGAGGTGGCAAATGCCGTGCGCGGCGAGCGCGTGGACTACGGCTTCCAGTATCGGACGCGCCTCGACCTTCTGCACAAGGCGTTTCGGCGCGGCGCAGACCGTTATGCGCGCCAAATCGACGACTTCCGCACCGAACAGCCGTGGGTCGACGACTACGCCCTGTTCATGGCGATCAAGCGCAGCCGGAATATGGAGCCGTGGAGCGCGTGGCCGGACGAGATTCGCCTGCGCAAGCCCTATGCGGTGCAGACCTACGCGACCGCGCTCGCGGAGGATATGAATTTCTTTATTTTCGTGCAGTTCCTGTTCTACCGGCAGTGGAACGCGCTGCACGAGTACGTCGCGTCTCTGGGCATAGAGATCATCGGCGACCTGCCGATCTACGCCCTTTACGATTCGTGCGACGTGTGGATCCCGACCTGTTCCAGCTCGACGTGGACGGAACGCCGACGGCGGTCGCCGGCTGTCCGCCCGACTGCTTTTCCGAGGACGGGCAGCTCTGGGGCAACCCGCTCTACGACTGGGAGAAGATGCGCGCGGACGGCTACCGCTGGTGGAAAGCGCGTATTCGCACGGCGGCGGGACTGTTCGACGCGGTTCGTATCGACCATTTCCGCGGGCTGGAGAGCTACTGGAGCGTGCCCTACGGCGACGAAACGGCGCGAAACGGCAAGTGGATCAAGGGTCCGGCGGAGGACTTCGTCGGCATGCTCCGCCGCGAATTTCCCGGACTCAAGCTGATCGCGGAGGATCTCGGCTTCCTCACGCCGGAGGTCATCGCCCTGCTGGAATTCTCCGGCTATCCGGGCATGAAAATTCTGGAATTCGCCTTCGACCCGCGCGAGCCGAGCAATTATCTGCCGCACCGTCTGGAGCGCAACTGCATCTGCTACAGCGGCACGCATGACAACGAGACGCTGGCGCAGTGGCTCGCGGGACAGGGCGAGGACGTGATCGAATATGCGTGCGAATACCTCGGCGTGTCCGACCGGAAGGAGCTGCATTGGGCGATCCTCCGCGCAGGCATGCGCAGCGTCGCGGATACCTTCATTGCGCAAATGCAGGATTACTTAGAGCTCGGCGCGGAGGGGCGCATGAACGAGCCCGGCACCTGCGACGGCAGCAACTGGACGTGGCGCGTCGAGGAAAGCATGCTCACGCCGGCGCTGGCAAAAAAGCTCGCCCGCATGACGAAGCTGTACGAGCGATAAAACATGAAACGAAAGCCGAATAAGAAAAGGCATAATTCCGCGCCGCGGCTGACCAAGCTCGACAAAATGACCGGCAATGTTCAAAAATGACTTCGTATTGACACCTCATCCGGCGCTTCGCGCCACCTTCCCCTCGAGGGGAAGGCTTTCAATCTGCACCGATGCGAGGCTTCCCCTCGAGGGGAAGCTGTCAGCGTCGGTGATAGGCGACGCTGACCGATGAGGTGGAAAAACAATTCGCAAAAAGAGAAAAGCGTGACTGTTTGTACAGTCACGCTTTTTGATATGTGGATCAATCCTTCTCGAGCAGCAGCTCGGCGATCTGGACGGCGTTGGTCGCCGCGCCCTTGCGCACCTGATCGCCGCAGCACCACAGGCACAGACCGTTCTCGTCGGTCAGGTCGGGACGAATCCTGCCGACGAAGACGATGTCCTGATCGGACGTTTCCAGCGGCATGGGGTATTCCTTCTTCTTAAGATCGTCCACAAGTCGGCAGCCGGGCGCGTTGGCGATCGCCTCGCGCGCTTCCCGGACGCTGATCGGGCGGTCGAAGTGGAGCTGCACGGAGATCGAATGGCTGGTGCTGACGAGGGATGGGAACAAAGCGCTGCTGATCAGCCGGTATGGGCTGGATGCGCAGCCTTACAACAAAGACTATGTGGGTATCACTTGGGAAAAGTGTACGCTGCGTACATGGCTGAATGGCACATTCCTGAACAAAGCATTCGCGGCAGAGGAGCAGAAGGGTATTCTGCTGACAAATGTGGACAACGGTAGCAGCCAGGGCTACAGCAAGTGGAACACGAGCGGCGGAAACAACACACAGGATCGGGTTTTCCTGCTGAGTTATGCAGAAGCGAACAAATACTTGGGCGTAACCTATGACGACAGCAATAATACGAAATCCAGAGTGGCGCCCACGGCCTACGCGATCAAGCAGGGGGCATATACATCCAGCAGCAACAGAACAGCGGACGGCACGGCATCTGGGTGGTGGTGGCTGCGTTCCCCCGGCAGCAGTCGGGACAACGCCGCCGACGTCCGCACTGGCGGTTATCTCGTCATCAATTTCAGCGGTTGTGTCCGCCCCGCTTTGTGGATCAATCTGGAATCTGGAATCTTCTGATCCTTAATCTTAAACAGAGCAAGCGGGGGTAACAGAAACAGCGAAAAAAGCAAGGGGGCAGGGGGATGTGCCCTCCTGCAGCTACTATTGCAAATCTGACAACCTATTCAGCTATTATAGACAACTGATTGCCAAAAACTATGGTGTTGATGAAAGATAAACGCACGGGACGGTTTTGTATGCTGAGTTATCAATACGGAGAATCGTCCCTGTGTCCTATTATGCCACAGAACAGATTCTTCGCAACGGCCTGGGCAATCCTGCCTACAGTTCGCAAATGGGTTCTAAGGCGCTACCGCGCCTGATAACCCAATGCTCACTGGGACTTCTCCTGCTTTCATCCCGCACTGCGGGCGGCAGGATGCTTTCCTGCTCAGACTGACAAAAGGGGTTGAGAAAGCAAGATCAACGGGCAAGATGCCAAACAATAAAGGAGCCCCAAAACACTGTCATTCTGAGCTGCCCCTCCTGCGCCTGAGGGGCGAGCGAAGAAAACCGTTCTGCTGTACAAACATTAACGGATTTGGCTCCACACACAACGAGCCTGTGATGAATGAAAGATAAACTATAGTGCGTTTTCGGATGTACGCTTTTTTGCGATTTGAGGTTTGGACATCGGCAACCATCTGAACTTATCACTTATTACTTGAATGACCGCCAGCAAGGCGGGCGATCCAGCGTTCCTTCCTCAGTTCGGTATTGTCGCACGGCACGCTATCATGCGCCATGCTCTATAGTGCACTGGCCTTTATCCGCCACAGGCGGCGGCCACCTCCGTCCCCTTATTGGCGCTCCTCCCGCCTTCGTCGGTCCTGGGCTGCCGCCCGTTCTACGCTGAAAACTGTTCACTGGACAGTTTTTCAGGCGCTCCGAACCCACAGGTCGCGGCGGGATACGCGCTCTTGAACATCTCTTTTTGATATGATATACTGCAAAGGCGACATAAGTCGCAGAACTGATCATGTAAAAATCATTCGTGCTGCTTGAAAACATAAGTGGCAGCATGTAAAATGGAGGATGCAGAGCGATGCTGATCGGTATCATCGGGGCGATGGCCCGGGAGACAGACGCGATCATGGCCAGGATGGTGAGCGCGCGGACGGAGACGGTGTGCG
>CAJOMA010000128.1 GCA_905235655.1 uncultured Oscillospiraceae bacterium | reverse complement strand
GAAGACCCTCGCGCTTGGCATAGCGGTGCAGGATCGCAGCGAACTGCGCGCGGGTAATCGCCCCGTTTGGGTCGAATTTTCCGCCGCCGACGCCGTTGACGATGCCCTGCTCCGCCGCCCACGCGACGGCGTCCGTGTACCACTGTCCATCCGGCACGTCTACGAAGCCCGCGCTGCCGCCCTCCGGCGCGCCGGCGTACCGCCACAGCACCGTGACCAGCATCGCGCGCGACATCGTCGCGTCCGGCGCGAACACCGCCTCGCTCATGCCGTTCATGTAGCCCCTGCCGCAGACAAAGTCCACATATTCGTGGTGCCACGCGCCGAGCGGTGTGTCGTCAAAGCGCATCGCCGTGCAGATCGGCGACGGGAGCCAGACCTTCTCATTCTCGCCGCAGACGGCGCAGTGGTAGACCGCCCAGCCGTCCTCGGTGTCCGTGCAGGGCGATTCTTCGACGATGGCTTCGCGCGTATGCCCGTAGGAGGGAATCGAGCGCTGCAGTTCGATATTCTCGCCGCAAATCGCGCAATGGCTGCCTGCGGTCAGGCCGTCCTCCGTGCAGGTCGGCTCCTTCGGCGCGTCATAGACGGGGACGTGCGCCCCGCTGTGCTTGAAGCGGTTGCTTCTCGAGGCGAAGGCGTAGACGTGATTGCGGAGTATTAAGTAGCCGTCCTCCGTCACGTCGGAGAGCGGGATCGTCGTCGCCTTCGAGATCGGCGGGGTCTGCTCGTAGACCGTCACGGTCTTTTCCGTGACGCTGCCGACCCAGACGATGTGCGACCAGTCCTTGTCGTACAGCACGTCGCCGGGCAGAATCTCGTCCGCCCTGACCTTGCGGCTCGTCAGATGACCGTCGCGCGCCAGCGGTCCGACGCTGCTGTAGATCGGGATGCCGCTGCTGTTCAAAAAGCTCTCGCCGAGGATTTCGCAGACGAAGGTCGCGCAGCATGAGCCGTACACCGGCCCCGTGCGCATCTCCCACATCGCGTTGCAGAAGCGGCTCACGGAATGGTTCTTGTCCGCGAGCGTCTGATACTCGCTCAGCGTGACCATACTCCGAAAGCCCATCTCATGGGCGAACAGCGTATAGGGCATTCCGTGGACGACCTCGCCGGCCTCGAAATACATCTGCCCGTTGTATTCATTTTCATTCCATGTGGCGATGCGGACGCTCGGCGTCCACGCGAAGGAGACGATCGCCTCCGCGCGGTCGTGCATCTGCTGGAACGCGCCGGTCGGCTCCGCCGCCTCGACGCCGAGCGCGGGCAGCAGAGCGAACAGCAGCGCCGCCGTCAGCGCGAGCGCAAGAAGTTTTCGCATGATGATCTTTCCTGTCTATGTATCATTCCGAAGCAGCCGTCGGAAAAACGCTTTATTTGAACTACGGCGCGTCGGAAGCCGCGCCGGTCGGGGCATACTGAAGGGAACTGAGCACCGCGCTGACGAGCGCGTCGTCAAAGGGATATCCGGCGCAGGACACGCGGATCAGTTCCCCGTCCACCGTGGCGTACGCCTCAAAGCCGTAGCCGCCGAAGCCGTCGCTGTACTGGAAGCCGATCCAGTCGCTGCCGCCAAACGTGCCCTGCACGTCGGTCTGCTCGTTGGTGTAGGTGTCCTTGTTGTAGTTATAGTGGTTCATGATCAATTCTTCCCCGTCCGCCTTGAAGTCAAAGTAGACGAAGTCGGTTTTCTTCAAGGAGAAATACCGCGGGTCGGTTTCGTCGAAGAAATCGCCGCCCTCGAGCGTAAATCCGGCGGGAACGTCCACCGTCCAGTCGCCCCACGTCATCGTTTCTGCGTCCACGGGCGCAGCGTCGGTATCAATGCTTGCAGATACGTCCTGCTGCGTCTGGTTTTCCTCTTCGTACGTATTTTCCGTCCCCGCGCCGCTGCAGGCGCAGAGGCAAAGGCAAACGGCAAGCAAAAGCAGAAACACATGTTTGTATTTCATATTCTCAACCTCTTATTTTGTAGTTTTTCAGCAGGAACGCCGCAGGGCGTTCTGCGTGGATAGTGCCAAAGCAGCGCAGAGGGATTCCGCGCTGCGATTGTCTTTATTATACCAGATCGCACGAAGATTGCAAGAACGTAGGAGGGATTTCCGGCAAAGAATATGTAGGGATTTCCGGCAAAGAATAATCGCCCCGATTCCGTGCCGGAATCGGGGCGAAATTGATTCATTGGATTGCAATAGACCGTTTGCCTTATGAGTGTTCGTTCGGCTTCCGATTACTTGCCTGCCTGCTCCTTGATCGCAGCCTGTGCGGCGGCGAGGCGGGCGATGGGAACGCGGAACGGGCTGCAGGAAACGTAGGTCAGACCGAGCTTGTGGCAGAATTCCACAGACGTGGGATCGCCGCCATGCTCGCCGCAGATACCGATGTGCATGTCCGGACGGACGCTGCGACCGAGCTCGCATGCCATCTTCATGAGTCTGCCGACGCCGTCCTGGTCGATTCTTGCGAACGGGTCGTTCTCGAAAATCTTCGCCTTGTAGTACGCCTCGAGGAACTTGCCCGCGTCGTCACGGCTGAAGCCGTAGGTCATCTGGGTCAGGTCGTTGGTGCCGAAGCAGAAGAAGTCCGCTTCCTTCGCGATCTCATCCGCGGTCAGCGCGGCACGCGGGATCTCGATCATGG
>CAJOMA010000127.1 GCA_905235655.1 uncultured Oscillospiraceae bacterium | reverse complement strand
AACTCACGACCGTCGGCGTATACAGATACGGTAGGTCGTGAGTTGCGCAGTAAGTCAAAATCCTTGCGAAGCAAGCGTTTGTTTAACCAAAAAGTTAGGAAATCTAAGAAATTGAAAAGCGAATATTCAGCGAAAAAAGCCGAAAAATCTTTGCTGATTTTGACGATTATGGACTTTTTTGACAGTCTGTACGCCTCCCGCTGCCGAAACAGCGGGAGGCGTTACTATGCTCAATCGAAGGAATAGACGCAGATGGTAGGTTTTTCGCAGAAGCTTGCGATGATAAAATGCGTGTCGTCCAAAAAGCCTGCCATGCCCTCCGGCATGCCGGGCGTGCGCTCCAGCGTTACCATCGTCCCTTTTTTTGGGTCGATGACGGCGAATGCTTTTGTGCCGAGGCCGGCAGCGCTAACGTTGAAGCTCGCCACTGCGAGGTGTGTGCCGGAGGGGCTGGACATGATGCTGGACGAAAGGTCCAGCGCTCCTTCCACATCGCTTAAGATGAAGCGCTCGCCGGTGTCCAGATCGAGCAGACTGAGCAGTTTTTGCCCGTGGTTTTCCACAATGACATACCGTCCGCCTTCATAATTGCTGAGTTCGCCCTCCTGCAGGAGGCATTCCCATGCGCCGTCCTCGCGCAGCGCCTTGAGCCGGCTCTCCGAATTGGAATAAATGCGGTCATTATAATATATAACGTTCTGCTTGGTGACCCCGTCGCGGTAAATCTGCTGCTCGGCGATTTTACGAACCTCGCCGGTTTTCAAATCCGCCTCGTAGTAAACGTGCCCTTGATTATCTGCAAGCATACAATTGATCAGGGCGTTGTCGCCGCCCGGCTCCACATAGGCGCGCATGGCCCAAGGCGTATCCGCCAACCCCTCCACCTCCGGAAAATCAAGCTTCGCCAGAGGGTCTGTGATTTCGCCCGTCGTGAGATCGAGGTAGATCGGGCGCACGCAGTCAGCCGTTTCCAAGGTCAGCCGCCATGTGTTGGCGTCGCGCAGAGTCCACGCCATGCCGGTCGGATCAAGCCCCACCGCAATTGGCGGCTCGCCCTCGTAGATATCGAGGTCAACATCCCAATGCTGACCGGCGTAATCCACCTTGTGCCGCACATGGCGCGTCGGCGTCGCCTCGACCAGCGCTCCGGCTTCGTCGATTCGATATATCGTGGTTTTTCCGTCCTTTTCGACCGGAATGAAGCCGTCGATGCTGTCGTGATTGGCAAACTTCCCGTCCAGCTTATAATAGCGGGCGGTGATCGCGCCGAGGTCGTTCACGATGACCGCGCCCGGCTCCTCCGGCAGCGTGACCTGCTCAACGGTCTCAATACGCTCGTTCGGCAAAAACAGCGCGCGGAACTCCGGCGATACCGCCCACGCCGCGCCGAAGAGCACGGCCGCGCTCAGCACGATGCTGGCGGCGCCGCCGCTGACGCCGCGCCGGACAGGCGTCGAGCTTGTCGAACGTTTTCTCGCAAAAATCCTCAGAAAAGCGCAGGGCTTCCATGGTTTCGTCATATAATTTCATAATCGTTACCCCCTAAAATCTGTTTCAGCATGGCTCTGCCGCGGGATAAGCGGCTGCCGACCGTGGCAGACGGCAGCTTCAGAATCGCGGCGATTTCCTTGATCGTGTAGCCCTCGTAGTAGTGCAGGTGCAGCGGGATACGGTACTTTTCGTCCATGGAAAGCAGCGCCTCCAGCAGCTCGGACTGCTCCTGCGGCAGGTACGAAAGGTCCTCGGTGAGCTGCGCGCGATGCCGGAACCAGCCGGAGCGCAGCTTGTCCTTGCAACGGTTGCAGACGGACTTGTAGAGCCACGCCTTTCGCGCCGCCTCGTTTTCAAAGGCGGGCTGCCGCGCCCAGTAGGACAGAAACACGTCCTGCACCGCGTCCTCGGCGTCCGCGGCGTTCTTCAAATACAGGAACGCCGCGCGAAGCAGGGAAGGACTGTAGTTATGCACCACCCAAGCCATTTTTTCTTGCTCCAAAGGTTCACCTCCCGGGAGAAATCGTGAAACAAAGCGCTTTGTTTTCTACTGCTAAAACGATGCAGAGGGGTCATTTTTTGCATGACAGGATAAAAAAGCGCAGAGTGAAGAATCACTCTGCGTTTTACAGCGATCGGGACTGTAAGCCGGGTTCTGTAATCGACAGCCATCTATCTCGACGCACCGTTGCCGATGCGTTCCAGCCACCTCCCCGGAGAGGTCGGGCAGACCTTATTCTCCTCCACGGTGTTGCTCCGAATAGAGTTTACAGCGCCGCAATGTTCCCATGCGGCGGGTGAGCTCTTACCTCGCCTTTCCACCCTTGCCGCCGAAAAACCGGCGGCGGTATATCTCTGTTGCACTTTTCCTGAAGTCGCCTTCGGCGGGCGTTACCCGTTATTCTTGCCCTGTGGAGCCCGGACTTTCCTCATGAGAGCGCCTTTCGGCGCAGCCACGCGGCTGTCCGTCCCGGTCGCGGACTTATTCTACTTTATTTTTCTTGTCTTGTCAAACGGATTGCAAAATTTTTCTTTTCGGGATATAATAGAAGACAGAAAACGGAAATGAGGCGCAGAATTTGAAACCGGAAGCTTATTTTGAACGTCTGAAAGGGAAGAAGGTCCTCGTGCTCGGGCTGGGCGTCAGCAACCGACCGCTGGTAAAGCTGCTGCTGCGCTACGGGATCGACGTGACCGGCTGCGACAAAACGCCGCGCGAAAAAACGGACATCGAGCTGCTGCAGTTAGAGCGCATGGGCTTGAAGCTCCATCTGGGCGAGGACTATCTGGAGAACATCGCGGGCGACGTGGCGTTCCGCACGCCGGGTCTGCACCCGGATAAGCCGGAGCTGGTCGCCCTGCGGCAGGCGGGCGCGGTCGTTACGAGCGAGATGGAAGCGTTTTTTGAGGTCTGCCCCTGTCCGATCATCGGCGTGACCGGCTCGGACGGCAAGACCACGACCACAACGCTGATTTCTGAAATCCTGAAACACGCGGGACATCGGGTCTGGCTCGGCGGCAATATCGGCACGCCCCTGCTCGACTGCGCGTGGAAGATGAACCCGAAGGACAAGGTCGTGCTGGAGCTGAGCTCCTTCCAGCTCATGGACCTGCATAAAAGCTGCCATATCGCGGTGGTGACGAACCTTGCGCCGAATCATCTGGATATGCACAAGGATATGGCGGAATATGTGGGCGCGAAGAAGAATATTTTCCTGCGCCAGACCGCGCAGGACGTTCTGATCGTCAACCATGACAACGCCCTGACAGAGAGCTTCGCGGCAGGAGCGGCGGGTAAAGTGCGCCGCTTCTCGCGAAAGGAACGGGTGGACGGCGTCTACGTCGAAAACGATATCATATTCCGCGACGGAACGGAAGTCCTGCGCTGCAAGGACATTCTGATCCCCGGCGTGCATAATATCGAAAACTACATGGCAGCCATCGCCGCCGTGGAGGGCATGGCGAGCGACGAGGATATCCGCTTTGTCGCCAAGCACTTCGGCGGCGTGGAGCACCGGATCGAGCTGGTGCGCGTCAAGGACGGCGTTTCGTACTACAACGACTCCATCGCCTCCTCGCCAAGCCGCACGATCGCGGGTCTGCGCAGCTTCCCGAAGAAGGTCATTCTGATCGCCGGCGGCTACGACAAGCACATTCCCTACGATGTTCTGGGTCCGGAGATCGCTGCGCACGTCAAGCTCCTGATCTGCACCGGCGCGACCGGAGCGAAGATCGCCGCGGCGGCGAGGGTCGTCGAGGGTACGCCGGAGATTCTGGAGATCGACGATTTTTATGAGGCGATCCGCACGGCCTCCTCGCGTGCGAAAGACGGGGACGTTGTGCTGCTTTCGCCGGCGAGCGCGGCGTTCGATAAGTTCAAAAATTTCATGGTGCGCGGCGTCTTTGTCAGGGAAGGCGTGAAGTCCGTTTACCGACAAAACCACGTCAAAAAAATTATCGCAAAAAGAAAGTTTGCCGATATCGCCTTGTACAAAGGTAACGTTCGACAAACTTATTTTTTTGGCATTATTTTTCGCCGCGTTTAACATTGCCGGTGAATAGTCCGCGCAGATTATCTCTGCCTGCGTTAAATTTTTGTAGCGCGGCAATGAAAAAACGCCAGTACCTACGGGAACTTCCAAAAGTCTGCCTTTAAAATCTTTTGGT
>CAJOMA010000126.1 GCA_905235655.1 uncultured Oscillospiraceae bacterium | reverse complement strand
AAAATCCTTGCGAAGCAAGCGCTTTCTCAGTCCAAAAGTTCGGAAAACTTCCGGTTTTGAAATAGTCTGCCTTTTACGCATTTTTGAAAAAATGTTGAACTGATTTTGACGGTTCCGGACTTTTTTGACAGTCTGCAAAAATCCCGTCGGTTTTCCGACGGGATTTTTTATGATTTCAGTTTTCGGTATAGCGCGGCGCAGGCGCAGCCGATCGCGCCGCCGGCAGTATTGAGCAGCACGTCCTCCAGCTCGGTGCAGCCCGTGCCGAGTACAAACTGCAGCAGCTCGATCAGCGCAGACAGCGCGGCGGTCAGCAGGATCGTCTTCCGAATCGTCAGCCTTCGCAGCCGCAGGTACATGCCGAACGGGACAAACCAAATCAGATTGCCGACGAATAAGTAGACAAAATAACCGACCTGCCCGTTGGTCAGGTAGGAGAATATCGTCTGAAACGGCGCCCATACCACGGTTCCGCTGAACAGACCGTTTGCCGCCCATCCGTCGCGGAAGACCGTGATTCGAAAGAGGACGAAAAGATATGCCGCAAAGATCAGAATTCGAAAGGAGCGCTTATCCACGGCAGCCTTCCTCCAAAAGCAGCAGCGCCTGCCTGCACGCCTCCGCTCGGTTTTCCTCCCTGCCGCCGGTCAGCGCCAGCCGCTTGCAGACGGTTTTCTCCTTCGAAGCGCAGGCGATAAAGATTTCACCGACATTCGGATTTTTGGGCTCTGCGCCGGGACCTGCGTTGCCGGTTGTCGCGAGCGCATAATCCGCGCGCAGAAGCACCCGAACGCCCTGCGCCATTTGGATTGCGACCTCCGCACAGACCGCGCCCTTCTCTTCCAGCAGCGCGGCGTCCACGCCGAGCAGCGTGGTCTTGACCGCATAGGCGTAGGAGATCACGCCGCCGAGATAGACGGCGGACGCGCCGGGCACGTCGGTGATCAGCTCTCCAAGCATACCGCCGGTGCAGCTTTCCGCCGTTGCAAGGGTTTTCCCCTGCGCGCTCAGACGGAAAACGACGCTTTTCGCCTCATCCATGGTAGCGCACCCGGATCATTTCCGTATTGGCAAGCGCGCGCTCGATCAGCGCGTCGAAGTCCAGCTTTTCGCAGGCTTTATCGACCTGCGCGAGCGTCGGCTTGGTCTTCGGATGCCGCGGCGTGAAGACCGTGCAGCAGTCCTCGTATGGCAGGATGGAGGTCTCCATCGTGCCGATTTTTCTTGCCAGTGTGACGATTTCCTCCTTGTCCATGCCGATCAGCGGCTGGAAGATCGGAAGGTCGACGCATGCGCCGGTTACCGCCATGGCCTCCATCGTCTGCGAGGCGACCTGCCCGAGGTTTTCGCCCGTTACGAGGCAGCCACAGCCGTGGTCGCGCGCGATGCGCTCGGAAATCTTCATCATAAAGCGGCGCATGATGAGCGTGAAGAATTCCTCCGGGCATTTGTCGCGGATGGCCTCCTGAATTTCAGTAAAGCCGACGACGTTCAGCGTCATCTTGCCGCAGTAGCGCGTCATCAGGCGCGCCAGCTCCAGGACCTTGTCCTTCGCCAGTTCGCTGGTGTACGGATAGGAGAAGAAATGCACGCATTCAAGCTCCACGCCGCGCTTTGCGATCATATAGCCCGCGACCGGCGAATCGATGCCGCCCGAAAGCAGCACCATCGCTCTGCCGCCTACGCCGGTCGGGAGTCCGCCCGCGCCGGGGTCGGCGGGTCCGTGGACGTAAGCCGCGTGATCGCGCACCTCCACATAGACCGTGTACTCCGGATGATGGACGTCGACCTCGATCCCCTCCACCGCCTCGGCGATCCTGCCGCCGATTTCCCGGGAAATGCCGATGGAGGTCAGCGGGAACCGCTTATCCGAGCGTTTTGACTCGACCTTAAAGGACTTTGCCATGCGCAGATCGTCGCCGAGATACGCCATTGCCTTTTCAAAGATGTCGTCCAGATCCTTTTTGCACGGACGGCAGCGGCAGAGGCTCACCACGCCGAAGATATAATGGCAGGCTTCCCACGCGCCCTCCAACTCGCAGGAATCGTTCTCCGGCTCGATGTAGACCGTGGACTGGACAATATACACGCGGAATTCGCCGAACGGCCGCATTCTGCGCGCAACGTTCGTCTTCAGCCGGTTTTCAAACTGGAACTTGTTGCCGCCCTTGAGGACGATCTCGCCCAGCTTCAGTAAAAACATTTCTTTCATAGTATTCTCACAATCTAACGTAGTTGATAGGTGCGGTACTGGATCGCCTCGGCGATATGCTCGGGGCGGATCGCTTCGCTGCCGTCCAGATCGGCGATCGTTCTGGCGACCTTGCGGATACGGTCGTAGCTTCTCGCTGTCAGACCGAGCGCGTCAAACGCCTGCTTCATCAGCGCGGCGCAGGCATCGTCCAGCTCGCAGTAGCTGCGCAGCTCCCGTGTCTGCATGTTGGCGTTGCAGCGGCATTTGCCGCCGAGAAACCGCTCGCGCTGAATCTTTCTCGCCGCTTCCACGCGCTTTTTGATGCCGGCGGACGGCTCCGGCGTCGCATGTCCGCGCAGCTCGTCAAAATTCAGCGCGGGCACTTCTACAATGATATCAATTCGGTCCAGCAGGGGTCCGGAAATGCGCGAAAGATACTGGTGCACCGCGAGCGGCGTGCAGGTGCAGCGTCCCGACGGATCGCCGTACCAGCCGCAGCGGCAGGGATTCATCGCGCAGACGAGCTGAAATTGGCTCGGGAAGCACGCCGTGCCGCTCGCTCTGGAGATCGTCACAACGCCGTCCTCCAAGGGCTGGCGCATGACCTCCAGCGTTTCC
>CAJOMA010000125.1 GCA_905235655.1 uncultured Oscillospiraceae bacterium | reverse complement strand
ATCGAGATGCAGGTCTACCGCTCCTCCGGCGCGGGCGGCCAGCACATCAACAAGACCTCCTCCGCGGTGCGCCTCATCCACAAGCCCACGGGCATTGTGACCGCGTGCCAGACCCAGCGATCGCAGTTCCAGAACCGCGACTACGCCATGGAGATGCTGAAGGCCAAGCTGGTGCAGCTGAAATTACAGCAGCACGCCGAGAAGATCAGCGACCTCAAGGGCGTGCAGCTCAAGATCGAGTGGGGCAGCCAGATCCGCTCCTACGTGTTCATGCCGTACCAGCTCGTCAAGGATATGCGCACCGAGTATGAGACGGGCAACATTCAGGCGGTCATGGACGGCGACCTCGACGGGTTTATCAACGCGTATCTGACGAAGTCCGCCAACGGCGAATTAAAGAAATAACCGCGGCGAATGCCGCATATCCCACAAAGGAAGTGTGACTTTGGAAGCAAAAGAAAATAAGATGGGCACCATGCCCGAGGGCAGGCTCCTCGCCGGCATGGCGATCCCGATGATGATCTCCATGCTGCTGCAGGCATTATATAATGTGGTGGACAGCTATTTCGTCTCCCGCGTGTCGCAGGACGCGTTCAACGCGCTGTCGCTGGCGTTCCCGCTGCAGTCGCTGATGATCGGCCTCGGCGCGGGCACGGGCCTCGGCGTCAACGCGCTGATCTCCCGCGCGCTCGGCGAGAAGCGGCAGGACGCGGCCGACCGGGTGGCGAATACCGCCATCGTGCTCTTTGCGCTGTGCGCGGCGCTGTTCGCCGTGATCGGCTTCACCTGCTCCGGGCCGTTTTTCCGGGCGCAGACCGACGCGGTCGGCATCGTCGAGGCGGGAGACGTCTACTGCACGATCTGTCTCGGCTTCTCCGCAGGCATTTTCTTCCAGTTTTGCTTTGAGCGCTTTTTGCAGGCCACGGGCCGCACGTCGCTCTCCATGGTGACGCAGATCAGTGGCGCGGCCATCAACATCGTGATGGACCCCATTCTGATCTTCGGTCTGCTCGGCTTTCCCGCCATGGGCGTCAAGGGCGCCGCGATCGCCACCGTCCTGGGGCAGATCGTGGCGGCGGTCATGGGCCTTTTCATCAACCTCAGGCGCAACCCCGACATTCATCTGAAGCTCTCCGAGATGCGCTGGCGGAAGGACGTCGCCGCCGAGGTCTACAAGATCGGTTTCCCGTCGATCCTGATGCAGTGCGTCGGCTCGTTCCTCGTGTTCGGCATGAACCAGATTTTGCTGACGTTCTCCACCGTCGCGACGGCGGTATACGGCGCGTACTTCAAGCTGCAAAGCTTCATCTTCATGCCGGTGTTTGGACTCAACAACGGCATGATCCCCATCATCTCCTACAACTACGGCGCGCGGCGGCCCGACCGCGTGAAAAAGACCATCCGGCTCTCGATTTTCGCCGCCGTGGGCATCATGCTCGTCGGCGTGCTGATGTTCGAGCTGTTCCCCGCGCAGCTGCTGCGCATCTTCGACGCGGACGCGGCCATGCTCCGCGACGGCGTGCCGGCGTTCCGCATCATCGCGACCAGCTATCTGTTTGCGGGCTTCTGCATCATCGTGGGGTCTGTGTTCCAGGCCATCGGCAACCCCATGCATTCGCTGATCGTCTCCATCTGCCGCCAGCTGCTGGTGCTGCTGCCGGCGGCGTATCTGCTGAGCCTGACGCGGCGGCTGGAGCTGGTGTGGCTGTCGTACCCCATCGCGGAAATCTTCTCGCTGTTCCTCTCCGTCTACTTCCTGCGCAAGACCATGCGCAAGATGCACGAGCGGCTGGAGGTAGACTGAAAAAAGCAAAAAACAAGAGGCGGCAAAACCGCCTCTTGTTTTTTGCTGTGTTTTTACTTGTACATCTCCACCAGCTTGGTGAGGTGCTCGAAGCGCTCCTTCGCGGCCTCCTCGTTGCGCTCGAACAGCGTCGAGGCGCGATCGGGGAACTCGCGGGTGAGGCGGCTGTAGCGGGCTTCGTTCATCAGGAACTCCTGATAGCCGCCCGCGGGCGCCTTGGAGTCGAGGGTGAACTTCTGCTCGGCGTCGGGATTGAAGCGGAACAGGTTCCAGTAGCCGCACTCGACGGCCTTCTTCATTTCCTTCTGGCAGTTCATCATGCCGCCCTTGATGCTGTGCATCTCGCAGGGGCTGTAGCCGATGATGAGGGACGGGCCGTGATAGGCCTCGGCCTCGGTGATGGCCTTGATGGTCTGCGCCGGGTTCGCGCCCATGGCGATCTGCGCCACATAGACGTAGCCGTAGCTCATCGCGATCTCGGCGAGGCTCTTCTTCTTGGTCTCCTTACCGGCTGCCGCGAACTGCGCGACCTGACCGATGTTGGAGGACTTGGACGCCTGGCCGCCGGTGTTGGAGTAGACCTCGGTATCGAACACGAAGACGTTGACGTCGCGGTTCTGGGCGAGGACATGATCCACGCCGCCGAAGCCGATGTCATAGGCCCAGCCGTCGCCGCCGAAGATCCAGATGGACTTCTTGACGAGGTAGTTCTTCTTCTCCAGGATCTCCGCGCCGAGCGTGCAGGCGGAGCAGTTGCAGAACCTGCCGCCGGCGGCCTTGTGCGCCTTGGCGCCCTCGAGCATGGCGGGCAGCTTGTCGCCGAAGATCTCCTTGGCCTTGTCGCTCTCAAAGAAGCCGATCGTGTTGTCGATGGGCTGGACGCTCTCCTCAAGCTGCTTGATATATTCCGCGGTGGCCTTCTCGTTCTCGGCGCCGTCCTCATAGGTGTCGAGCCACTTCTGGGCGGCTTCCTTCAGCGCCGGGAAGGTCTGCGGCTGAGCGATGAGCTCTTCCG
>CAJOMA010000124.1 GCA_905235655.1 uncultured Oscillospiraceae bacterium | reverse complement strand
CGAGGTGACGAAGGAAGCGACCTACACGGAGGAGGGCGACAAGTCTTACGACCTGTGCGCGCGTGCAGCCCGCGTCGGGGCTGAAGGTCGTCGCAGAAGTGCCGGCTGTCACGCCGTTAACGACCGCCCAGTCGATCGGATCGTGAGCCCAGGTGTACTTGGCGGGCATGTCGGAGAAGACTTTGCCGGGGCAGACGGCGCTGCCGTCGCAAGGCAGGTCGAGCTTCGGCAGGGAGACTTTCTCAATCTGCGTTTCAAACGCCGGATTAGCGAACGTCGCGGTGTAGGTGATCTCGCCCTCCTCCGTGTAGGTCGCTTCCTTCGTCACCTCGTACGTTGCCGACGCCGTTTCGGTTTCAAGGTGCGTTTCATACGCTTTGCAGACATGGCTTGCGGTCACTTCGGAGTAATCCTCTGCCCAGGCGTAGACAGGCTCGTCCCAGTCGTGGACATGCTCGGCAATCTTCCAAAGCTGCGCGCCGTAATAGGGATTGGCAGTGCCGACGTAGAGCTCGCCGCTGCAGATGGTGAACGTTCTTGCGCCGTAGTTGTACGGGTCGTTCAGACCGTCTCTGACAATGGCGTCCCAGGTCTCGCCGTCCTCGGTCACGAATATATCAAAGCCCTGATCGGCGTTTTCAACCAGCGCTCTGGCCTTTGCCCAATACCGCAGACCCTCCACGTCGAACAGCCCGAGAAGCTGATCAACCAGAGCAAGCACGTCCGCGGGGATCCACGGCGCAATCGGTTCCTCGCTGGGGTCGTCTTCGCCGGGCAGCACATCGCGGGCATCCTGCAGCACAGTCATGTCCGCCAGCAGGTCTTCCACGGAAGCCGTGCCGTTCATAAACCGCTGCGCCGTGGCGCAAGCCAGGATCGCAGCGTCTTCCAGTGCGAGCGACGACGCATTCTGCTTCATGCCGCGCGTTTTTGCTGCGGCGAATGCCTCCGCCAGCGCAGCGCCGTAGGAGCCGTCCTGCAGCGCAGTGTATTCCGCGGGCAGCTCGACGCCGTTATCTTTCAGAAGATTGCAGAGCTGGTCCATGGAGCTGAACAGAAAATAATTGAAAGCGGTCGAGGAGTCGAAGGTGCCGGTATAGAGCTTCCCGTCGTGCTCCACGAAGCGCCAGACGTAGTCGTTCGTCGTGCCGTTCAGCAGTTCGTTTGCCGAATCGACCGCGGTAATCTGCTCGTTCTCGTCCATGACCCATACGTGCTGCGGATGGGAAAGCACCTCATAGATCGGCGCGAAGATCTGCGACAGCGACGGACCGGCGATGCCGGTGTCCTTGTAGCCGGTCATGCACTGCAGCTTGACCAGCGCCTTGATCACGGTCTGCGACTGGATGGTGGTGGCGTTGTCAAAGGAACCGATATACATTTTGCCGTTGTAAACGTAGGGCGTCGCGGTGGATTCCAGCAGACCCGTTCCGGTCAGCGAGGGAGCGAATTCTTTACAGCCGTAAGCGGCAGCGTATTGCGTGTTCAGGGCGCCGACTTCCTCGTCCATCGCAAGAGGATAGTCGTAGATACTGTCGTCGCCGACAATCTCCGTCCACTTCCAGCCGAACTCGTTGGCGCCCGGTTCGCCTTTGCCGACGTTCTCGCCGCGGAAAAGCGCCCAGCCGCGGTCATAGGCGAGAATCAGGTACATTTTGCCGTTAAAGCTGCAAAGATCCCACACGTTGCCGCCGCCCGAGGCGTAGACGGTCGCGCGGGCGTACTGCCCGAAGTCGCGGAAGTCGGCGATGATGCCGCTCCAGTCCTCGTTGTCTGTGCCGGCGGTCGCGGGATCAAGCGAGCGAATCACGATCGGCAGGACATTGTCGCCCGCGTTCGCCGGGTCCATCCGATAGGCAAGCCATGGAAGGTAGGTGGTATCTTGCCCGCCAAAATAGATCGTCTCGTCCTCGCCCTCACCGTATTTACAGCAGGCGCGCAGACTGCTGACCAAACCGATGGTCTGGAAGACCACCTCGGCGTTATCTTCTTCGTCCACGCGGACGAGCTGAAGCATGTTGGCGCCCAGGGAACCGAAATACAGATTTCCCTTGAATTCAATCACGGAACGGAAGGACGCGGTTTCCGAGGCGACGTCCGCCTTGGGCAGGATCGCGCCGTCCTTGTCGGCATAATAGAGTAAGCCGTCCTCGCCGCGCTCCGTGCGCGGCTGATAGATGACCTCCGTCGTGTTGTTCTTTACGTTGAACTTGATGATCTGTGGGATATAGTCTTCTTCCGCAAGGTTGACCGGTACGTCGCCGCAGGTGAGCGCCTCGACCATCCTGCCCATCTTTTCCGCCGTAAGGTTCTCGTTCTGCATCTGCTCCGCTACCGCATTGAGCGCGGAGCCGAACAGGGTACGGTTCGTGCCGATGTAGATATAGTCGCCGCGGCTGGCGACCGCCCAGGCGTAGCTGTTCAGACGGTTGGCTTCAAAACCGGTCAGGTCATTTGTGTTGATGCCATCCGGCTCCTTCGAGCCCGCGGCGGGATTGGAGATTTTCGTGAACTCGGTATTTTCGTACAGCAGCCGGATCGCTTCCGTTTCCCCGGCTTCGCCCTCCGCCAGCGCAGCGGTCGGCAGCAGACTCAGCAGAAGGAGAGCCGACAACAATACGCACAGAAGCCTGTTTGCTCTTTTTTTCATAAATAGCACCTCATTCCTTTTGACTCTTTGTTTTGCTCTCTGCTCGAGTTACATCTGCGAACAGTATATCAAAAAACACACTGCGGCGCAAGAGGCAATCGAGGAAAAAGCTCCGGCGTAGTGTAGGTTGTACAATGATGTGTGACAGCGAATAGAAAAAAAGAATAGCGAATGGGAATGACCTGTGTTAAGGTTGAGTTGCTCAGACAAAACCGAAGGA
>CAJOMA010000123.1 GCA_905235655.1 uncultured Oscillospiraceae bacterium | reverse complement strand
CCTTGAAGCCGCCGCGCACGATGCACTCGTATGTGCGCCGCAGGGTGTGATCCTTGAGCTGCGCGGCGAGGGACTGATGCGCGAAGTCGTTCTTCGCCACGATCAGAAGTCCGCTCGTGTCCATGTCGATGCGGTGGACGATGCCTGGTCGCTTCTCGCCGTTGATGCCGGAGAGCGTATCGCCGCAGTGATGCAGCAATGCGTTGACGAGCGTGCCGTCCGCGTGCCCCGCGGCGGGATGGACGACCAGCCCCTTGGGCTTGTTGACCACCAGCACGTCGTCGTCTTCATAGACGACCTCGAGCGGAATATCCTGTGGCTCGATCGGCACGTCCTTGACCTCCGGCAGGATGACGTCGTAAGTCTTGCCCGCCTCGGTCTTTTCATTTTTCCTGACGTTCTCGCCCGCGCAGGTGACCGCGCCCTGTTCCAGCAGCTTCTGCACCGCGCTGCGCGTCAAGTCCGGCAGCTTGCGCGCGAGGAATACGTCCACGCGCTCGCCGTCTTCCTTTGCGACAACCTGCATATCCACGCCCCCTCAATTTTTTAGTATAACATGGATTCTTGCTCCAGTCAAAGAAAAAATCCACAATTTTTCGACATTTTGCCGAAAAATTGTGTCCGGCCGCTTGCGCGGCTGTGCAGAATGACGTGTGAGAGGATCGGATCGCCAAAAAGCGGGCGCCCGTTGGACGCCCGCTTTTTGGAAGGGACAGACCGCCTCAGGCAGACGGCGTCTGCCCGACGTCTTCCTTCTTGTTCTCCCGGTCAAAGAAAATAATGTAGATCAGCAGCGCGAAGCAGCCGACCGTGATGAAGCAGTCTGCGACGTTGAACACGGGGAATTGCACGAAGTCGAATTCGATCATATCCGTGACCTTGCCGCAGAGAAGCCTGTCGATCATGTTGCCGATCCCGCCGCCCGCGATGAAGGCGAGGCAGACCCACTCAAACTTTTTCGTCAGCCACTTGCGCCAGATCAGCACGGCAAGCACGCCGAGGAACAGCACCATCACCAGGATGAACAGCCAGGTCTGCCCGCTGAGGACGCCCCAGATTGCGCCGTCGTTCTTCGTGTGCGTGATGTGGAAAATACCGAGGACGCTGGGGAGGTCTTCGTGCAGCGGGACGTGCGCGACGGTCAGCGCCTTCGTCCACTGGTCGAGTCCGACGATCGCTGCGGCGATCGCAGCTAAAATTGCATAAAACATCAAATCACCTGAAATTTCTTACTCTCCGCCACTGCGAGCTGATCGCAGCGGTTGTTTTTTTCGTTTTCGGCGTGGCCCTTGACCCAGTGCCAGCGGACCTCATGCCGTTCCAAGAGGGGCAGGAGGGTCTCCCAGAGGTCGACGTTCAGCGCGGGCTTCTTGTCCGCCTTGCGCCAGGCGTTCGCGCGCCAGCCGTAGACCCAGCCCTTGTCCACCGCGTCAAAGACGTATTTGGAATCGGTGAACAGGTCGACCGCGCACGGCTCCTTGAGCGCCTGCAGGGCGAAGATCACGCCCGACAGTTCCATGCGGTTGTTGGTCGTTTCCTTTTCTCCGCCGGACAGCTCCTTTTCATGCCCGTTCCACGCTAAAATCGCGCCCCAGCCGCCCGGTCCGGGATTTCCGGAGCAGGCGCCGTCGGTGTAGATCGTCACTTGCTTCATTCGTCCATCTTCAGAACCGCCATGAACGCTTCCGACGGAACGGAGACCGTGCCGAAGGTCCTCATGCGCTTCTTGCCTTCCTTCTGCTTTTCGAGCAGCTTCTTCTTTCGCGTGATGTCGCCGCCGTAGCACTTGGCAAGCACGTCCTTGCGCAGCGCCTTGATCGTCTCGCGGGCGATGATCTTGCCGCCGATCGCCGCCTGCACGGGGATTTCAAACATCTGGCGCGGGATATTCTCCTTGAGCTTCTCGCAGATCTTCCTCGCCCGCGCGTAGGCGTTGTCGGAGAAGAGAATGAAGGACAGGGCGTCCACGATCTCGCCGTTGAGCAGGATGTCGAGCTTCACGAGCTTGCTTTCGCGGTAGCCGTCCATTTCGTAGTCCAGCGAGCCGTAGCCGCGCGTGCGGGACTTCAGCGCGTCAAAGAAGTCGTAGATGATCTCGTTGAGCGGCATGAAATAGCGCAGCTCCACGCGGCTTTCGTCGAGGTAGGTCATGTCGCGGTATTCGCCGCGCCGCTGCTGGCACAGCTCCATGATGTTGCCCACGTACTCGGGCGGCGTGATGATGCTCGCACGCACAAAGGGCTCCTCGCAGGACTGAATGTCCGCGGGATCGGGGTAGTTCAGGGGCGTATAGATTTCCACGACCTCGCCGTTCGTCTTCATCACGCGGTAGACGACGTTCGGCGCGGTGGTGATGAGGTCAAGGTTATATTCGCGCTCGAGGCGCTCCATGATGATCTCCATGTGCAGAAGTCCGAGGAAGCCGCAGCGGAAGCCGAAGCCGAGGGCGATCGAGTTTTCCTGCACATAGGACATGGACGCATCGTTGAGCTTGAGCTTTTCCAAAGCGTCGCGCAGGTCGCCGTACTTGCTGCCGTCGGCGGGATAAACGCCGGAGTAGACCATCGGCTGCACCGCCTTGTAGCCGGGCAGCGGGCTCTCGCACGGACGCTCCGCGCCCGTCACGGTGTCGCCCACGCGGGTATCCGCGACGGTTTTGATCGAGGCGGTCAGATAGCCGACCTCGCCCGCGCCGAGCTCGTCCACGGGATTCATCCCGCGCGGCGAGAGGGTGCCGACCTCGACGACCTTGTACTGCGCGCCGGTCGCCATCATGCGAACGTCCATGCCCGGACGGAGCACACCGTTTTTGACGCGCAGATAGACGATGACGCCGCGATAGGAATCATACTGACTGTCGAAGATCAGCGCCTGCAAAGGCG
>CAJOMA010000122.1 GCA_905235655.1 uncultured Oscillospiraceae bacterium | reverse complement strand
GCAAACACCTTTGACGGTGAACTGATGCCGAACACGCTCTTGACCGTGTCGATCAGCGTGCCGCCGAAGTCGCGTACTTTGTCGAGAATCCAGCCGACAGAGTCGCTGATGCCGTTCCACAGACCGAGCATCAGATTCTCGCCGATGCCAGCGAACACGCTGCTGGGACTGTGAATGCCGAGCGCGTTTTTGATGCTCTCGATGATTTTTGCGCCCACTTCTTTGACCTTCTCCCAGACTTTTCCGATCATAGAGCCGATACCGACGATCAGTCCGTCGAGCAGCTGACCGCCCACGTCCCGGATGATCGGCCACGCCTGCAAAAGCGTCTGTTGGATCGTCTGCCAGACGAGGGGCAGGGACGAAATCAGAGCGTCCGCCACGACCGGGATCGCGTCGAGCAAAGCGAACAAAAGCTGCGTCCCGGCTTCTAAAATCAGGGGCGTGTTTTCGATCAAAATCTGTCCGATCGTGAGGATCAAAACCGGAATCATCGGCAAAAGCTGCTGTGCGACGGCAGGCAGGGCGCGTACAAGGCCGCTGTACAATTCGGCCGCCGCTGAAATCACGAGCGGCAGATTTCCCGTCAGCAGAGAACACAAATTTTGAATCAGCGACGGCAGCATCGGCAAAAGCTGACTGCAGATCATTTCGAGTGCGCCGATCAGAGAATTAAACAGCATCAAACCGGCCTGTAAAAATCCCGGCGCAAGCTGTACGAGCATACCGAGCAGCTGCTCGACCAGAGTGAAAATCAGCGGCAAAAGCTGCTGTAACAATAACGGCAGTTCCGCGATGATACTGTCGATCAGGCGGAAAACCGCCGATAAAATCAGGGGCAGCGTCGTGACCAGTATTTCCGACAAATGACCGACCAGCTCCGTGACGAGCGAACCCGCCATCCCGATCAGAACCGGCAGCTGTTCGAGCAAAAAGGAACCGAGCCAATCGAGGAGCATCGGAATTCCTTCACCGAGCAGAGACGGCAGTACGGAAAGAATGGTCTGCAGCGCGAACTCCAGCTGAGAAAACGCCGTCGTTAGCAGCAAAGGAAAAGCGTCCGTCAAAGCGGAGGTCAGAAACAGGATCGCCGAGGGCAGCCCTTCCGCCAGCATTTGACCAAACGAGGCGAGCAGACCGGGCGCGGCTTCTGCCAGAACGGACGCAGCGGACAGAATGCCGCCGAACAGAGCCTCGCCGAGCGAAACGGCGGTCTCCAGAAATATGGGTGCATTCTCGGTAAAAGACTGTGCGATCAGTACGGTCGTTTCGGCAAGCCGGGTCAGCAGTTCCGGTGCGGCCTGCGTGAGTCCCGAAACCAGCGTCATCAGTATTTCGTGACCGGCAGACAGGATCGAAGGCAGGCTCGACAAAATGCCATCCGCCAGCGTCAACAGCAGCGGCACGGCGACGGCGACCAGATTCGGCGCGGCAAAATTCAGGCCGTCGATCAGGGAGCCGATTATGAGCTCCGCCGACGAGACCAACATATCCGTATTCTCTGCGATGCCGCTCAAAAATACGGAAATGATATTGACGGCGATCGCTACGACCTTCGGCAGATACTCGTTGATTTTTACAAGGAGATTCGACACAGCCTGTCCGACCGCGTCGCCGATTTTCATCCAGTCGCCGTTGGCAGAAGAGAGCGCCTTGGTCAGATCGCGGACGATGCCCGTCATGTCGGTGAGCGCGGTCTGTTTGAGAGAAGCGAAGATTTCGCCCGTCTCGATTTTCAGACCTTCCAGCGCGGACGCCCAGCTGCGCTCCGTACCGGCGAGACCGGATTCCATCGTGCCCGCCATCTCTTCTGCGGCGCCCGCGGAATCCTTGATCAGTGCGTCCAGTTCGGCAAAGCGTCCGTTGGTCGATTCCAGCAGCGCGTTGACGGCGGCAATGTCGCGCTTATTGAAGATCGTACTGATCGGCAGTTGTCCGCTGTTCATAGCTCTATGTTTCGTGATATGATCGGTACGGTACGTTTTCTGTAGGAGAAGGTTGCCCGTGTACATATAATTGCGCAGGACGTTCATCACGCTGTTTTTACACCACGTCATACCAAACCGTGACGACACACCGAGCGCGTTCAGCTCGTTGGCGAGCGCATTCACGCCGGCGCCCTGCAGGAAACGGTCAAAAATGTACCGGACGATCTCCGCTTCACGCGGTTCGATGATGAATTTGTCCGCGAACAAGCGATAGCCGTATACCGTACCGTTCCACGGAACGCCCTCCTCGAAGTTTTTCCGAACGCGCCACTTCATGCGCTCGCTCGTCATGCGGCTTTCCTCCTGTGCGACGGACGCCAACACCGTCAGCATCATCTCACCGGCGGCGCTCAGAGTGTGGATATTCGGTTCCTCGAAGTACACGTCAACGCCGCGTGCTTTCAGTTCACGCACCGTTTCCAACAGCGTGACGGTGTTCCGGGCGAACCGGGAAATGGATTTCGTGATGACCATATCGATTTTCCCGGCGCGGCAGTCGGTCAGAAGCCGCTGAAATTCCGGGCGCTCCGACTTGGTTCCGGTTATCGCCTCGTCCACGTACACGCCGCAATAAAGCCATTCCGGTTGTTTCTGTATGTACTCGCTGTAGTAACTGATCTGCGCCGACAGCGAGTGCAGCATAGCATCCTTCCCGGACGAAACACGAGCGTATGCGGCGACCTGTTTTTTCTTCGGCAGCGTTGGTAGTGTCGGCAGTTTTTTCACTTCCATAATGATTTCACCTCCACCACCATATTTGCTCTAAACGGGGTACACTTCAACTTCTTTCCCGGAAAATACTGTCCAAAGATAATCCGTACTTTTTGGTGAACATTGTATCAAAATGCGCATACTCTCGTTTTGTGATAATGCCCCGCCGCAGCAGAATCTTTGCCTGCGCCATGATGCTCTTGTAGGCAAGCAGCGACCTG
>CAJOMA010000121.1:2963-5233 GCA_905235655.1 uncultured Oscillospiraceae bacterium | reverse complement strand
GCCGTTGTAGTCCTCGATCCTGCCGCCGTTGACAGAGAGGATACTGACCGCCTTCGCCACGTCGATCGGCGAACCGCCGCCGATCGCGATCAGCGCCCCGCAGTCATTCTTCGTGTAGAAATCCAGCGCCTGATAGACGATCCTCGTCGTCGGGTTCGGCTCCACGCCGTCAAACACCAGGTATTCGATCCCCGCCTCGTCCAGTACCGACGTGACCTTGCCGGCAGTGCCGATCTTCACCAGACCTTTATCCGTGATAACGAGGACTTTTTTCGCGCTAAGGCGGCGCAGAAAATGCGGGATCTTCAAAATGCCGTCGCGGCCGATCAGCGTGTGCCGCGGCTGGTACAGTTCTACCGTGCCGATATGTTCCATCGTTCCGTTCTCCGTTTGAAAATCGCTCAAAATCGCTCAAATATACCGAGCCTTTCTGTGTATCCACATCTTCCCATAATTTTGCGCTATTGTCAATATCTCAATTCGCGGATTTCCGCATTTTGTAGGTTGTGACAATTGGAGCGCCGTTGATTTGTATATTTTGTGCAGAAATGAAACGACGGCAGGTGCGGACTGAAGGAGTATCAGTCCGCACCTNTCGCTCATTATCGCTCATTTTATCGGGAGCAGCGTGAAGGGGATTCCCTGCTTCGTGTAGTAATTCACGAATTTCTGCGGCATGTTCTGCGTGGAGATCACGCGGCACGCCTTTTCCGGCGGAAACATCGTCGCAAAGGCGCGCCGGTCGAACTTCGCGCTGTCGAGCAGCATGTACATCCGGCGCGTCATGCGCGAAAGCTGGGTGTAAAGCGCGGTGCGGTTCTTATCCTGCACGGTGTAGCCACGCTCTAAATCGACGCCCTCGACCGTCAGAAAGACCTTGTCGAAGAAATAGCCGCGCAGCGTGTGGTTGATATCCGCGTCGAGCGTTTCAATATAATTCTTGCCGGTGTGGATATCGCCGCCGAGCAGGGTCACGGAGATGTTCGGACACTCCGCCAGCTCCAGCACCGCCGTCACGGAGGTGGTCACCACGGTCAGCCGCTCGATCTCGCGCAGCATCGCCGCAAACATGTTGCAGGTCTTGCCCGCCCCGATAAAAATCGACTCGCCGGAGCGCACCTGCGCCGCCGCTTCCTTCGCAATCAGCAGCTTTTCCTTGTCGATCTCATCGACGAGCTCCGTGCCGTTGACGTAGCGGCGGTGATCCGAACGCTTTTCCGGCAGCTTCAGACCGCCGTGGGTGCGTTCCGCCAGCCCCTTGCTCTGGATTTCGTCAAAGTCGCGGCGCGTCGTAGCGACGGACGCGCCCGTCAGCTCGCAGATTTCCTGCATGGAGATCGCGTCGCGCTCCTGCAGCAGCTCCAGAATTTTCTTTTCGCGTTCCCAGTACTTCATTCGTTCATCCTCCATTCAAACTCGCTCATTATCGCTCATTTGAAGTATAGCATATCGCAGGTTTTCTGTCAAGCGACTTTCTGTTTATATTATGGTAGAGTTTGGAGAGTGGAGAGTGGAGAGTGGAGATAGGAAATCAGAATTCATATTAAGAATTAAGAAGCATTTCTTCGTGTCATTGAGCATTGCGCATTGAGCATTATTCAAACGCCTCATCCAGCGAGCCGAAGCGGTAGCCCATGCTCTCCCAGCGCGTCAGCAGATCGTCCAGGATCGCCGCGTTCGTTTTTGACGTGCTGTGCAGGAGAACGACCGCGCCGTTGTGGATGCGCGGGATGAGCTTGGAAAACGCCTCCTCCGAGGTCGGCTGCTTATCGTTGAGCCAGTCGACGTAGGCAAGGCTCCAAAATACCGTCCGGTAGCCCAGTTCCTTTGCCATGCGCAGATTCTCCTCGGAATAGATTCCCTGCGGCGGGCGGTAGTATTTCTGCATCGTCTGCCCGGTGATCTGCGTGTAGAGCTTCTCCAGCGACTGCAGCTCCTCGCGGAAGGTCGCCATATCCCCGATCTTCGACATGTCCCAGTGATGATAGGTGTGATTGCCGACGACGTGACCCTCTTCTGCCATCCGCCTGACCAGCTCCGGATTTTGCTCCATGTAATTGCCGACAAGGAAGAACGCCGCCTTGACGCCGTGCTGCTTCAGCACGTCCAGAATCCTTGCGGTGCAACCGTTCTCATAGCCCGCGTCAAAGGTCAGATAGATCACCTTTTCCTCCGTATTGCCGATGTACGCCGCATCGAACTCCCGCAGAGACGCGCTGTCTGCGTTGCCGACCGGCGGCTCCCCTTCCGTGCGGAAGCTCAGTCCCCAC
>CAJOMA010000121.1:0-2922 GCA_905235655.1 uncultured Oscillospiraceae bacterium | reverse complement strand
ATCCGAGCAGGAGCGCGACGACCAATAACATCGGAAGATTTCTCCGTAACCTGTGCATACGCTTCACCTCGGTCAAGCATACGCGCCGGAAGCGGCGAAGATACAAAAATTTTTATCTGTCAAGTTTTTTCTCTTGACAAGCAGGGCAGACTATTGTATAATGACCGGGCATTGGGGGTGTCGGAAATGAAACAGGAGGCGTTCAAGATGTCGCTGCTCCTCGATTATTACGGCTCCCTGCTGACGGAAAAGCAGAAAACCTACTTTGATCTTTACTACAATCAGGATTATTCGCTCAGCGAGATCGCCGAGCAGGAGGGTATTTCCCGTCAGGGCGTCCACGACGCCATCTCACGCACCGAGACGATCCTCTCCGACATGGAGCGGGCGACCGGCTGCGTGGCAAGAGCGCAGCAGCTCCGCGCTGCCGAGCGGGAAATCACCGCCGCGGCGCAGGCGCTTGCGCAGCATGAAGATCCTTCCGTGCGGGAAAATGCCGCGCGCATTTTGTCCGCTGTTTCTTTCATAAAGGAGTAACCTATGGCATTTGAAGGTTTGACCGCCAAGCTGAACGCCGCGTTCAAAAAGCTGCGCGGCAAGGGGCGTCTGTCTGAATCCGATATCAAAGAAGCGATGCGCGAGATCCGTCTCGCGCTTCTGGAAGCGGACGTCAGCTACAAGGTCGTCAAGGATTTCGTCAAGTCCGTTTCCGAACGCTGCGTCGGCAAGGACGTGATGGAGAGTCTGACGCCCGCGCAGATGATCGTCAAGATCGTCAACGAAGAGCTGATCGCTCTGATGGGCAGTGAGAATCAGCGCATCACGATCTCGCCCAAGTCTCCGACCGTCGTGATGCTGGTCGGTCTGCAGGGCGCAGGTAAAACGACGAACGGCGCGAAGCTCGCAGGTCTGTTCAAAAAGCAGGGCAAGCGTCCCCTGCTCGTCGCCTGCGATATCTACCGTCCCGCTGCAATCAAGCAGTTGGAGGTCGTTGGCGGTCAGCTCGATATCCCCGTCTTCCAGATGGGGCAGGAAAACCCCGTCAAGATCGCGAAGGCCGCGATCCGCCACGCCCAGCAGCACGGCAACGACATGGTCTTCCTTGACACCGCCGGCCGTCTGCACGTGGACGAGGCGCTGATGAATGAGCTCAAGTCCATCAAGGCGGAGGTCGAGCCGAGCGAGATTCTTCTGGTCGTGGACGCCATGACCGGTCAGGACGCGGTCAACGCCGCACAGTCGTTCAACGAATGGCTGGATATCGACGGCGTGATGCTGACCAAGCTCGACGGCGACGCCAGAGGCGGCGCGGCGCTGTCCGTCAAGGCGGTGACCGGCAAGCCGATCAAGTTCATCGGCACCGGCGAAAAGCTCGACATGATCGAGCCGTTCCACCCCGAGCGCATGGCATCCCGTATCCTCGGCATGGGCGACGTGCTGACCCTGATCGAAAAAGCCGAGCAGGCGCTCGATCAGAAGAAGGCGGCGGAGCTGGAGCAGCGGCTGCGTCAGAACAAGTTCACCCTCGCGGACTTCTACGATCAGCTCGTGCAGATCAAGTCGATGGGTTCCATGCAGGATATTCTCGGCATGCTCCCCGGCATGGGCTCGCTCAAAAACGTGCAGGTCGACGAAAACGCCACCAAGCGCATTGAGGCGATCATCCTGTCGATGACGCCCTACGAGCGCGAGAACCCGTCCTGCCTCAACTCCTCGCGCAAGCGCCGCATCGCCCTCGGCTGCGGGCAGAAGGTCGAGGACATCAACCGCCTGCTCAAGCAGTTCGAGCAGATGCAGCAGATGATGAAGCAGATGAACGGCAAGGGCAAACGCAAGCTCTTCGGCAAGATGGGCGGCGGTTTCCCCGGCATGCCCGGTTTTTAATTCGTAATTATTGAACTCAATTGGTTCGATGATATAAAAAACAGTCATTTTTTTTGGAGGAAAAACTCATGGTTAAAATCAGACTCAGAAGAATGGGCGCCAAGAAGGCTCCTTACTACCGCATCGTTGTCGCCGACTCCCGCAGCCCCCGTGACGGTCGCTGCATCGAAGAGATCGGCACCTACAACCCCCTGACCAATCCGGCGACCGTCGAAGTCGACGCCGAGAAGGCACAGCAGTGGATCAAGAACGGCGCACAGCCGACCGACACCGTCAAGGCTCTCCTGAAAAAGGCAAACGTCCTTTAATCCGAGAGGAGCAAAACGATGAAGGAACTCTTGCTCTACGTGGCGAAACAGCTTGTTGATCATCCGGAAGCAGTCACGGTCACAGAGAGAGAGGACGCAGGCACGTTAGTCCTGGAGCTGCGCGTTTCCCCCGAGGATATGGGGAAGGTCATCGGCAGACAGGGCCGGATTGCAAAGGAAATCCGCACCGTCATTAAGACCGTCGCCCAGCGCGACGGCAAACGCGTCACTGTCGATATTGTCGACTGATACTGCCAAAAGAACGAGGATCGCAGACCGCGATCCTCGTTCTTAATGCTCTATGCGCGATCCCTCGCCGCGTCATTGCGAGCCGCGAAGCGGCGTGGCAATCTGTGCCTTTCGACGCGGCACACTTTACCGTGATATGATACAAAGTTCATGTTTGCGACAGACAGATTCCCCTGGCTGACTGTGTCAGCCAGGGGACAGACTGTCAAAGAACCTGGGCTTTTGTTAGGAAAAAGCCCGGGTTCTTGCGTAGTTTGGAGTGAAAATCAGCAGAATCGCGTGCAAAACGGAGTTCTCCCAACTCCAGTTTGCCAGCTTTTTCAGGTTCATGGCAGCATATTTAAGCCTGACCCATCGTGTGACTGCGGCCAAGCCTCTGTGTTGTGTATAACGCATCGCGTGTTTCTCTTTTGCATCCGCAAAGACACGCTCAATCGTTTCTTTGCGTTGTGCATAAATTTCTTTCGCACGATCCGTCTTT
>CAJOMA010000120.1 GCA_905235655.1 uncultured Oscillospiraceae bacterium | reverse complement strand
AAGGTAGGCGTCTAACATGTCCGCCGCGTCGCGGACGATCTCGGCGCAGGGTCGCTTTTTGTAGTATTCCGCCGTGCGCTGGTCGGGGATGGGGGCGTGATCCGCCGTGACGCCGCTCAGCAGCTCGCGGCAGATATAGGAGCCGTTATGCGCCTTGAAGCGGGTGGCGAAGTCCTGAATGCGGGCGTAGAGCTCGCCCTTGCGCTCCCTCGGCGCAACGCCTCCGTCGCCGTAGAGCAGGCTGATGACCATGAACGCGCCGTTCGCCGCGCCGCAGACCTCGCGCAGTCTGCCGATCCCCCCGCCGAAGCCGGAGGTCAGTTTGGCTGCGGTCGTTTCATCCAGAAGTGTTCTGTCGCAGAAGGCGAGCAGGACAGCCTGCGCGCAGTTGTAGCCGCTTGCGAATTTTTCCGCGGCAAGGTCTCCTCTTGTCATGTTTCCTTCTCCTTTGGGAATTCTACACCGTTATATTTCAGCATGTAGCGGATCGGGTAGTAGCCCTGTAAATAGTTCTTTTCATACCACGCGAAGGTGGCGTCGGGCAGATGCATCAGCTCCGGCGCGTCACAGCGGAAGAGTTCAAAGGTCGTCTGATCTCCGCAGAGCAGGGCGGCGATCAACTCCTTTTGCCCCTCGGCGGCGAGCCGGTCAAAGCAGGCGTCCATCAGGGTCACGCAGATCAGCTCCTCCTGCGGCGCGCGGTCTTGCTTGGTGGCGAACCAGTAAAGGAAATCCGCCTGCGTGAAGGCCTTTCGCGCCGTGACAAGGGCGAGCTTCCGGAATTCTTCCTCCGCGCCGCGCTTGAGCACGTCGATCAGATAGTACAGCAGCTTTTCGTCCAGACAGCAGCAGTCGAGCAGAACCTCATACACGCTGCGCGGCCCGTCCGGTTCGTCGATCTTCGGCGGTGCGGCGGGATCGGGTTCTTCCGCTGACGCTTCTTCCTCCTCGGTCAAAGCCTGCAGGGCGGCGAGCAAGTCCTCCGGCTTAAATGCCGCGTAGACTGCTTCGGGAATCTCTTCTGCGTCCTGCGCGGCGCAACGGCGGACAAACTCCGGCACGCCCATCGCCTGAATCTGCTCCTGCAGCTCCGCGGCTCTGCGCAGCGGGTCTTCCTGCGTGAGGACGATCCCCTCGGGCGGCATTCTGCTGCCGTCGGCGATGCCCTGCATATCCTTCAAATAATATTCGATCAGCGTCATTGCGTTCCACCTCAGCTAAAATTTAACATATTGCGGCGAAAAATGCAACAATCCTTTGACAAGCGCATAACTTCTTGATATAATGCAACAAGAGGTGGTAGACGCATGAAAATCAAGATCACGGCAGACAGCACCTGCGACCTTTCTCCGGCGCAGATTCGCGATAACGATATTACTGTTTTCCCGCTGTTCGTTAACAAGGGCGACGAGAGCTTCCTGGACGGTGTGACGATCACGCCGGCGGAAATTTTTGCGCACGTCGCCGCCGGCGGCAGCCTATGCAGCACTGCCGCTTTGCCGGTCGGCATGTATCAGGAACAGTTCGAGGAATCGCTGAAAGGCTACGACGCTCTGGTACATATCTCGATCGGCTCCGGCTTCTCAAGCTGCTATCACAACGCATGCATCGCCGCTGAGGAGATGGAGAACGTCCGCGTGATCGACTCGAGAAACCTCTCCTCCGGTCAGGGACACGTTGTCATGGAAGCGTGCAGACTGGCAAAAACGGCGACCGATCTGGACGAAATGAAGGCCGCGCTGGACGAGCTGACGCCCCGCGTGGACGCGAGCTTCCTGCTCGAACGACTGGACTACATGGTCAAGGGCGGCCGCTGCTCGTTTGTCGCCGCGCTCGGCGCGAATCTGCTCAAGCTCAAGCCCTGCATCGAGGTCGTCGACAACAAGATGATCGTCGGCAAAAAGTACCGCGGCAGCATGGTCAAGTGCGTAGAAGCCTACGTGCGCGACCGTCTGGAAAATCCGGACAGCATCCTTCCGGGACGCGTTTTCATCACCCATTCGCCGGTCACGGAGGAGGTCGATCGGATGGCGTACGACACGATCCGCGACTGCATGGACTTTGAAGAAATCTGCGACACCGACGCCGGCTGCACGATCAGTTGTCACTGCGGTGAGGGCTGTCTCGGTATTCTGTATATCCGCAAAGAACCGAAAACGCAGGCATAAAAGAAGCGGGGCTTCCGAGAAAGTCCCGCTTCTTTTATGCGTTTACTTGATTTCCAGTCTGCGCGTTTCCGGCTTTGCCGGCTTCTGCTTCGGCAGCTCGAGCTTCAGAACGCCGTCCTCGTAGGAAGCGTGGATGTCGTCGGCCTTGATGCCGCTCAGCGAGAAGGAGCGGCTGTAGCTGCCATAGGAGCGCTCGCATCGCAGGTAGCTGCCGTCCTTCTTCTCATAGTTGGAATGACGCTCCGCATTGATGACCAGACGGTCGTCGTCCACGTCGATCTTGATGTCTTCCTTCTTGAAGCCCGGCAGATCTGCCGAGAGGATCAGCTTGTCTCCTGCGTCTTCAATATCGGTACGGAAGGCGGCGAGGCTGTCCGGTGCAAACAGGCTGCGCTCAAATTCTTCCAGCTCACGGAAGGGGTTAAAGATTGCAGGCTCGTTGTGTCTGCGGTACGGGGTAAGGTTCAACATAATAATTCCTCCATTCATTTTCGCGCGGTACAGGACTCGGTGACGAGGTCTGTATCGCTCTTTGTTTCTATTGACATTATCTATCCATAATGTGAACAAATATGCCTCATTTTATGAACGGACTGTGAATTTTTAGCACTCTATGTATTAGAGTGCTAAAACAATAGAAAAAAGAAATCGGAGCAAATCATTTGCTCCGATTCAGCGTGTCGAAAAACCTTTTTTCGACACGCTGACAGGCTGTCAAAAAGTTCGGAAGACAAGCAACTTGCACTCGTCGGCGTACATAGGTACGGTAGAGGGCAAGTTGCGCAGTAAGTCAAAATCCTTGCGAAGCAAGCGC
>CAJOMA010000119.1 GCA_905235655.1 uncultured Oscillospiraceae bacterium | reverse complement strand
ACGTCACGACCGTTGACCTGATAGGCCTTGCCGGTGCCGTTGAGGTTCGCGAAGGCGTTGTTGCTCTTGGAACCGTTGACGCCGCCGATGGACGGACGCAGATGGTGCAGGTCGGATCCGCCGCCCTTCTGATAGTAGGAGGCGCGGGACTTCGGCCAGACGTGCTCGCGCTGCATCTGCAGGTTGGCGACCGAGGGATCGTCGGCGAGAATATCCGTGTAGAAGAACAGATACGTCGAGCCGCTGTTTTCCGTATCAGTCTGCATCCAGTAGGTAGCGAGCGAGTTGGCAGAATAACCGTCGTATTTGACGTTCTGGTTGGTATGCGTGACGGTCATCAGCTTATTCAGCGCGGTGTAGAGCGGGTTGTTCTGCGCCGCGTTATAGGACGTGCTTGTATTGCTCGCGCCTGCTAACGCCGACAGGCTTTCATAGGAATATGTACCGGTATAGTATGCCTTTGCCTTGGCGGACAGCTCGGTACAGACCTGATCGCGCGTGCCGCTGTTCGGCTTGAGCGTGCCGACGGCGGCAAAGACTGCCGGAAGCATGGACAGCAGGAGCGCCAGCACGAGCAGGATCACGGTCAGTTTACGAAATACGTGTTTCATAGGAACCTCCGTCTGCGGATAGATTGGTATACACCTCCACAGTACCTTTTATTGTAACATGGTATCACCGCTTGTGTCAATGATTCCGGCGCGAAAAAAGTCGCAGAAAATTTACAATTTTGACTTGACAAATGGGAAGAAAAGGTTATTATATACATGTTAGCACTCAGACATGCCGAGTGCTAAAACAAGTAAACCGAGACGGGCGACCGTCGACAACATATTGGAGGTAATGCACTATGAAACTGACACCCCTTGCAGACCGCGTTCTGCTCAAGCCCGTAGAGGCGATGGAGGCGACCGCGTCCGGCATCATCCTTTCCACGGCGAACAAGGAAAAACCCGTGATTTCCGAAGTCGTTGCTGTAGGTCCCGGCGGCATGGTTGACGGCAACGAGGTCAAAATGGTTGTCAAGACCGGCGACAAGGTCGTTGTCGCCAAGTATTCCGGCACGGAGGTCAAGCTCGACGATCAGGAGTATTCCATCGTCCGCCAGTCCGACATCCTTGCCATCGTAGAGTAATTCAGGAGGCGAAACATTATGGCAAAAATGATTATTTTCGGCGAAGAAGCCCGTAAAAAGCTGCAGTCCGGCATCGACCAGCTTGCAGACACCGTCAAGGTCACCCTCGGTCCGAAGGGTCGCAACGTCGTGCTCGGCAAGAAGTACGGCGCGCCGCTGATCACGAACGACGGCGTGACGATCGCGAAGGAAGTGGAGCTCGAGGACGCCTTTGAGAACATGGGCGCGCAGCTCGTCCGCGAAGTCGCCACCAAGACCAACGACGTTGCCGGCGACGGCACGACCACCGCAACATTGCTCGCGCAGGCGATCGTCCGCGAGGGTCTGAAGAACGTCAGCGCCGGCGCGAACCCGATGGTCATGCGCAAGGGCATGCAGAAGGCGGTCGACGCGGCGATCGAGGCGATCAAGGGCAATTCCGAGGCGGTCAAGGGCAGCGAGGACATCGCGAGAGTCGGCACCGTCTCCTCCGGCGACGAGGAAGTCGGCAAGCTGATCGCAGAGGCGATGGAGAAGGTCAGCGCAGCGGGCGTCATCACCATCGAAGAGTCCAAGACCGCGGAAACCGGTCTGGAGGTCGTCGAGGGCATGCAGTTCGACCGCGGCTATATCTCCCCCTACATGGTCACCGACACCGACAAGATGGAAGCGGTCGTGGACGACCCCTACATCCTCATCACCGATAAGAAGATTTCGTCCATTCAGGACATCCTGCCCATTCTGGAGCAGATCGTCAAGGGCGGTCAGAAGCTCGTCATCATCGCCGAGGACGTCGAGGGCGACGCGCTGTCCACCCTGCTTGTCAACCGTCTGCGCGGCAGCTTCAACTGCGTCTGCGTCAAGGCGCCCGGCTTCGGCGACCGCCGCAAGGAAATGCTCCGCGACATCGCCATTCTCACCGGCGGCACCTACGCCGCCTCCGAGCTGAACATGAACCTGCAGGAGCTGACGCTCAACGATCTCGGCAGAGCCCGTCAGATCAAGGTCAACAAGGACAACACCGTCATCGTCGACGGCTGCGGCGATCCGGAAGCCATTCAGGCTCGTATCCATGAGATTAAGGCGGCGATCAAGGTCACGACCTCCGATTACGACCGCGAGAAGCTGCAGGAGCGTCTGGCGAAGCTGTCCGGCGGCGTCGCGGTCATCCGCGTCGGCGCGCAGACCGAGGTCGCCATGAAGGAGCAGAAGCTCCGCGTTGAGGACGCCCTGAACGCGACCCGCGCGGCAGTCGAGGAAGGCATCGTCGCAGGCGGCGGCACCGCCTACGTCAACGCGATCCCGGCGGTCGAAAAGCTGGTTGCAGAGCTGACCGGCGACGAGAAGACCGGCGCAGCCATCATCGCCAAGGCGCTGCAGGCGCCGATCCGCCAGATCGCGGAGAATGCGGGCGTGGACGGCTCCGTCGTCTTCGAGAAGATCCGCTCCGCAGAGAAGCTCGGCTACGGCTACGACGCCTACACCGCAGAATACTGCGACATGATCCCGAGCGGCATCGTCGACCCGACCAAGGTGACGCGCACCGCACTGGAGAACGCAGCGAGCATCGGCGCATGCGTCCTGACGACCGAATCTCTGGTCGCCGACAAGCCCGATCCCGCAGGCGACGCCGCGGCGGCTGCTGCCGCAGCCGGCGCAGGCATGGGCGGCATGTACTAATTCAGAATTCAGAATTCGGAATTAAGAATGAACGAAATCGGCGCACTGCGATCTGCAGTGCGCCGTTCAGCGTGTCGAAAAACCTTTTTCGGCACGCTGGCAGGCTGCCAAAAAGTTCGGAAGACAAGCAACTTGCACTCGTCGGCGTATATAGATACGGTAGAGGGCAAGTTGCGCAGTAAGTCAAAATC
>CAJOMA010000118.1 GCA_905235655.1 uncultured Oscillospiraceae bacterium | reverse complement strand
CAAACAGCTAGATCTTTGCCTTCTCCGCGGCTTCCTTCAGGCGCTGCATCGCGACCTTGTCGCCGGACAGGTCGATACCCTCGGTTTTCTTGAACTCCGCGACGAGGTAATCCATGACGCACTTGTCGAAATCGTCGCCGCCGAGGTGGGTGTTGCCGTTGGTGGCAAGGACTTCGATGATGCCGTCGCCGAGGTCGAGGATGGACACGTCGAACGTGCCGCCGCCGAGGTCGTAGACCATGATCTTCTGTTCTTCTTCCTTATCCACGCCGTAGGCGAGCGCGGCTGCCGTCGGCTCGTTGATGATACGCTTGACGTCCAGTCCCGCGATCTTGCCGGCGTCCTTGGTCGCCTGACGCTGCGCGTCGTTGAAGTAGGCGGGGACGGTGATGACCGCCTCGGTGACCTTCTGTCCCAGATAGGCTTCGGCGTCCGCCTTCAGCTTCTGCAGGATCATCGCGGAGATCTCCTGCGGGGTGTATTTCTTTGCGTCGATGGAAACGCGGTAGTCCGAACCCATGTGGCGCTTGATGGACGAGATCGTGCGGTCGGCGTTGGTGACTGCCTGACGCTTCGCGATCTGACCGATCATACGCTCGCCGGTCTTGGAGAACGCGACGACGGACGGGGTGGTGCGGTTGCCTTCCGCGTTGGCAATGACGACGGGCTCGCCGCCCTCCATGACTGCCACGCAGGAATTGGTGGTGCCGAGATCAATACCGATAATTTTTCCCATGATAAGTTCCTCCTATATAAACCTAATTTTTTACAAAGTTAGTTGGCGACCTTGACCATCGCGAAGCGGATGACCTTGTCGCCGAGGGTGAAGCCGGTCTGGAAGACCTCCGCGACCGTGTTTTCGCCCAATGCTTCGTCGTCAACGTGCATGACGGCGTTGTGTTTTTCGGGGTCAAAGGGCTCGCCTGCCGCGCCGAACGGGCGTATTCCGACGCCTTCCATGATCTTGGTCAGCTCGGTCATCGTCATTTCGACGCCCTTTTTGAATGCCTCGTCGGCGGTTTCGTTTTTCAGCGCCCGCTGCAGATTGTCATACACGGGCAGAAATTTCTTCGCCGTATCCGCCACGGCGTTTTGATAGATCGAGTCCTTTTCGCGCTGGGAGCGCTTGCGGAAATTGTCGTATTCGGCGGCGAGGCGCAAATACTGATCGTGCTCCTGCGCCTGCGCCTGCTGCGCTTTTTCCAGCTCGGTCGGCTCTTTCTTTTCTTCTTTTTCTTCCTTGGTCTCCTCTTTGACCTCTTCGGTCTGTTCGGGAGCGTCCTGTTTCTTCTTGCTCAAGGCTTATTCCTCCTTCTTTGCCTCGGGCAGCTCGTTCTTTCCGAACAGTCTGCCCAAGCCCTCGGCAAAGTAGCTTAATCTTGCGGTGATCTGCGCGTAATCCATGCGCTGCGGGCCGACCACGCCGATCATGCCCTGCATGCCCTCGCCGATGTCAAAGCGCGTCACGACGACGGAGGTGTTTTTCAGCTCCTGCGCGACGTTCTCCGGTCCGACTAAAATCTGCATCGGGCTGTTCGGGTCGAGCTTGGCGGGAAGATTCGAGATCGTGTCCTCGTCCAGCGCGCTCAGAACCTCCTGCGCGCGGCTCAGGTCCTGGTATTCCGGCTGACCCAGCAGACGGTTCTGTCCGGTCAGATAGACCTCCGCGCGGCGGCAGGTCTCCAGAACGTGCACAGCGAAGTCCACGGCGATCGGCACGAGTCCCGAAGCCGCGCCCGCGCTTCTCGTCACGCGGTCGATGAGCTCCGGCGTGAACTGCTCGACGGATATCTCCGTCAGACTGGCGTTCAGCACCGCGCTCAGGAGCTTGAGGTCTGCCTCCGTGGTCTGCAGCGGCAGCTTGATGAGCTTATTTTTGACCGTTTCGTCCGTGGTCATCACGACCAGGATGAAGCTCGCCTCACCTGCTGGCAGGACCTCGAAGCGGCGCACCTTCACGCTGTCGGTGTGCGCGGTCATCGCGTACGCCGGCAGGTTCGTCAGCTGCGAGACCAGCTTGCCGACCTTGCTCATCGCGCGGTCGAATTCCTGCATGCGAAGCTCCATCGCCTGGTTAATCGACTGCGTTTCGTCCACGCTCAGGCGGTAGTCCTGCATCAGCCGGTCGATGTAAAAACGGTAGCCCGCAGGGCTGGGAATGCGTCCGGCGGAGGTGTGCGGCTGCTCCAGAAAGCCCAGATTCGTCAGCTCCGCCATCTCGTTGCGAATGGTTGCGGAGGAAAAGTCCATGTCCGGCATCGCCGCAATGGTCTTCGAGCCGACCGGCTCAGCGGTGCGGATGTACAGGTCCACGATCGCCTTGAGGATCTTCTGTTTGCGTTCGGACATCTCAACAGACACGTGATTTCCCCTCCTTTAGCACTCATCGTTCCCGAGTGCTAAGCCAATGATACACCCCGTTAGCACTTTTGTCAATAGTTTGCTAAAACTTTTTTGTGAATATTTTGTAACCTTTTGCCAATGCGCAGAAAGCGCCTTCGTCGCGTCATTGCATTTGGCGCGGCAGCCCTGCCGTGTCATTGTTCCGCGCCGCTTTCTCACCGCGTCATTGCTCCGCGCCTTTTTCCTGTAGCGTCATTGCGAGCCGCGAAGCGGCGTGGCAATCCGTCCGTTGCAGGCATGGGAACTGTGTCGTTTGCGCGACAACCCCTCCTTCCGTGTCATTCCCCGCAGCCGCAGGCTGCGAGGGAATCTGTCCGTCGCAGGTATGACATTTGTGTCGTTTTGCGGTAAAGTGTCCCATGTCGGCACGCACAGATTGCCCGAGCAAGTCGGGCAATGACAGAACTGTAGGATATTTCTTATTACGAAAAATCGTCTTCTCTGTCATTCCCCGCCGATGTAATCGGCGAGGGAATCCGTCCGTCGCAGGTATGACATTTGTGTCGTTTTACGGGAAAGTGTCCCATGTCGGCACGCACAGATTGCCCGAGCAAGTCGGGCAATGACAGGAACAAGGTGGTGCGCAGCGTATGACGAAACAGCGTCCCGCATCGAGAGGCACGGATTGTACCCGCAAGGGGTAGGCCGCATCCGTAAGGCAGCAAAGCTGCCAACGGCTGCGCTCCCACGCTGACTCCGTCAGCCTCGCAATGACGCGGCTCATATACTCCAGGCTCCTCACTCCACTCTCCACTCTCCTCACTCCACACTCCACTCTCCACACTCCACTCTCCACACTCCACTCTCCACACTCCACTCTCCACA
>CAJOMA010000117.1 GCA_905235655.1 uncultured Oscillospiraceae bacterium | reverse complement strand
CGTCTACTGCCGTGTGGGCGATTTCAGCGAACAGATCGCCGAGATCAAAATCCATCCCGCCGAAGCCGCCTGCTCCGCCGCCCGCACCGAAATTGGGATCGACGCCGGCATGACCGTACTGATCGTAGCGCGCCTTCTTCTGCGCGTCGGACAACACCTCGTACGCCTCGTTCGCTTCCTTGAACTTCGCCTCCGCCTCCGGATTGTCCGGATTCAGATCGGGGTGGTACTGCTTCGCTTTTTTGCGGTATGCTTTTTTGATTTCGTCCTCGGACGCGTTCTTGTCAACGCCGAGCACCTCGTAATAATCGCGTTTATCCGCCATATCCGTTCCTCAAATCTGAGATGTTAGATTGTAGATATTAGATTGTAGAAAAGGACGGGCTTCGCCCATACCCGTTTTGATTGGGTTGCGGGACATTCCCCGCCCTTCTCTAACATCTATGATCTGATATCTTAATTGCACGCTTTTATATGGGAAACCTATCTTAATTATCCTCGGGGATGTCCGTAAAGTCGGCTTCCTGATAGTTTCCGCCGGCTGCCGCGTTCGGGTCGAAGCCCTGCGCGCCTTCCGCGCCGCCCTGCGCCGCCTGTGCAGCCTTGTAAATCTTCTCGCTCACCTCATAGAACTTCTGCGTCAGTTCCTCCTGACGGGATTTGATGAGGTTGATGTCCTCGCCCTTGAGCGCCTCTTTGAGCGCGTCGACCTTTTCGGTCAGGACGGTCTTGTCCTCGGCGGGGAACTTGTCGCTGTCTTCGTTCATCATCTTTTCACACTGATAGACCATCTGGTCGGCGTTGTTGCGGATGTCAACGGCTTCTCTGCGCTCCTTGTCCTCCTGCGCGAACCGCTCCGCCTCCTGCACGGCCTTCTCGATGTCTTCCTTGGACATGTTGGTCGAGGACGTGATGGAGATGGACTGCTCCTTGCCGGTGCCGAGATCCTTGGCCGAAACGTGCACGATGCCGTTGGCGTCGATGTCGAACGTCACTTCGATCTGCGGAACGCCTCTGCGTGCGGGCATGATGCCGTCGAGGTGGAACACGCCGAGCGTCTTATTGTCGCGGGCAAACTCGCGCTCACCCTGCAGCACGTGGACTTCCACGGAGGGCTGATTGTCCGCAGCCGTGGAGAAGATCTGGCTCTTCTTGACCGGAATGGTCGTGTTGCGGTCGATAATCTTGGTATTGATGCCGCCCATCGTCTCGATACCCAGCGACAGCGGCGTCACGTCCAGCAGCAGCAGACCCTGCACTTCGCCGCCCAGAACGCCTGCCTGCAGCGCGGCGCCCATCGCGACACATTCGTCGGGATTGATGCCCTTGAACGGTTCCTTGCCCAGATACTTCTGAACCGCCTCCTGCACGGCGGGAATACGGGAGGAACCGCCGACCATCAGAACCTTGTCGATCTCGGCCGTCTTCAAGCCGCTGTCGGAGATCGCCTGGCGCACCGGTCCCATCGTCGCTTCAACGAGCGAGGCCGTCATTTCATTGAACTTCGCGCGCGTCAGCGTGGTTTCCAGATGCTTCGGACCCGTTGCATCCGCGGTGATGAACGGCAGACTGATTGCGGAGGACGTCACGCCGGACAGCTCGATCTTGGCCTTTTCCGCCGCTTCCTTCAGACGCTGCATGGCCATCTTGTCGCCGCGCAGGTCGATGCCGTTTTCTCTCTTGAATTCATCCGCCAGCCAGTCGATGATCTTCTGGTCGAAGTCGTCGCCGCCCAGACGGTTGTTGCCGGCCGTGGCAAGCACTTCCTGCACGCCGTCGCCCATCTCGATAATGGACACGTCGAACGTACCGCCGCCCAGGTCGAAGACCATGACCTTCTGGTCGGTTTCCTTGTCGATGCCGTACGCCAGCGCAGCCGCCGTCGGCTCGTTGATGATACGCTTGACGTCGAGACCGGCGATCTTGCCGGCGTCCTTGGTCGCCTGACGCTGTGAGTCGGTGAAGTACGCGGGCACGGTGATGACCGCTTCCGTGACCTTTTCGCCCAGATAGCTCTCCGCGTCTGTCTTGAGCTTTTGCAGGATCATGGCGGAGATTTCCTGCGGGGTGTACTTTTTGCCGTCGATGGACACGTGATAGTCCGAACCCATCTGACGCTTGATGGACGACACGGTGCGGTCGGGATTGGTGATGGCCTGACGTTTCGCAACCTGACCGACCATTCTTTCGCCGTTTTTGCCGAACGCCACGACGGACGGCGTGGTTCTCGCGCCTTCCGCGTTGGCGATGACGACCGCTTCGCCGCCTTCAATGACGGACACGCAGGAGTTTGTGGTTCCCAAATCGATTCCGATAACTTTTGACATAATGCATTCCTCCATGTATATTGATATACTTTTTCCCTTAATTCGCAACCTGCACGGTGGCAGGACGGATCACTTTATCACCCAGACGGTAGCCCTTGGCGAATACGGCCGCAACCGTGTTCTCGCCGAGGTTCTCGTCCTCGATGTGCATAACGGCGTTGTGCAGATTCGGGTCGAACGCGTCGCCCGTTTCGCCGAAGCTTTCGATGCCGAGCTTTTCAAGCACCGCGTAGAACTGGCTGCCGATCATTTCCACGCCTTTTTTATATTCGTTCGGATTGTCGGTATTATGCGCCATCGCCCTGTCCAGGTTGTCGATCACGGGCAGAAGCTCCGCGATCAGCGCGCTCTTGCAGGCGTTGTTCAGCTCCGCCTTTTCCTTGGCGGTGCGCTTGCGGTAGTTGTCGTACTCCGCAGCCAGACGCAAAAATCTGTCGTTCGCGTCGTTCAGCGCCGCCTGCAGCTTCTCCTTTTCGGACGGCTGCGCCGTTTCTCCGGCTGCCGCTTCCTCAGTCTTGACTTCCTCAGTCTTGACTTCCTCGACCGGCTGCTCAGTCTCGGGCTTACCTGTTTCTTTCTTTGCCACGTTCCTCTTCCTTTACCGTTTATTCTTCGTCGTGCGCGGAGCGGGTCAGGAGCCTGCCCACCAGATCGGTCAGATACCGCACACTCGGGATCAGTTTCGCATAGTCAAGCCGTGTCGGGCCGATCACACCGAGCGTGCCGCTCTCCTCGCCCCCGACGCTGTACCGTGCCAGAATGAGACTGCTGTGTGCGAGCTGGCGGTATTTGTTCTCCTTGCCGATGAGCACCTGCACGTCGTCCCGGCTGTTTCGGATCAGCGCGTTCAGCGGTTCGCCGTTTCGCAGAAACTCCATCAGTTCGTAGGCGTTTTCCTCCAGCTCCCGATAGCCCAGCAGATTCGACTGACCTTCCAGCCGGATGTCCGTCTGCGCGGCGTCGCGCGCCAGCTCCGCGATCCCCGCAAGGAAC
>CAJOMA010000116.1 GCA_905235655.1 uncultured Oscillospiraceae bacterium | reverse complement strand
AAAGGACTCCAACCCCGGCAGGGTGACGATGAGCCTCGGCGGCGTTGGCAGAAACATCGCGCACAACATGAGCCTGCTCGGGATGGACGTGCGTTTCCTGACGGCGTTCGGCGACGATCTCTACGCCCAGCGGATCGCGGCGTCCTGCGGCGAGCTCGGCATCGACATCAGCCACGCCCTGCAGGTGCCCGGCGGCGCAACGCCGACCTATCTCTTCTTGAACGACTGCGACGGCGATATGGCGCTCGCCATGTCGGACATGGAGATCTGTGAGCGGATCACGCCCAAGTATCTGGCGGCGAATCTGCCGCTTCTCAACAACGCGCAGCTCGTTGTGACGGACACGAACATTTCCGAGGCGTCTCTTGTTTATCTTGCAGAGCACTGCACCGCGCCGATCTTTGCCGATCCCGTTTCCACCGCCAAGGCGGGGAAGCTCAAGCCGATCCTCGGCAGGCTCCACACGATCAAGCCGAACCGCATCGAGGCGGAGCTGCTTTCGGGCGTAAGGATCACCGACGGGGAAAGCCTGCGCGAAGCGGCGAAGACCCTGCTTGCGACCGGGCTGCACCGCGTGTTCATTTCACTCGGAACGGACGGCGTGTTTGCGGCGGATCAGAAGGAAATGCGCCAGCAGCCCTGCTTCCGCGCGGAGATGAAAAACGCGACCGGCGCCGGCGACGCCTTTATGGCTGCGCTTGCCTGGGCGTATCTGGAAGGCACCGACCTTGCGCAGACCGCAAAGGCCGCTGCCGCTGCTGCGTCGATCGCGGTCGAAGGAAGCGAAACGATCAACCCCGTACTATCTGCCGAAGCCGTGCGCAAGCGCATGGACGGCTCGAAATAATCTTTGGAGGAATGAATTATGCTGAACAAATTTTTGGACGTAAAGCCCGAGGTCGCCGAGGCAATCGCCAACGGTAAGCCCGTCGTGGCACTGGAATCCACCATCATCTCCCACGGCATGCCCTATCCGCAGAACGTGCAGACCGCCCTTGAGGTCGAGCGCATCATCCGCGAGAACGGTGCGGTCCCCGCGACCATCGCCATCATCGGCGGCAGGCTCAAGGCGGGTCTGACCGCAGAGGAGATCGAATACTTCGGCAAGAAGGGAACTGCCATCGCCAAGGCGTCCCGCCGCGATCTGGCAGTTCTGTGTGCCAGAGGCGAAGACGGCGCGACGACCGTTACCACGACTATGATCATCGCCCACATGGCGGGCATCAAGGTCTTTGCGACCGGCGGCATCGGCGGCGTGCATCGCGGCGCGGAAACGACGATGGACATCTCCGCTGACCTCGAAGAGCTGGCGACCACGCCCGTGATGGTCGTCTGCGCCGGCGCGAAGTCTATCCTCGACCTCGGTCTGACCCTCGAATATCTGGAAACGCACGGTGTTCCCGTCATCGGCTACGGCACGAAGGAGTTGCCCGCCTTCTACACCAGAAGCAGCGGCTTCTCCGTCGACTACGAGATCGACACGCCGGAGGAGCTTGCCAAGGCGTTCATGACGCAGCACGAGCTCGGTCTGCGCGGCGGCATGCTCGTGACCAACCCCATTCCCGAGGAGTATTCCATGGACCCGAAGGTCATCAACGCGGCGATCGACGAAGCGATCCGTCAGTGCAACGAGGGCGGCATCCATGGCAAGGCGACCACGCCGTTCCTGCTGGCGAAGGTCAAGGAGCTGACCGGCGGCGACAGTCTGGAGTCCAATATCCGGCTCGTCTACAACAACGCCCGCCTCGCCGCCAAGACCGCCAAGGCGTACTGCGAAGTATAATGAGATAAATGCAAAAGGACTGCTGCAAGATATTCGCCTTGCAGCAGTCCTTCTCTTCGTGGCAATCTGTGCGTATCGTCGAGGAACACTTGTTCGTAAAACGGCTTAAATACCATACCTGATACGGACAGATTGCCCGGTCGCTTTGCGACCTGGCAATGACGCGACTGTGAACTTTGGTGTATTTGTCCATTACTCCGCCAAATAGGTCAGCAGCGCGGCGCAGCCGCGGTCGATATCCGCTTCTGCCTCGCGGAAATTGCGGGTATACCACGGGTCGGCGACGTCGCGCGGGCGCTCCGTGTAGTCGAGCAGCAGGGAGACCTTGCCCTGCGGATCGCCGCCGAACAATCGCAGCATGTTGCGCCGGTTCGCGCCGTCCATACCGATGAACATGTCATAGCGCGCGTAATCCGCGGCGCAAAGCTGCACCGCCGTCTTTCCCGCGCAGGAAATGCCGCGCGCGGAAAGCAGTGAGCGGACGGGAGGGTAGACCGGATTGCCGATCTCCTCGTCCGAAGTGGCGGCGCTGGCAATCTCAAACCGCGCCTCCAGTCCGCGCCGCTTCGCCATATCCTTCATAATGAATTCCGCCATCGGACTGCGGCAGATATTGCCGTGGCAGACGAAAAGAATCCGTTTTTTCTGCATCAAGTTTCCTGCCTCTCATGATACTGTGCAAGGGAAAATGCAAGTGTTTTGCAGTTCAGCAGAGCTCCTTCAGCCGTTCCACAGTCGCTTTTACCATTTCGCTCATCGAAAGCTGCTTGACGCCGACGACCTGATTGCTGCAGTGACTGACCGGCAGAAGGAGCTTCAACGCCTTGCTTTGTCCGATAGCGGTCGCCATCGCGGGCGTGACCTCGCCGAGCAGGGAGTCTGCAGACACGATCCCGATGGGCCCGATGATGATGTCCGCGTCGCGGCAGGCGACGATAACTGGATTTTCGCCCGTCGCGCCCTGCTTTGCGCCGCCCTTTAGCATCGCGCTCGTCGCGATGCTGTTCGTGCCGATCGCCGTCAGATCACAGGGAATATGCTCTGCGTTGATCGCTTCGGCAAGGAGCTGCCCGAGCCTGCCGCCCTGCCCGTCGATAAGTACTACTTTCATATTTCCTCCGTGCGTTTCTCTCTGATTTCGCAGACGGCGAGCTGCGCGCCGTCTACGCGGAAGCGGACGTCGCAGCCTGCGAATTCCATGCCGTAAATACGTTCGGGATCGTCCTGATAAGACGGGCGCGGATCGTGCGCCAGTACGCGCAGCAGCGCGTCGCGGCGATCCGGCGGAATCTGTTCCAAAAGCTCCGGCGGACAGTCGACCGTCAGCGCCGCTTCGGGAGCGGTGTTCGCAAAGCCGCCGACCGCCTCCGGATGCGCGTCCGCGTAGGGAAGGTAGGGCTTGATGTCGAAAATCGGCGTGCCGTCCATGAGGTCCGCGCCGGAGACGATCAGCACCGTGCCGTTGTGCGGCGTGCGGCGGATTTCCTCTAATTTCACGCAGGAAAGCCCAATGGGGCTGGGGCGGAACGGAGAGCGGCTGGCGAACAC
>CAJOMA010000115.1 GCA_905235655.1 uncultured Oscillospiraceae bacterium | reverse complement strand
TCGGCAGCGTTGACGTGGACGATCAGCACGACCAGCAGCAGGATGCCGACGAGCAGCAGGAACATATACAGCCATGCAAGGCCGGTGTTCTCCGCCGTTGCGACGTAGCTGCGGGCCATCGAGATCATCGACGGCACGCGGGAAATGATGCCCGCGAACAGGATGATCGAAATGCCGTTGCCGACGCCGAACTCGTTGACCTGCTCGCCCAGCCACATCACGAAGCTGGAGCCGGCCACGAACGTCACGATGATGACGATGGCGGGCCAGACGCCCTCCTGCTCCAGGATGCCGTAGTTGCGCATCAGGAAGTAGTAGCCGAGGCCCTGCAGCAGAGCGATGGCCACCGTGGCGTAGCGGGTGATCGAAGCGATCTTCCGCTTGCCGGCCTCGCCGCCGTCACGGGCAAGACGCTCGAGCGCGGGGATGGCGATGGTCAGCAGCTGGATGATGATGGAGCTGTTGATATACGGCTGGACGCCGAGGGCGAACACCGTCGCCTGCGCGAACGCGCCGCCGGACATCACGTTGTACAGCCCCAGCACCGTGGTGCTCATGCCGTTGAGATAGGCCTGGAGCAGCGTGGTGTTGACATACGGCGCGGGGATCGCGTTGCCGATGCGGAAGATCAGAAGGATCATGACCGTGAAGATGAGCTTCTTCCGCAGCTCGGGAACGCCCCATGCCTTTCGAATTGTCTGGATCACTTAGACCACCTCTGCCTTTCCGCCAGCCGCCTCGATGGCTTCCTTCGCGGACTGGGAAAACGCAGACGCCTGTACGGTGACTTTCTTCTTGACCGAGCCGTTGCCGAGCACCTTGAAGCCGTATTCGCACTTCGACAGGACGCCCTTGGCAAGCAGAGCCTCTGCGGTAACAGTCTCGCCGTCCTCAAAACGATTGAGCGCGTTCAGGTTGATGATCTCATAGGGCTTCGCGAAGATGTTGTTGAAGCCGCGCTTCGGAGTGCGGCGCGCCAGAGGCATCTGGCCGCCTTCGAAGCCGATGCGGGTGCCGCCGCCGCTGCGGGCCTTCTGGCCCTTGTGGCCGCGGCCGCCGGTCTTGCCGTTGCCGCTGCCGTTGCCGCGGCCCTTGCGGTAGGCTTCCTTGTTGGAACCCGCGGCAGGAGACAGTTCATGAAGTTTCATTTCGACATCTCCTCCTTATTTCACTTCGGTGACCTTGAGCAGATAGCCGATCTGAGCGATCTTGCCGCGGGTCTGGTCATTGTCGGGCTGGACCGTGCTGTCGCCGATGCGGCGCAGGCCCAGAGAATTGGCAGTGGCGATGTGCTTTTCCAGTCTGCCGTTCAGGCTCTTGACGAGCTCAACATTCAATTTTGCCATGTCCGAGCCTCCTTAACCGACGATCTCTTCCACGCTCTTGCCGCGGGTCTGGGCGACCTGCTGGGCGTTGCGCATGGACTTGAGACCCTCAAACGCCGCACCGACGACGTTGTTGGGATTGTTGGAGCGCAGGCACTTGGTACGGATGTCCTTGATGCCGGCGGCTTCGACCACCGCGCGCACCGCGCCGCCGGCGATGACGCCGGTACCGGGAGCGGCGGGCTTGAGCAGCACGCGGCCCGCGCCGAACTCGCCGATGGTCTCGTGCGGGATGGTGGTTCCCTCAAGCGTGACGGTGATCATGTTCTTCTTGGCAGCCTCGAGGCCCTTGCGGATCGCCTCGGGAACTGCGGCGGCTTTGGCGAGGCCGTAGCCGACCTTGCCCTTGCCGTCGCCGACGACCATCAGCGCGGAGAACTTCGCCACGCGGCCGCCCTTGACAGTCTTGGAAACGCGGTTGAGGAAAACGAGCTTTTCCATGTATTCGCTTTGTTCTCTTTCAAATCTGGGCATTTCTATTTTCCTCCTCCCTTAGAATTCCAGACCGCCCTCGCGGGCGCCCTCGGCCAGTTCCGCGACACGGCCGTGATACAGGTAACCGCCGCGGTCAAACACGACCGTCTCGATCCCCTTGGCCTTCGCACGCTCGGCAACCAGCTTGCCGACCGCACGCGCCGCGGCCTTGTTGCCGCCGTTGCCCTCGATCTCCTTGTCGAGCGAGGACGCGGCAACCAGCGTGTTGCCCGCCACGTCGTCGATGATCTGGGCGTAGATGTTCTTCTCGCTGCGGAATACGTTCAGACGGGGTCTTTCGGGCGTGCCGGAGACCTTGGAACGGACTCTCTTATGACGCTTTAAACGCTGCGCATTCGTATCGGGTCTTTTGATCATTTCGGCACACCTCCTTATTTCTTGACGCCGGTCTTACCGACCTTGCGGCGGATGACCTCATCCGTGTACTTGATCCCCTTGCCCTTGTACGGCTCGGGCGGACGCTTCTCGCGCACCTCGGCGGCAAACTGGCCGACGGCCTGCTTGTCGCAGCCGGAGATGACGATGTGGTTGGGGTTCGGGACCTCAATGCTGATGCCCTCGATCTCCTCCACCTCGACCGGATGAGAGTAACCGATGGTCAGGACGAGCTTCTTGCCCTCCTTGGCGGCACGGTAACCGACGCCGTTGATGTCGAGTTCTTTCTTGTAGCCCTCGGTCACGCCGACGACCATGTTGTGCAGCAGCGCACGGGTCAGGCCGTGCAGCGCGCGGTTCTCCTTCTCGTCGTTGGGACGGGAAACGAGAACCTCCGCGCCCTCCTGCCTGAGGGTCATGGCGGGGTTGAACTGCTGGGTCAGGGTGCCCTTCGGGCCTTTGACGGTGACAAGGTTGCCTTCGCCCAGCGTGACGGTCACGCCGGCGGGAACGGCAACGGGCATTTTACCGATTCGACTCATAGTTTTCCGCCCTCCTTACCACACAAACGCCAGGACTTCGCCGCCGACATGGTTCGCGCGAGCGGCCTTGTCGGTCATGACGCCCTTGGACGTGGAAACGATGGCAATGCCGAGGCCGCGGAGCACGCGAGGCAGCTCGTCGGCGCCCACGTAAACGCGGAGGCCGGGCTTGCTGACACGGCGCAGGCCCGTGATGACCTTGTCCTTGCCGTTGTACTTGAGCGCGATGCGGATCACGCCCTGGATGCCGTCGTCGATGACCTGAAAGCTCTTGATATAGCCTTCGTCCAGCAGGATCTGAGCGATGCTCTTCTTCATGTTGGAGGCCGGCACGTCGACGGTGTCGTGTCTTGCGTTGTTCGCGTTGCGGATGCGGGTGAGCATATCCGCAATGGGATCGGTGATATGCATGGTGAAGTTTCCTCCTTATTAGAGTTACGGGTTTTTCTCCCGTTTCGGCCGCGAGGTATCGCCGATAATTACCGAATTACCGGCGACCTTTCGCAGTCCACGCCCCATATCAAAGGCGTTTTTTACAAAGAAACGCTGGGGGTAATTCATCCTTTTCTGAAGGATTTTGTTCTCAGACATGGAGCGGCGGCGAAGCTGTACTTTTT
>CAJOMA010000114.1 GCA_905235655.1 uncultured Oscillospiraceae bacterium | reverse complement strand
CCAGCCGACGACCGCTCCCACTGAGCCGACGACGGCTCCGACGCAGCCGACGACCGCTCCGACCGAACCGACCACGGCTCCGACGCAGCCGACCACGGCTCCCACTGAGCCGACCCAGCCGACCACCACGCCGACCCAGCCGACGACTGCGCCCACGCAGCCGACAACCGCGCCGACCGAGCCGACTGCTCCCGCCGCGTACAAGGTTACGGTCAAATCCGACAATGAGGAATACGGCAGAGTCACCCTTGTGGATAACGTGGTAACCGCAACGCCGGATAACGGCTACTACGCGGCAGGCTTCATCCTTGAGCCGGCGGACGCTGCAACGGTCATGCAGTCCGGCAACTTCTTCTACCTGTCCAACATTGTGAAGGATTGCTGCTTGACGGTGCAGTTCCGCGCTAGAGAGGCTGCTGAGCTTCGCTTCTCCGTACCTGCGGGCTGCAGTGCAAAGCGCATTTCCACCTTCATCGACGTGCCGACCGCACTGAAGGCGCCGCAGGGCGAGATCAGAGCGGATATGCACAACTATGTGTTCATCGGCTGGACGGAAGCAAAGATCAAGGACGATACGGAAAAGCCCGTCTTCTTTACCGACTCCTACACGCCGCAGTCCGCGCTGACGACGCTGTACGCGCTCTACACCTACGAGTACCGCGGCGAGACCTTCTATACCACCGTGCTGCAGATGAAGACCTGCCTTGCGAAGAAGTTCGACGACGTCGACGTCAAGGCCTGGTATCACGACGCGCTGGATTTCGTTCTGGAGTATCAGTACATGAACGGCGTGGCAGACTTCAAGTTTGACCCGAACGGCAAACTGACCCGCGGCATGATGGTGACGATCCTCTACCGTCTGGAGGAGCGCGAAGGCACCTATACCCATCCGTTCACGGATGTGGGACGGACCGCGTGGTATGCAAAGGCTGTTGCATGGGCGTATGAGAACGGCATCGTCAACGGCGTGGGCGAGAGCAAGTTCTCGCCGAACGAACCGATCACCCGCGAGCAGACTGCCGCCATGCTGTACCGCTATGCAAAGTGGAACGGCGACGACGTGACCCCGAAGGGCTCTCTGATGAACTTCGTGGACGCAAACAAGGTATCTGCGTTCGCAAGAGACCCGATGCGCTGGGCAGTCGGCGAAGGCATCATCCGCGGCAAGGGCAAGATCGAGAGCAAGCCCACCGGCACCAACAAGGATGAGCCGACCGATATCCTCGATCCGCTCGGCACTGCAACGCGCGCGGAAATCGCCCAGATCCTTTACGGCTGGCTGAGCTGAGAATCAGCAAAACTCAATATCATCTGATGCTTTTTGTGGCTCCGCAGCCGGATGGGCGCGGAGATGAACAAGGGAACGGGGTGCAAGACCCCACGGTAACCGCCGCTGTAAGCACAGAGTCTGCAGCTCGTTGACGAAAGTCAGTCACTGGGCGACCGGGAAGGCAGAGCGCAGGCGCAGACATTGTCCTATGTGCAAGTCAGAAGACCTACAAGAAGTAACCTTTACACAGTAACGGCTGTGCGCTTTCCCACGGCCGTTATTGTGTTTTGGGCATATAGAATTCATAATCAATATGGAGGAAAAATGAAACGGTTTATTTCACTTTTGATTGCCCTTACCTTACTGATCGGCGTGCTGTGCGGCTGCGGAGCGAAGCCTGAGGCCGACACGACGGAAAGCGCTTCCGCCGCGCCGACGGAATTGACTGCCGAGGCAACGGAAGCGCTTACGGAGGAAACGGCCGCCCCGACCGAACAGAACGATGCGCCGACCTTCAACGAGCCGCTGCACATCACCTTCCGCGTCACGCATGACGACGGCGAGCTCAAGGTATTTGAGCTGGAAACCTCGAAGACGACCCTTGCCGAGGTGCTGATCGACGAAGAGCTTGTTCAGGAGTCCGCGCAGAGCAGCGGCTTCTATGACACCGTCGACGGCGAATATGCCGACTGGAACGACGATGAGGGCTGGTGGTGCTTCTACTGCGACGGCGAAGCGCTGATGGTAGGCATCGAGGAGACCGAGCTGGTCGACGGCGCTGTCTACGAGGCAGTTTTTACACACGGTTTTAACTGATAGGAGAGTTTTCCCATGGTAGTTTCCGCCAATCGCTTCCTTGCGGAGGAAATACAGCTTCATAAGCTGCTGCAGCCGGAGTGTCCGGCGCTGGTCTATTGCAGCCGCCGCTGCACCGAAACGGAGACCGGCGCGGTCTTCGCACAGGTGCGTATGGTCAACCGGTCGGATCGCACGGTCTCCACGGTTATCCTGCAGATCGAAGGCCTGCGCCCGGACGGCTCGGCGCTCTATACGCTGCAGGATATCATCCTTGCCGACTGCAATGCCGCGCCGCACAGCCTGTTCGGAGAAGAACGGATGCTGGTGCTGCAGCGCGAGGCGGTCGCGTCTCTGCGCATCACGGTGGAGCGGGTCGCTTTCAGCGACGGAACGTCCTGGCGGAGGCTGCCGGAGCAGAAGCTGCTGACGGCAGAGCAGGCGGGTTGGAAAGCCTGCGCCTGCGGTATGCCGAACCCGGCGGAAAACACGGTCTGCGATCTGTGCGGCGCAGACCTGGCAGAGATCGAAGAGACGGTCGTGACGCCGCTTCCGAAGACAGAGGAGCTGAAGCCGGAGGAGATTCGAATTCCGGACGAATACCCGCCCGCGCAGGTAATCCGCGAATACTATCCGGTGACGGTCTATGAAACGGAAGAGGAAGAGCCCGAAGCGCCGAAATGGCTGATCATCCTGCTGAGCATCCTCGGCTCATTGGCGCTTGCGGCGGCAATTGGCTTTTTTGTGTACTGTCTGGTTTATTTCATGTAAAAAAATTCAATAAATATTCACAAAAAACCCAATTTTCTTCAATTTCGCTGTTTACAAACCAAAAAATGAGTGGTATACTATTTCCAAATAATAGTGAATGTGGATAGATTTTCGTTCACAAACCTATTATAAAAACTGTACGAAAGTCTATTCATGCTTTAATGGAAAGCGAGGAAATGCAATGCCGCAGTTTGTACAGACAGAACAGCAGAAAGAATTGATTGAGTCCTTGGTGCGCGATCTGCCTGCATATCGAAAGAAATTGCACATGTCACAGGCAGAGCTTGGAGACGCGGTCGGCAAAAGCCGTCAGAAGATCTCCGAGATGGAACGCGGCGCTGCTCCGTTGGGGTGGGATACTTACCTTGCGATCCTGCTCGTGCTCGGCGCACGCGGCGCACTGGAATCCAGAGGCGGCGACGCAGAGCGCCTCGCGCTGACGAGTAAACTCATCGGCGGCCGCATCCGCCTGTAACGATGCGAAAGAAGAAGCGAGCGCATAACGCGCTCGCCTCTTCACAGACTGTCAAAAAAGTCCGTAATCGTCAAAATCAGCAAAGATTTTTCGGCTTTTTTCGCTAACTATGCGCTTTTCAATTTCTTAGATTCCCTAACTTTTTGGTTAAACAAACGCTTGCTTCGCAAGGATTTTGACTTACTGCGCAACTCACGACCTACCGTATCTGTATACGCCGACGGTCGTGAGTT
>CAJOMA010000113.1 GCA_905235655.1 uncultured Oscillospiraceae bacterium | reverse complement strand
GCCAAAGAGCCTTATATTATTAAAAGAAGGAAAAGTTTCTTTGGAATTGAAGTCATCTATTGTAGATTTGCATAATTTGATAAAATATTTATGGGAAGGGCTGGTACGGCGTGAATTTTGAACAGACCCTGCCGTACCTGATCGCGCGCCTGGCTCAAGTGATGGAGGAACAAACATGAAGACTTCTTCGTCAAAAAAGAAAAAGGTCGCTCCGACGAAACAGAAGAATCCTGACGTTTCTGCAAAGAAGACAGTCTCCCCGCTGGTCAAAAAAACAGAGAGCCGGCTTGCGCTTGCGCTGGCGTTTGCGCTGCCGTTCGCGGCGGCGTGCGTCATCCTCGCCATTGCGGGTCTTTCTCCGTTCGGCGGCAACACGCTTCTCGTCCATGATGGATGGAAGCAGTATTATCCGTTCTTCAAGGCGTTCCGCGAGAAGCTGCTTTCCGGCGGCTCACTGCAGTATAGCTGGGACGTCGGCATGGGCGCGGGCTACGCGCCGCTCTTCGCCTACTACCTCGCAAGCCCCCTGAACTGGCTGTGCGTTCTCGTTCCGTCCTCCGCGCTGCCGCAGTTTTTCGCCCTTCTGACCGTGGTGAAGATCGCCTGCGCGGGCGGCTTCTTTGCGCTCTTCCTGAAGATCGCCTACCGAAGGAACGACCTTTCCATTGCGTTCTTCGGACTGATGTATGCCTTCTGCTCATGGGTCTGCGGCTACTACTGGAACAATATCTGGCTGGACACCTTCGCGCTCCTGCCGCTTCTGGTCGCGGCTACGGTCTGCCTCCTGCGCGACGGCAGATTCCGCCTCTATGTGATCGCGCTGGCGCTCTCGCTCTGGTGCAACTATTATCTGTCCTATTTCAGCTGCATTTTCGTGCTGCTGACCTTTATCGTCTACTGCATCGTCTGCTGGCAGGGCGGGAGGAGCTTCCTGCGCAGATTCCTGCGGATCGGCGTGTGCACGCTGATCGCCTTCGGGCTGACCGCCGTGCTGCTGATCCCGACCCTCAAGGCGATGTCAAACACCTATTCCGCCGTCGGCGCGCAGTTCGGCGCGTGGGAAATGAATTTTGTCTCCGGTATCGGCGGCAGCGCGTCGGTTGGAGAGATTCTGTCCGGTCTGTGGAGCGCGTCGAAGCAGATTCTGACCAATCTGATGCCGGCGCCGTCCGTGACAGACATTTATCCGACGGGTCTGCCGAATATCTACTGCGGCTTCTCCGCCGTGATTTTAGCGATCTGCTTCTGCTGCTGCGGCAAGATCAGCCTGCGTGAAAAGCTCTGCGGCGTCTTCCTGCTGGTCTTCCTGTTAGTGAGCTTCGTCTTCCGCAGGCTGGATTATCTCTGGCACGGACTCCACTTCCCGAACGGCCTGCCGTACCGCTTCAGCCACCTGTTCAGCTTTGTTACGATCTGCATGGCGTACCGCGCCTACACGCTGATGGACAGCTTCAAAAGGTGGTATCCGGCGATCGTCGTACCGATCGCGGGTCTTCTGATCTGGAACGCATGGGGCGCGGAAACCCTTACAAGCGGTTCCGTGATCGCGGCGCTCTTTGTGCTCGCCGCCATGGTGACGGCGCTTATGCTCCACGGCAGGAGCAGGACGCGCCGTATCGCTTCGACGGCTGTTGTGATGACGGTGATCGCCGCCGAGATGATCTCCTGCTTCTACCTCGGCATGAACGGCGCAAACAGAACGCTGTGGCCGTTCCAGACCCTTGCCGACTATCCGCAGGACGGCGAGGCGGTGGAACGCCTGCTTGCGCAGGCGGACGATTTGGAGCAGAACGGCAGCGCCTTGCCGCGCACGGAGCTGACCGTCACGCAGTCGAACGACGCGCGCAATAACGGCGCAATTTACGGCTATCACGGCGTTTCCGTCTTTTCCTCTGCCGCCACAACGTCAATTTCAGCCGCTTCTCACCGGCGCTCGGCATATCGTCGCTGCCGGTCTGCAACTGGTACGTTTACAACGAATCCTCGCCGATTTCCAATACGCTCTGCGGCGTCAAGTATCTGCTCGACCGCGAGGGACAGTACCGCGATCCGCAGGACAACGCCCTGCTCGCATCGGAGGGCGGCGTCAATCTTCTGCGCAACGAATACTATATCTCTGCGGGCTTTATGACGGACATGGATCTGTCGGCATTCTCGGAGAATGCGGATACGGACAACCCGATCCGCGATCAGAACGAGCTGTTCAGGCTCGCGACCGGCGTGCATGAGGACGTCTATGTGCCGGTGCCCTATTCGCAGTATATTTCCTGGACGGAGGGCGGCGAGCTCGAGCCCTATAACGGCTCGGAGCGGTACTTTTCCTATCGCTGCGCTGCTGAGAAAACGACGTTCAGCGTGTTCTACCGCGCGGACACGGACGGCCTGTACTGCGCGACGACGCGCTTTCCGAATCTGACGACGGTTTACGTCTATCTCAACGGACAGTTCGTCTTCGACCGCTATATCACGTCCCACGGCATGTTCAGCCTCGGCAGGCTTTCCGCAGGCGACGAGATTCAGCTCGTCTACTTTGTCGATCCCGGCTGGCAGGGCTACTTCTCAGCGGACGTCGCGCGCATGGACGATATCGCGTTCCGGCGCGGCTATGACGCGCTTGCTGACGAGCCGTGGGAGCTGACCGAGGTATCGGACACGAGGCTTTCCGGCACCGTGACCGCGCAGCGCGACGGGTTGTTCTACACTTCCGTTCCCTATGAGCCGGGCTGGACGGCGGAGGTGGACGGCGAGGAGGTGGAGCTCGCGGCGACCTTTGACCCCGCCGCGCCGACGGTTCTGCTGACGGACGCGGTGATTGCCTTCCCGCTCAGCGAGGGGACGCACACGGTCACGCTGCGCTACCGCACGCCGGGTCTGACCGCCGGCATGCTGATCAGCGCGGCGGCGCTGCTTGCCTTCGGCGGACTGATTTATCTGCGCCGCAGGGATTATACGCTGTTTCCGGATTCGTCCGAGTCCCCAAAGGGCGGCTTCCGGCAGAAGCTGAAAAGCATACGATCCCGCTTCGGCAACCATGAGGAGGTGGAAAATTGAAGCGCTCTTTGTTTCAAAAGAAAACCCCGTCAAAGAAGAATGACGCGCAGGGAAAGAAAGTGCGCGTCTCTCCGCTGAAAAAGGAGAAACGCACGGAACGGCTGCCGCTCCTGCTGGCGTTTTTGATGCCCTTTGTGATCGTGTGCATCGTCTTTGCCGTCGGCGGCGTTTATCCGTTCGGCGACAATATGATTCTGGCGCATGACGAATGGCATCAGTATTATCCGTTCTTCTCGGCGTTCCGCCAGAAGCTGCTGTCCGGCGGGTCGCTGCAGTATACCTGGAACGTCGGCATGGGCACGGGCTACGCCTCTCTCTTTGCCTACTATCTCGCAAGCCCCTTGAACTGGCTGTGCATTCTGGTGCCCGCCTCTGCTCTGAGAGAATTCTTCGCCCTGCTGACCGCGATCAAGCTTGCCTGCGCAGGTCTGTTCTTCGCCATGTTCCTGCGCATCGTCTACCGCAGAAACGATTATTCCATCGCCTTCTTCGGACTGATGTACGCCTTCTGCGCGTGGGTCTGCGGCTACTATTGGAACAACATCTGGCTGGACACCTTTGCCCTCCTGCCGCTTCTGATTGCGGGGACGGTTTGCCTCCTGCGCGACGGGAAATTCCGTCTGTATGTGATCACGCTGGCGCTCTCGCTCTGGTGCAACTACTATATCGCGTACTTCTGCTGCATTTTTGTGCTGCTGACCTTTATCGTCTACTGCATCGTCTGCTGGCAGGGCTGGAAGAGCTTCCTGCGGCGCTTCCTGCGGATCGGCGTGTGCACGCTGATCGGCGTCGCGCTTGCCGCCGCCCTGCTGATCCCGACCCTCAAGGCGATGGGCATTACCAACTCAGCCAAGAGCAAGGACGTTCATATCTTCGGCTTGAATATCGCACAAGGCGTCAGCAGCACTGTGCCGGAAGGGAAGAGCACGATCAGCTTCCTGCTCGAGAAGACGATCCCGGGAATCTGGGACGCGGCGAAGCAAATCTTCACCAAGCTGATGCCGATTCCCGACGTGACGAAGATGGAGGGTCTGCCGAACGTTTACTGCGGCTTCTCCGCGCTGATTCTGGCGATCTTCTTCTGCTGCTGCGGTAAGATTCGCCTGCGCGAAAAAATCTGCAGCGTGCTTCTGCTGCTCTTCCTGTTCCTGAGCTTTATTTCCCGTTATCTGGACTATATCTGGCACGGCTTCCACTTCCCGAATATGTTGCCGTACCGCTTCAGCTTCCTGTTCAGCTTCGTCACGATCTGCATGGCATACCGCGCCTTTACGCTGATGGACAGCTTCAAGAAGTGGTATCTGGCGATCATCGTACCGATCGCGGGTCTGCTGATCTGGAACGCATGGGGCGCGGAGGATTTCCCGGAGAAATCTCTGATTGCGGGGATTGTCGTCCTCGCCGGCATGATCGCCTTCTTCCTGATCTACGGCGAGCGCAAGTGGCGCCGTACCGTGTCGCTGCTGCTTCTGGCGGCGATCATCTCCTCTGAAATGATTCTCTGCTTCAGCTTCGGCGTCGACAAGGTTTCGTTTACCTCGCGCAGCAGCTACCCGAAGGACGGCGAGGCGGTGCAGGTTCTGCTCGAAAAGGCGAAGGAGCTGGAAAAGGGGAAGACGGAGTTCTGGCGCACGGAGACGACCAATACCAACACGCTGAACGACGGCGCGCTCAACAATTACAACGGCGTGACGATTTTCACCTCGTCCGCCAACGCCAATTTCAACCGCTTCTCGCGTTCCCTCGGCACCTCGTCGTGGCCGGGAAGCAACCGCTTCCTCTACTATGAGTCCTCGCCGTTTGTCAACGCGATGTGCGGCATTAAGTACCTGCTCGACCGCGACGGTCAGTACCGCGACACGCAGTACAACACGCTGATCGCGACCGAGGGCGGCACGAATCTTCTGCGCAACGATTATTATATCTCCCTCGGCTTTATGACGAATTCGAAGTTTGCGACGTTTGTCTCCGAGGAGGAGCGATATAACCCGATCTGGGAGCAGAACGAGATGTTCGCGCTGGCGACCGGCGTGCACGAGCCGCTGTATGTTCCCGTGCAGCACTCGGAGCTGCGGCACTCGGATGAAAACGTTACGCTGGAGGCAAGCGGCACGACCGGCACGCAGTATTCCTTCAACTGCACCGCCGCCGCGGGACGCTCCAGCCTCAGCGTGGTCTACCGGGCGGATACGGACGGTCTGTACTGCGCGACGACGAATTTCAGCAACGTCAGCGCGGTGTCCGTCTATCACAACGGCGTCTACCTATTCGACCGCAACATCAAGGCGCGCAGCATGTTCAGCCTCGGCTGGTTTGCGGCGGGCGACGAGATCACGCTGGTCTATTTTGTGGACGCAGGCGAATCGGGCACGTTCTCGGCGGACGTTGAGAAGATGGACGATTACGCCTTCCGCCGCGGCTATGCGGAGCTTGCCGACGAAGCGTGGAAGC
>CAJOMA010000112.1 GCA_905235655.1 uncultured Oscillospiraceae bacterium | reverse complement strand
GATTTTTTCTTTCGGTTGAAGCGCTCATATCAGTTCATCCTTTGCGTGTTTGAAATTTTCGGGTTTTATACTGAAAGCTGATAGGAAGGTCGATAAAGATTTCCGAGCAGAATTTGCGCCAGACGAGGCGAAGTCCGCAGAGCATAATGGAGATATATGGTCAAGGGCTTCAACGAAGTATGGCACAAATTCTGCCGGAAAGATTCCGAGATTCCTATCAGGTTTCAGTATAAAAAAAGGCTTGCAAAACCCAAGATATAGTGTTATAGTATCAACGTAAGGATTAAGGTTTCATGAGAGTGGGTCGCGACCCACTCTTTTTTGTGAGGCTTTTTGCCCGAGACAAAAGGTGGGACAACATGAGTAAGCTGACCGAGAAGATCCAGGCCCTGGCCGAGCCCGTGGTGCGGGAAGAGGGCTGCTCCCTCTGGGATGTGGAGTATGTCCGCGAGGCGGGCACCTGGTATCTGAGAATCTATATTGATAAGGAGGGCGGCGTCGGCATTGACGACTGCGAGGCGTTCAGCCGCGCCATTGACGCGCCGCTGGATGAGCTCGATCCGATCGAGCAGGGCTACTGTCTCGAGGTCTGTTCGCCGGGCGTTGAGCGCAGCCTGACCAAGCCCGCGCATTTCACCGCCTGCATCGGACAGCGCGTACAGGTGCGCATGATCCGTCCCGTGAACGGCAAGCGCGATTTCAAGGGCGTGCTGGAGTCGTACGACGGCGGCAACATCACGGTGCGCTTTGAGTCCGGCGACGGACTGACCTTTACTAAAAAAGAAACCGGCTTTATCAAGCTGGATGATTTTGAACCGATTGAATGAAGAGAGGATGAATACCAAAACCATGAACCGCGAATTTTTTGAAGCGCTGAGACTTCTGTCCAGAGAGAAGCGTATCCAGATGGACGCGCTGTGCGAGGGTATCCAAAAGGCCATTGTCACCGCTGTCAAGCGTGACTTCAACAACAAGGATATCGTTTTCTGCGAGATCGACCCTGAGAAGCAGGAGATGAAGGTCTACGTGCGCAAGAACGTCGTGTCCGAGATTTCCGATCCCGACTGCGATCTGCTGCCCGAGCAGGCGCAGATGTACAAGAACGGCGCCGTTCCCGGCGACATCGTGGAGATCCCGCTTGAGACGAAGGACGTCAGCCGTATCGCCGCCGACAAGGGCAAGCATGTTCTGCGTCAGGGTATCCGCGAGGCCGAGCACGGTTTGCTGCGCGAGGAATTCCAGAGCAAGAACCAGGAGATCATCACTGTCAAGGTGCTGCGGATCGACCCCGAGACAGGCGACGCGATCGTCGAGATCGGCAAGTACGAGGAGATCCTGCCCAAGAGCGAGCAGATGCCGGAAGAAACATTCAAAGAGGGCGACATCATCAAGGTCTTTGTCGTGGACGTCAAGGATCTCGCCCACAAGTTCCCGAAGTGCACGCTTTCCAGAACGCATCCGGGTCTGGTCAAGCGTTTGTTTGAAAACGAAGTGCCCGAGATCGGCGACGGCACCGTCGAGATCAAGGCGGTTTCCCGCGAAGCGGGTTCGCGCACGAAGATCGCGGTTGTCAGCAGCGACGAGAATATCGACGCCGTCGGCGCGTGCATCGGCCCGCGCGGCGCGCGCGTAGGTAAGATCGTCGATCTGCTTGGCGGCGAGAAGATCGACATCGTCCGCTACGACGAGGACCCAGCCGCATTTGTGGCGGCGTCGCTCGCACCGGCGGAGGTCATCAGCGTCGAGGTCGATCCCGAAGTCGAAAATGCCTGCACCGTCATCGTGCCTGCCGGTCAGCTTTCTCTGGCGATCGGCAACAAGGGCCAGAACGCCCGTCTTGCCGCCAAGCTTACGGGCTGGAAGATCGACATCAAGCCCGACACGGCGCTCGAAGCGTCTGACGAAGCGGACGTCGCGGAGGAGATCGAAGAGGACGAAACGCAGGACGAAGAATAATATGAAACAGAGTGTGTGCCGCAAGCGGCGCAGCCTGTATTGAAGGTGGTTTCATGCAGCCCAAGAAAATCCCCATGCGCAAATGCGTCGGTTGCGGTGAGATGTTCCCGAAGCGGGAGCTTGTCCGCGTGGTTAAGAGTCCGGACGGCGCGTTATCGCTCGACCTGACCGGAAAAAAATCCGGCCGCGGCGCATACGTCTGCCGCAGACTCGCCTGTCTGCAAACGGCGCGCAAGGCAAAACGGCTCGAACGCGCGTTCGCGTGCGCGATTCCGGACGACGTCTACGACGCGATGGAAAAGGAGCTGGAAGCGGATGGCGCAGGATAAATTTCTTTCCCTTCTGGGAATGTGCCGCCGCGCAGGACGGTTGCAATGGGGACACGACACATGCATCGGTTCTGTGCGAAACGGCAGCGCGGCGTTGTGTCTGCTTGCTGCGGACGCATCCGCGCGGCTCGGGCGGGAGGTCCGCCGGGCTGCCGCAGATGGAACGCCTGTGCTCGACACCGTCTATACCATGCAGCAGTTTGAAGCTGCCGTCGGGCTGCACGCCGGAGTGCTGTCCACCGAGGACGAAGGGTTCGCAAAAGAACTCCTCCGGCTTTACCGAAACGATTCAAGGGAGGACATAAGCGTATGATCAATAAATACAGAGTGCACGAGGTCGCCAAGGACTTCAACATCAAGAGCAACGTGGTGCTGGAACTGCTGGCGAAGTATTTTGCCGACCAGAAAAAGCACATGACCGCGCTCGAGGAGACGGAGCTGGACGTGATCTTCGAGACGTTCACGCAGCAGCATCAGGTGGAGAGTTTTGACAAGTACTTTGCGCTGCAAAACGAGAAAAAGCCGGAGCCTGCCGCTGAAAAGGCTGAAAAGAAAGAGGCGCCCGCCGGAGAGAAGCCGGCACAGGATACGCCCGCAAAACCCGCCGCGCAGCAGCAGAAGCCGCAGTCGGCAGGCAAGCAGCCGTCGCAGCAGCAGAAACCGCCGCAGCAGCTTCCGAAGAAGAAGCAGAAGGACGCGAACCGCCAGCCGCAGGCCAGAACCAAGGGCGAATCCCGCACTGTCGATACGCGCGGCGCAGGCAACGTCAATCTGGACAAATACAACGAAAAATACGAGACGATCGCGCCGGTCAACCGCTCGATGCAGAACGACCACTCGGTCGGCAAGCAGAAGATCAAACAGAAGTCGCAGCAGTACCGCAGGGGCGGCATGCGTCAGTCCCGCAAGGAGACTGAGCAGGAGCGTCTGAAGCGGATCGCCGCCGAGCGCGCCAAGAAGCCGCAGCTCGTGATCAAGGTGCCCGAGCAGCTCACGGTCGGCGAGCTGGCCGCGATGCTCAAGCGTACCGCCGCCGAGGTGATCAAGAAAATGTTCACCGAACTGGGGCTTATGGCCACGGTCAATGAAGTGATCGACTTCGATACAGCCGAGCTGATCGCGACGGAGTTGGGCGCGAAGGTGGAAAAAGAAGTCGTCGTCACGATTGAGGAGCGCATCATCGACGACAGCGCCGACGATGAAAGCACTCTGCAGCCGCGCGATCCCGTCGTGGTGGTCATGGGTCACGTCGACCACGGCAAGACGTCTATCCTCGACGCGATCCGCAACACATCCGTTACCGCCACCGAGGCCGGCGGCATCACTCAGCACAT
>CAJOMA010000111.1 GCA_905235655.1 uncultured Oscillospiraceae bacterium | reverse complement strand
CAGCGCGAAACGCACCGCGTCGGAATCATCACTTGGTTCGGCGAGCACACCGTTGGAATCCTTGATCTCCTTGAGGATGTCCGTGCGGAACCAGTCGGGGATCAGCGCGATCTCCAGATCACCGGAATACCCGCTGTTCGTGATGGAACGGTAGTACACGATGCCGTCCGCGTAGAAGGGCGTGGTGTCGCCCTCCGCGTCGAGGCTGATGCTGACCGCGCCGGGGATGGATTTCGGTTCTTCATAGATGTACGTTTCCTCATCGTCCGAGAGCAGCTTTGCCACATGGACGTTCTTGAGGTTATACTTGATCTTGTTTTTACTCATTCTGCGTTACCTCCGTTTCATACAGAACTTCATACAGACGTTCGGATTCGATCCAGACCTCTGTTTTTTCATATACGACGCCGTACCGGTCGAGTACGGCTTCCACGCGGGATTCTGTTTCCGGGTCTTTGTAATCCGTGTAGAGCTCCAGATTCAGCCGATTGACTTTGAAGTACACCCCGCCGTCCGCCGCGAAGTTGTCCGACCTCGGAAACAGGAAGATCAGAAACGGCGGGTCAGGGGATTCGCCCTCGGCAAAGTGGTCGTAAGCGAGAGGCAGTCCCGCTTCCTCCAGCATCTGAACGATTTCATCATAGGTCATACGCTGTTCAGTCCTTTCTCGATCTCGCTGACGAGCACTTCTTCTCCGCTTGCCTCCGCGGGTGCGATGTGAGGGAATGCACGTGCCCGTCCTCCGCCCCGCATGGCGTGACCGTGCTCTAAGAGGTGCGCCAGCTGATAGCGCGTCGGCGAATACACCGTCACCTCCATGGCTGTGCTGGATTCCTTCGTTTTCTTCGTCGTCCAGCTTTCCGCGTACCGTCCCGTGTCGCGGGGAGCAGTCGCTTTGATCTCGTCACGGACGGTGTTTCCCGCTTTCTTAACGGCTTTTTTCACGCTCTGACCGGCAAGGTCGGCGTACTTTTCCAGCTCCGCGCTGATCGCCTCGCCGAATCCGCCCGCAATCGCGCCGTTCTCAATTGAGACGATCCGCCGGCCCGCCGCGCGCTGCGCCTTAAGAAGCTCCGCATCAAACGGCTTCAGGTAGCGGGCGAAGACCACTTCTGCGCCGGGGATTCGCGCGGCGACGGCTTGCGCCTTCTCAAGCTGATCGCCGGTGGCCCAGATGGCAATGTTTGAATGTTCCGTTTCCGCGCATCCGCCAGCCGCATTCGAACATTCCATCATGCGAACATTCGAACAATTGCCCCTCGGATACCGGATCACCGTCGGCCCCTTGCGCTTCAGCGCCTCGCCCAGGAGCGCCTTCAGGTCCTCGGCGTCCTTCGGCTGGCAGATCGTGAGATTTGGAAGCGTGCGCAGCATCGCGATATCGTAGAGCCCCTGGTGCGTGACGCCGTCCGCCCCGACCACACCCGCGCGATCCACGCAGAAGACGACGGGCAAGTTCGCGATGCACACGTCATGCATCACATGGTCGATCGCGCGCTGGAGGAACGTCGAGTAGACCGCGACGACGGGACGCATCCCGCCGGCGGCGAGCCCCGCCGCGAACGCGACCATGTGTCCCTCGGCGATGCCGACGTCGTAAAAGCGAGAGGGATACGCCCGCGCAAAGCCATCCAGACCGGTCCCGTCCTTCATGCCCGCCGTCAGCGCAACGACGCGTACTTCCGGCATGGTTTCCACGACCTCAAGCGTCTGTCTGCCGATCGAGCCGGTCGAGCCGAGAATAGATAAATATTTCGTCATATCACTTCACCGCGAAGGGGATCAGCAGAATCAGAATTTCCGCGATCGGTGCGCAGATCATCGTGCTGTCGAAGCGATCCAAAATGCCGCCGTGTCCGGGGATCAGATTGCCGTAGTCCTTAATGCCGACCTGCCGCTTGACGACCGACAGGGTCAGATCGCCGAGCATGGAGCCGAACGCACCGACGAAGCCGTAGATCACGGCGTAGAAGTAGTTCACCTGCGCGAATCCGAAAAAGCGCGACAGCAGGAAGGTATAGAGCGCCATGCCGAGCATATTGGCAATCACGCCGCCGATCGCGCCCTCGACGGTCTTCTTCGGACTGACGACGGGCGCGAGCTTATGCTTGCCGAAGGCGCGGCCTGCAAAGTACGCGCCGGAGTCTGCGACCATGGAGATGACAAAGGCGACAAGAATGTAATATTCGCCGTTCTCCATCCCGCGCAGACGCACGAGAGAGCCAATCAGGAAAGGATAGACGATCCCGCTGAACAGCGCGACACACAGCGCAGTGAATTTCAGCTCCGTATGCCCCGCGAGCAGCTCGCAGAACAGAACGGACGCATAGACGAACAGTCCGATCAGCGCGCTGAGCCACAAAGCTCTCTCACTGACGATCGCGCAGGCGCGCAGCCACGACCACATCACGACCGCCGCCGCCATCAGCGCGGTACAGGCGACAATCCGTTTGTGCTTGAGGATGCCGGTGCGCCAGAGCATTTCGTACGCGCCGATCATGCACGCAAGGGCAAACAGGATCGCCGTTCCGATCGGCGGCAGGAGCAGGACGATCGCCAGAAGCAGCGGAAGTCCGACCGCCGCCGCAAGAATTCTTACCAGCATTACTTTGCACCTCCAAAGCGGCGGTTGCGCCCGTTATAGGCGGCGATCGCCTTTTCCAGTTCCTTCGGTCCGAAGTCCGGCCAGAGGACGTCGGTAAAATAGTATTCGGCGTAGGCGCTCTGCCATAACAGGAAGTTCGACGTGCGCAGTTCGCCGCCGGGTCGGATAACCAGCTCCGGATCGGGCACGCCCGCGGAATACATGAGGTCGGAAAAGCTTTCCTCGGTCAGCTCCTCCGGCTTGCGCTTTCCGTCCGCACAGTCGCGCGCAAACTGCTTCGCCGCGCGGACGATCTCGGCTCTGCCGCCGTAATTCAGGCAGAAATTTACCTGCACGCCGGCGTATTTCTTCGACTCCTCCGCCGCGATGCGCGCCTCCTCCTGCAATTGCGGAGAAAGGCGGCTCAGGTCGCCGAAGAAGCAGAAGCGGACGCGGTTCTTGTCCATGTCGCGGATCAGTTCGCGCAGATACTTTTCCAGCAGCTCCATGATCGCGTTGACCTCCTCCTCGGAACGCTTCCAGTTCTCGGTGGAGAAGGTATAGACGGAGAGATATTTCAGACCGATGGATTTGGCGTAGTTCGCAATCGTGCGGAACGCCTCCGCGCCGACCTTATGTCCGGCGGTGCGCGGCAGACCGCGCTTTTTCGCCCATCTGCCGTTGCCGTCCATGACGATGGCAATATGCGTCGGCACGGGGCGGTCGGCAGCGTAGTTTTTCTTCTTAAAAAGGCTCATACAGCCCCCCGTAATTCAAAGCAGGCAGCCGCCCGCAGGTAGCTGCCTGCCGTATTTCAGACTCTTAGAGCTCCATGAGCTCCTTCTCTTTGACGCCGCACGCCTCGTCGACCTTCTTGATATATTTGTCGGTCAGATCCTGCAGATCCTTCTCGGCGTTCTTCTGATCGTCCTCGGTAATCTCGGAGTCCTTCTTGAGCTTCTTGATATAGTCCATCGCGTCGCGGCGGATGTTGCGGACGGCGACCTTCGCATCCTCGCCGTATTTCTTGACCTGCTTCACGAGC
>CAJOMA010000110.1 GCA_905235655.1 uncultured Oscillospiraceae bacterium | reverse complement strand
ATTGCCCGTGTGAGTGCGTTGGTGCAGGCCGCTCCCGAAATCGCGGAGATGGATCTCAACCCGCTGCTCGGCAATCCGCACTACGTTACCGCTGTGGATGCGAGAATCCGAATCCAAAAGACGAAATAACAAATCAAACGTAAACAGAAATTTGTGGCCAGTGAACTGGAACTTAGGATCCCCCGTTTCAGTTCACTGGCCACAGTTCACACCCGCTTCTCGTACGCCAACCGCTCCTTCCCGTTCAGAAGGTAGATGATACCGCAATAAGTGTATCCGATTTTCCTTAACAGCTGGTTCATCACCACGTTGTCGCGGTGTGTATCGACGCGGACGCTGGCAACGGCTTTCTCCTTCGCCAGATTTTCGGCAAAAGCAAACGCCTCCTTTGCCAGTCCTCGCCCGACAAACTCGTCGGAAATCGCCATGCGATGCACCACACCGAATGAATCGCCATCGGTAATCCATTGACCTTCATAAATGCACTGATAAGTGGGCTCTCCATCAAAGGAGATGACCATCACCCCCATAATCGCATCATCGTAGTGCATGGTGTAACAGTGATTTTGCTCAATATCGGAACGGATGATCTCCTCCGTCGGGTAGCCATCCTGCCACTGCTCCACACCACGCGCATGCAAACGCCGCTGCCCTTGCGCAATACGAAAAAGACTGCGCCGACGCCGCGGCGCAGAAGCAGCAGCTTGAAGATGCCGTCTTCGCGGCGCAGCGCGAGCTGGACGCGCTGGTAGCGCAGTGCGCCGCCTTTGCCCCGAACTGCGCCGCTCCCGCCGACCTGCGCGAAGCAATCGGCGCGGCGCTCCATACCCGTTCGCGGCTCGCCACGGAGGAACGCGCGCTGGAAACCATGCGCCAGCAGATCGGCTCCATGCGCGTGATCCTCGGCGATGAAGAAATTGTCGAAGACGCGGAGGCGATGGATTTAGACGGCGCGAAGATCGCCTTTGAGCTGCGGCAGGCGCGGCAAGCCTTGTCCGATCTGTCGACCGCCCTTGCCGCAAAGCAGGGCGCAATCGGCGCGACCGGCAGCGCGGTGGAATTGGAGGCGGAAGCGGAACTATTGCGCGAGCAGATTCAGCAAGCACAGGAAGGCAGCGAGGTTCTTGATCTCGCCATGACCGCCCTCCGGCGCGCCGACGAGACCCTGCGCTCGCGCTTTTCCCCGCAGATCACGGCTGACGCAGGACTCCTGCTGTCCAAGCTGACGGGCGGCAAATACCCGAACGTCCTCTTAGAGCCGGGCATGCTGCTGTCCGTCCGCAGCGAGGACGGCGCGGTCATGCGTCCCGCCGCCGCCATGAGCTGCGGCACCGCCGATCAGATGTATCTCGCCCTGCGGCTGGCGATGTGCGAGCGCCTTCTGCCGGAGGACGCGCCGCTTGTGCTGGACGACGCCCTCGTCAACTTCGACGACAATCGCGCCCGCGCCGCCATCGACCTTCTGACCGAGCTTGCAAAAAAACGGCAGGTGATCCTGTTCACCTGCCGGAAATTCGGAGACTGATATGTATTTTGACTCTCACGCCCATCTGGACGACCGCCGCTTTGACGCTGACCGCGCCGAGATCATCGCAGACCTCAAAAACCACGGCGTCGGGCGAATTATGAACATCGGCTGCGACCTGCCCTCCTCGGAGCGGTCGGTCGCGCTGGCGAATGAATATGCTTTCATCTACGCCGCCGTCGGCTCGCACCCCGACGACGCCGATCACGTGGACGGAAAACTCCTCGACCGCTACCGCGCCTTAGCCTCCGATCCGAAGGTAAAGGCGATCGGCGAGATCGGACTGGACTACCACTATGAGGACGTGCCGCGGATACGGCAGATCATCGCCTTCGAGCAGCAGCTTGAGCTCGCCGAGGCGCTGCGTCTTCCCGTGATCGTACACGAGCGCGAGGCGCACGGCGACGCGATGGACATCGTCACGCGCCACCCCGACGCGCGCGGCGTGTTCCACTGCTTCTCCGGCTCGAAGGAGATGGCGCTGTGGCTGGTCGAGCGCGGCTGGTACATCGGCTTCACGGGCGTCGTGACCTTCAAGAACGCCCGCCGCGCCTTAGAGGCGGTCGAAGCGCTGCCGATCGAGCGCATTCTCATCGAAACGGACTGCCCCTACATGGCGCCGGAGCCGCACCGCGGCAGGCGCAACGACAGCCGCTTCGTGCCGCTGGTCGCCGCGAAAATTGCGGAAATCAAAGGGCTTTCCGCCGAGGAAGCGGGCGATATCACCGCCGCCAACGCCTGCCGCCTGTTCGGCATTCAATAACAGCAACAGCGCGTTGCTTGCTTTTTGACCGCTCTGGATTATAATCGCTTATGGGAGGTGTGTTTGCATGAACACGAAGGACGTACTTTACGAGCTCAGAACGAAGCACGGCATGTCGCAGGACGAACTGGCGGAAAAGGTCTTTGTGACCCGCCAGGCGGTTTCCCGCTGGGAGACCGGCGAGACCGTGCCGAACACCGAAACGCTGAAGCTGCTCTCCAAACTGTACAACGTTTCGATCAACACCCTGCTCGGCGCGCCGCGGCAGCTTTACTGCCAGTGCTGCGGCATGCCGCTGGACGACGCGATCCTCGGCAGAGACAGGGACGGCGCGCTCAACGAGGATTACTGTAAATGGTGCTACGCCGACGGCACGTATACCTATCACGACATGGACGATCTGATCGACGTCTGCGCGGGTCACATGGCAAAAGACGGCTTTTCCGAGGAGCAGGCGCGCGACTATCTGAAGCAGCGGCTGCCGGAGCTGGATTACTGGAAGCGCCACGCGGAGCTCAGTGACGGCGGGCAGTTCGAGGCGCTCAAAAAGCAGCTCATCGACGAGATCAACGCGCTGCGCATTGACGGCATGCCCAAGCTGGAAAAGCTCAACGCCCTGGTCGGGCAATACGTGAATCTCGCCTACCCCCTGCCGAGCGGCGCAGCCGTGAAGTTTCTGAACGATGAGACGACCTATCTGGGAAACCAGCTGGAAACGGGCGAAGAACGGTGCTTCGGCGTTCTTGCGAACGCGGATTTCATCATGGTTTGCACCTACGGGTGCGAAGGCGCCGATCCGGAGCTCCTGCTGTATAAGAAGAGATAAAGATTCGGCGTGACCGTTGGTCACGCCGCTTTGATTTCACACGGGTGCCTATCGGGCGCTCCCCGCCGCGTCATTGCGAGGTCGCGTTAGCGACCGTGGCAATCCGTGCCTTTCGATGTGAGACGCTTTCGCGCAATACGCCGCGCCCCGCCATGTTACTGTCATTGCCCCGCATGGGGCAATCTGTGTCTCTCGTTGCGGGACGCTTTCTTGAATACGACACAAATGCCATAACAGCAACGGACAGATTCCCTCGGCTGACTTTGTCAGCCGGGGAATGACACGACTGATGGGTTTGTCGTAAAAACGACGCAGTTCCCAAGCCTGCAACGGACAGATTGCCACGGTCGCTGCGCAACCTCGCAATGACGCGGGAGGGGGCTGTCTGCAATAAAAACGGCGCACTGCAGATCGCAGTGCGCCGATCAGACTGTCAAAAAAATCCGTAACCGTCAAAATCAATCAAACATTTTGAGTATTTTGCGCTGATTGATCTTTTTATGTAAGTTCGGCGTTTTTCAAACTTTCGAGAGGTTAAAAA
>CAJOMA010000109.1 GCA_905235655.1 uncultured Oscillospiraceae bacterium | reverse complement strand
GCAGACCTTTTTTACTATAAACCATAGGAGGATACTTTTTCTATGCATAGCTAAAGCTTTTTGGAACCACCGGCACTGCCGGTGGTTTTCTTTGTACAATAAACAGCCGCGCTGTGGAACATCACAGCGCGGTAGCTTCGTAATTCTCTTACTTCGTGCCGAAGATACGGTCGCCGCAGTCGCCCAGACCGGGAACGATATAGGCGTTTTCGTTCAGGCAGTCGTCCACCGCCGTGACGTAGATGTCGATATCGGGGTGCGCCCCGGTGACGGCCTTCAGACCTTCCGGCGCGGCAATGATGTTCATCAGCGTGATGTTCTTGCAGCCGTACTCGTTCTTCAGCACGTCGATCGCCGCAATGACCGTGCCACCCGTGGCGAGCATCGGATCGACGACGAAGACCTGGCGCTCGGAGATATCCGGCGGCATCTTGCAGTAATATTTCACGGCTTTGTGCGTTTCCGGGTCGCGGAACATGCCGATGTGTCCGATCTTGGCGGAGGGCATCAGCGCGATCATGGAGTCGACCATGCCGAGACCGGCGCGGAGGATCGGCACGATCGCGAGCTTCTTGCCTGCCAGCACCTTGAATTTTGCCGTGGTGATCGGGGTCTCGATCTCGACCTCGTGCGTGGGAAGGTCGCGGGTCGCCTCATAGCACATCAGCGCGGCGATCTCGCCGACCGCCTCTCGGAATTCCTTGACGCCGGTGTTTTTGTCGCGGAGGATCGACAGCTTATGCTGCAGCAGAGGGTGATCCAAAACATGCACTTTGCCCATTCTTATTCTCCTTTTCTCTTCAGCCGCTCGCCCAGTTCCCGTTCCGCCTGCGAAAGCCGCAGATAGTTCGGTTCCAGCGCCGCGCCGTCGAAGGTTTCTCCTGTCAGGAGCATTCTTCTCGCGCACAGCGCCACGCCCGAAGCGCGCTGCATGACCGTCTGTTCCGGCGCAAGCATACAGCCCGGAACGTCCTTACTGCATGTATTATAACACAACTGCGCGCCGTCTCCAACCATTATTTTCAACTTTTCGAACTTTTTCAGCTCCTGCGTTAATTCTTCCAGAGAAATCGCGCGATCCCCGGTCAATCGCGTCAGCTCTCCGCCCTCGCAGGAAAAGAGCGCGTTATAGACCTGCTCGCGCCGCGCGTCCATCGCGCAGCATACGATTCCGTCGAAGAGCGCCGCCTGCCGCGCCATGCTCTCCAACGTCGAAACGCCGACGCAGGGCAGCTCTCTGCCCCAGGCGAAGCCCTTTGCTGCCGCGACGCCGATCCGCACGCCGGTAAAGCTGCCGGGTCCCGCCGCGCAGGCGACCGCAGTGATATCCGCGGGCGTCAGCGCGCAGTTTGCAAGCAGCTCCTGCGCCATTTGCATCAGCGTGCGGCTGTGCGTCTGCCCGCAGTTGAGATAGTACTCTCCGAGCAGGCGGTCGTCCTCCAGCAGCGCGACGGACGCCGCCTTCGCGGAGGTTTCAAAGGCCAATATCCGCATCATGCGCTCCTCCTTCTATCGTAATCTGTCTGACCTCGTCCGAAAGGCGGTCGATCCGGACGGTGATCGCGTCGTGCATCGCCGCGCGGACGTTCTCGCTCCACTCGACGGCGCAGACGCCGCCGCGCAGCAGATAATCCTCCCAGCCGATATCGAACAGGTCGTCCTCGGAGTCCAGACGATACATGTCAAAATGGAACAGCGGCAGTCTGCCGCCCGCGTATTCGTTCACGATCGTGTAGGTCGGACTTGTGACGCGCATCGGGATATCCAATCCCCGCGCAAGTCCGCGCGTAAACGCCGTCTTCCCCGCGCCGAGGCCGCCCCGGAAGGCGACGACCTCTCCGCCGCGCAGCGCTCTGCCCAGCTTTTCGCCGAGCAGCTCAGTCTCCTCCGGCGAATTTGTGATGAATTGCATTCCATTCACATCCTTTTGTGGGATTATACCACATGCGGCCGATTTTTGCAAAAGCAACTTTACAGATTTGACTTTTCATGCTAAAATATATGCTTGAAATAAGCAGAAGGAGGTGAGCGCATGGGAAAACTGTATGATAAAGTCAAAGAGATCGCCAAAAAAGGCGATATGCTTCTGCTGGCGCTTTGCATCGTTGCAACGGGCTTTGGTATCGTTATGATCTACGCTGCGACGGCAACCGCAGACAACAGCCGTTATATCGTTATTCAGACCGGCTGTCTGCTTGTCGGTATCATTCTTTACTTTGCGCTGACCGCCTTTGATATCGACATTCTTGCCGGACAGCGGACCGCGCTGTTCCTCTTCAACGTCTTTTTCATCGGTCTGCTGCTGATATTCGGTGAAGAAGTCAACGGCAACAGAGGCTGGCTGCACTTCCCCTTCCTGCCCTTCAACATTCAGCCCGCCGAGGTCTGTAAGATCACTTACGTGATCATCCTGGCGCGAACGCTTAGCGTCAACCAGACCAGAACGTCCTCCATCCGCTGCGTCAGTCAGCTCGCCTTCCACATGCTCTTCATTGTCGGTCTGTACGTCTTCATTTCCAGCGATACCGGCGTTTCTCTGATTTTCATTTTTATCTTCCTCATCATGGCGTATGTCGGCGGCGTCAACGGTCTGTGGTTCCTCGCCGGCGCCGGCGTTCTTGCCGTCGCCGCGCCGACCCTTTGGGCAACCGTCATGAGCGACGAGCAAAAAGGCCGTATCCTCGCGCTGTACGACCCTACCATCGACCCGAACGGTCTGGACGAGCTGTGGCAGACCAACCAGAACCTCAAAACCCTGCGCAACGGCGGTCTTTCCGGCCAGGGTCTCTTCAACGGCTCGATGACCAACAGCGGCGCGATCCCCGCCCGTCACACCGACTCGATCTTTTCCACCATCGGCGAACAGCTCGGCATGGTCGGCTGTCTGGTCGTTCTGATTCTCCTGTTTGCGATTGTCGCGCGCGTCATCTATATCGGCATTAAAACGCCCGACTACCAGAACCGGTTGATCTGCATGGGCATCGCCGCGATGCTCCTGTTCCAGATCTTCATCAACGTCGGCGTCTGCCTCGGTCTGCTGCCCGTGATCGGTCTGGCGCTCCCCTTCTTCAGCTACGGAGGCAGCTCGATCATCACCTCATTTATCGCAATGGGCATCATATCGGGCATTAAAATGCGGCCGTCGCCGGATACCAGCGCCCACTATATCAGACCGTACTAAAAACTTCCGCCGCAATCCGCGGCGGAAGTTTTTTGCATATTTTCAAAATATCGGTTCATCATAATAGCGAAGCAATTCACAGGAGGAAACCGATATGAAATCCATCATTCGCATTGCCGCACTGCTCGTCTGCCTTGCGGCGCTCTGCCTGAGCGCCGCCGCTGCTGACGGCGAAACGCTGTATAACGGAGAGTACTGCTTCTGCCAGTCCGACTTTTGCGCAGACCCCTCCGTCAATCTGAGCGGTATTTTTGTCACCGCCGTGCCGGAGGCCGACGTCGCCTCGATCTGCCTCGGCGGGCGCGTGATCCGCGCGGGCGACATTCTCCCGCAGGACGCGCTGGACCGACTGCGCCTGACGCCGGCGTGCAGGGAAAGCCGCGACGCAGTGCTGTGCTATCAGCCGATCTGCGGCACCGCGCTCGGTGCGCCGTCTCAGCTCACCATCCGAATCAAGTCCGGCAAAAACGAGACGCCGAAGGCGATCCGCGG
>CAJOMA010000108.1 GCA_905235655.1 uncultured Oscillospiraceae bacterium | reverse complement strand
GCGCGCGGTCGCAGAGAAGGTCAAATGCCCGCACTTGGTTCTGAGCGCCGGGATCAACGGCAGCGAAATCCTCGCGCTGGTGCGCAGGATGTCGCTCGTCGTGTCCATGCGCCTGCATACGCTGATCTTCGCCTCCGGACAGGGCGTGCCGATGGTCGGCGTGGTCTACGACCCGAAGGTCAGCGGATTTTTGGACTATCTGGGGCAGGAGCTCTATCTCCCCCTCGCGGAGGTCAGCGCCGCCGCCCTCGGCGACCTGATCGACGCCGCGATCGCGGAAGAGCCCTTCGCCGCCGAGAATATCGAGCGTCTGCGCAGGCTCTCGCGCAACAACGAGCTGCTTGCCAAACGCCTGCTGGAGTGACCGCCATGACAAACGAACGCAGAAACGCTCTTCTCGCCTATCTCCGCGCCCATTGGATCGTGCCTGCGCAGGCGCGTCCGTCCTTCCGTTACGCCGCAAAAACCTGCGGCAGCGCGCCGAAGCCCGCCATGCCCGCGCCGATGGAAGAATGCGCGGACAGCGCTTCGCTTCAGGAGCTGGTCGGGCAGTTGGACGAGAGCTTTACGCAGATGGTGCTGCGCAAGATTGACGAAAATGGTCTGACCGACGCGGAATGCTACAAGAAGGCGAATCTCGACCGCAAGCACTTCTCGAAGATTCGCTCCGACCTGCATTACCGCCCGTCCAAGCCCACCGCCATCGCCCTCGCCATCGCGCTGGAGCTGTCGCCGGAGGAGACAGACGAGCTGCTTTCCAAGGCGGGCTTCGCCCTGTCGCGCAGCAGCAAGTTCGACGTGATTATTTCCTATTTTGTCGAAAACCGCTGCTACGACCTCGCCCAGATCAACGAAGCGCTCTACGAATTCGACCAGCCGCTGCTGTGCGTATGATCTGACAGACAGGCTTCCCCGGAAGCCTGTATTTTGTCGCCTGACGGGCGACCCGCGGCGCAAAAGCTCCTGTTATCATGTGGTTGTAAACAAAACAACCACGTTTTTTCAGGAGGTAACACAATGAACAACAAGAACAACGCAACGGAACTGGTCTTCATCCTCGACCGCAGCGGCTCGATGGCGGGTCTGGAGGAAGACACGATCGGCGGCTTCAACGCCATGCTCGACAAGCAGAAAAAGCAGGACGGCGAGGCGTTCGTCACCACCGTCCTCTTCGACCACGAGATCTCGACCCTGCACGACCGCGTGAAGCTCTCCGACCTGAAGCCTCTCACCGACCGCGACTACACCGTGCGCGGCTGCACCGCCCTCTTGGACGCGATCGGGCAGACCGTGCAGCACATCAAAACCGTGCACCGCTATGTCCGCCCCGAGGACGTGCCGGAAAAGACCGTCTTCGTCATCACGACGGACGGTCTGGAGAACGCGAGCAAGGAATATTCCACGGCGGCGGTCAAAAAGCTGATCGAGCAGCAGAAGGAGTGCGGCTGGGAATTTCTCTTCCTCGGCGCGAACATCGACGCGGTGCAGACCGCGGCGTCCTTCGGCATCGCGCCCGACCGCGCCGCCAACTTCCACGCCGACCGCAAGGGCACGAAGACGGTCTACAAGGCGGTCGCCGAGGCGGTCTGCGGCTTCCGCGCCGGCAAATGCGTGCCGCGCGAATGGAGCGAGGACATCGACGCCGACTTCGCCTCCCGCGGCAGCGAGCGGTAACCCCGCCGAGAAGCGTCGTTATTTGCAAACTGACGAAATGAGGGCTGTACTTTTCCGCGTTCCGGCTGTATACTGTAGGAGAAAGATATTTCCAAATACGCCATAACAGGAAAGGAAGTCTGAGATGAAGAAAAGACTGCTGCGATCCGCGCTCGCCCTTGTGCTGCTTCTTGCGATCGTCATTCTGGCAGGCTGCTCCGGTGGCAAGTCCGGAAGCAAGTCCGACAGCAAGTCCGGCAGCAAGTCCGGCAATCAGTCCGATGACAAAGATCCCGACGTCAGGATCATCCCCTCGGAAACGAGCAGGATCGAATACGAGGAGTATGATAACGGTTATTTGAGAATGGAGATACCGAAGGGCTGGACGCTGGAAACGCCGAAGACGAACCCTTTTTCCGGCTATACCTTTAAGCTGTACAATCCGAAGGACGCCGATTACTTAATCGAATTCTCTCTGGGGCTTTCGGGCTTCTTGAAGACCGAAGCGGCAAGGCAGACCTACGCCGCCTTATATCCCGATTCCGTATACGGTCAAGCGGCTGCGATTGATCCGCAAACCACCGAGCAGTTCTATAAAGTATGGAATACCACCGCAAAGATCGGCAATCAAATGATCAATCAGGAATTCTTCGTGTATCTGGATGAATTTGAAGTGATTGAAAATCTGGGCAAGTCTGCCTTCGGCGGGGACATTATCCGCGGCGCCTTCGTGAACGACGACGGCGAGCCGATGCAGGGCTTGTTTACGGCAACCGTGGTTGACGTCGGGTCCTTCTATACCTACGGCGTGGACGTGGCGCCGCTGAACTCTTACCACAACATCCTCATGTATGCGCCGGATACGGAATTCGTGAACTGGCAGGCGATCTATGATCATTGCCTGTCCACCATTGAATTCACCGACGCTTTCATGATCGGCTTCAACAGCGAACAGTCCTCGCAGATCGCCGCCGTCCGGGCAAATGCGAGAATCTATGATGAGATTTCCTCTATGATCATGGATTCGTGGGCGGCGCGCAGCAATTCCTACGATATCATCAGCCAGAAGCGCAGCGACGCCACGCTCGGTTACGAACGGGTGTACGACATCGATACGGGAGACGTCTACAGAGCGTATGTCGGCTTTACCGACGATTACACCGGAACCCGCTACCGGAGTATTACGGACGATATGTACACATCTGTCATCAGCGGCTATATCGAGAAATAGCGCCCGCAAAGCGTCCGGCGCCGTTGTGCGCCGCGCCGTGTCCTTCATCCCGCTTCCGCGTCATTGCGAGGTTCCGAAGGAGCTGTGGCAATCTGTCCGTTTCAGGATTTGGAACTGTATCGTTTTTCGCAACAAACCCATCAACCGTGTCATTCCCGCCTGACGCAGTCAGGCAGGGAATCCGTCCGTCGCAGGTATGACATTTGTGCCGGTTTACGAGAAAACGTTCCATGTCGGTACGGACAGATTGCCCGAGCAAGTCGGGCAATGACAGGAACCATGCAGTGTGCAGTAAATTAAATTGAATTGCGCTCCTTATGCCCCGCGGGGCAATTCATGCACGAAGTGCAATGCATGACCGAAGGTCAATTCATGCGCCGTCAGGCGCAATTCATTGCATAACAAAAGCTCCTACTTTGCCACTTCGCGGCTCGCAATGACGCAGAACGGGTGTTTCAGCGTAAACACACCGGAGCAGAGGACGGTACTCTGCTCCGGCTTTTGATGAATTGAAGGCGCTCGCCGTCATGAATTGCCGCTTACGCGGCATGATTTGAAGCCTTCGGCTTCATGAATTGAATTGCGCTCCTTATGCCCCGTAGGGCAATTCATGCACGAAGTGCAATTCATGACCGAAGGTCAATTCATGCGCCGTCAGGCGCAATTCATTGCATAACAAAAGCTCCTACTTTCGTAGGAGCTTTTGTTATGCATGTTGGCATTACCTATCTTCCCGGGCAGTCACCCGCCAAGTATTGTCGGCGCAAATGAGCTTAACTTCTGTGTTCGGGATGGGAACAGGTGGACCCTCACCGCAATC
>CAJOMA010000107.1 GCA_905235655.1 uncultured Oscillospiraceae bacterium | reverse complement strand
ATTCAAAAAAAATGGAAATTGTTGATAAAAATAAAATTATTTATAATAAAAAATTATAAAGCCACACCCCCTTTTTGACGACCAAAAATTGGTCGCTCTAATCCGTGAAATACGGTATTCCTCACATCTATAGCGGCAGCGCCCCTGCGCCAGCTCGACCGTTTTGCCCGGCCAGTTCCCCGTGTGCTGATTCATCCCCGTCAGGGCGTTAAACAAGGTGCTTTTCCCGACATTCGGATTGCCAGCCAGCGCGATCAACGGCATGGTGTCACCTCCACCGCGACGCGCCCGCTGTCCTGCCGGCGCAGCGCCAGCATCGTCCCGCGCACCAGATAGATGACAGGATCGCCGGAGGGACTTTTGCGCAGACAGCGGATACTTGTTCCCTCGATCATCCCGAAATCCAGTAGTCTGCGGCGCATTGCCCCGCGCATCTGCAGGGAAATAATACGGGCGCACTCTCCCTCGCGCAGTAAATCCAATGTCGTTTCCATCGCAAAGCCCCCTTTGTCTTTCCCATTCTATACAGGACGGCGCGCTGAGGTGCACACTTCCCCGCAGGATTGCATAGACCATAGGGAAGGAGGCTGTTTATGGAATCAGTATTTTTTCTCGGGGCGAGTACGCCGCGAGGCTTTGTTTCTCATTACGATTCACTGTTTCAGGAGGTGCGGCATTTAACAATTATCAAGGGCGGTTCGGGCTGCGGGAAGTCGACCTTTATGCGCGCGATCGGTCGCGCGGCGCAGGAGCGCGGGCTGGAGGTTTCATACATTCTTTGTTCCTCCGACCCCGACTCTCTGGACGGCGTGATTCTGCCGCAGCTTTCCGCCGCGTGGGTGGACGGCACTGCGCCGCATGTCTTGGAGCCGCAGCTCTGCGGCGGAAGCATGAACTATTTGAATTTCGGCGAATTCTACGACAGTGCAGCCATGCAGGAAAAAGAGGAAGAGATTATGTCCGTTCAGCGCAAAAACGCCGCGCAGTACCCGCACGTGACGGCGTGTCTCGCCGCAGCGGACTTTTTGCGCGGCAGTATCCGTCTCATCTCCGAAACGCCGGCATATCAGGAGGAAACGGCGGCAATTGCGGAATGTATCGCGCTCTCCGCGTGCAAGCCCGTCGGCGATCCGCAGGAGGCGTTCTCCCGCCGCTTTCTGAGCGCGGTCACGCCGAAGGGTCTGCACTTCTGCCAGAATACGCCCGCCTCGCTTTGCGGTCGCGTCTACGTCCTGCGCGACGACTACGGTCTTGCCCCGCTGCTGCTCGAGGTCCTGCAGGCAAGGGCACAGTCCCTCGGACATACCTGTATCGCCTGCTATTCTCCGCTCCTGCCGGACGGAAAGCCGACGCACCTGCTGATCCCTTCGGCGGACACCGCCGTCGTCAGCGAAAGCACGCTGCTGCCCTACAGCGCGCCGTGCTTCTGCCGGATCGACTTGAATTCCACCCTGCCGCCGAAGAAGCGCGCCTCCATGGAGTTTTACGTCAAAACCGTAACCTCGCTGCTCTATCAGGCGGTCGCCCATATCCGCGCGGCAAAGCAGCAGCACGACCGCATGGAGGCGCTGTGCAAGCCGTTTGTCGATTTTGCCGCGGTCGACCGGCTCACGCAGAAGACGATTCGGAAGGTTTTCGGCGAGAATTGATCGGTTTTATTGTTGAATTTTCCGTCGTTTGGTGGTAATATAAAAAGCCGCAGGAGGTGCAAAAGATGAAATTCTTGATTATTATTCTGAATAAGGTCGAATGCTTGGATAAGATCCTGACGCAATTCGGCAAGCATCATATCCCCGGCGCGACCATCCTCGACAGCAAGGGCATGGCGCAGTCGCTGGAGGGGCACGACGAGCTGCGCTTCATGGCGTCGCTGCGTCTTTTGATGAATCCGGCACATAAGGAGAACAAGACGATCCTCATGGTTCTGCCGGAGGAGAAGGTCGCCACGGTTTCACGGATCGTCAACGAGGTCACCGGCGGTCTGAACAAGCCCGATACCGGCATCCTCTTTACGCTCCCCGTCGACTATGCGGAGGGAATGGGGACGAACGCATGACAGCACTCAATACACTGATCGACCTTGCGATCATGATCTTCGCAGGCATGTTCCTGGGGCGCATGGCGAAGCACCTGCATCTGCCGAACGTCACGGGCTATCTGGTCGCGGGGCTGCTGATCGGACCGAATCTGACCCGTCTGATCTTCGGCGCGGACGCGTTCTGCCTGCTGTCCGACGATTTTCTGGAGTCGATCTCCATTATTTCCGACGTTGCCCTCGGCTTTATCGCCTTTTCCATCGGCAACGAATTCAAAATGAGTTACTTTAAGCGTGTCGGCGCGGCGCCGATCGTGATCGCCTGTCTGGAATCCCTGTTCGCCGTGCTGTTCGTCGTCGCGGGTCTGCTGATCGCGGGGCAGGAAGTCGCCTTCTCCCTCGTGCTCGCCGCCATCGCCGCTGCGACCGCGCCTGCCGCGACCATCATGGTCATCAAGCAGTACCGCGCGAAGGGTCCCGTCACGGAGTCTCTGCTCTCCGTCGTCGCCATCGACGACGCGACCGCGCTGATCCTGTTCTCGCTGTCCGTCGCGGTCGCGCAGGCGGTCAGCGGGCTTTCGGGATAATAGTGGCCCGCGTAGGCTTCGAGCATAAGGTCATACTTGCTTCCGGGCTGCGCGTCCCGGGTGACCCAGTTGTCCACAATATAATGATGCGGGATGCGGAGCCAGCCGGCGCGGTAGGTGCCGAAAGAACGGCCGTTAACGAAGACCGTCGTCTCTCCGCCGGTTTTCAGATCCAGCGCGATGCGCTGTCCCTTCGCGGATTCCGGAATCGTCACCGAGCCGCGAAGCCAGAGGTATTCATAGCTTTCGCCCCATTTCGTCCCCGCGGCCATGGGCGCGAAGGCGTGGGCGGAAGCATCCCCGAGGGACAGCTCCTCCTTTGTCAGAAAACCCTCGACCGGAATCTCGCCCTGGGGAAGATAGAGATCCTTCTGCAGGGCATACAACCAGTTTGTCAGCCTGTCCCGCCATTCGGCACTCATGTACTTCATGGTCTTTCTTCCTTTCTTTTTGCTTTGATATTACGGATCCTCCAGAGTTCCGCGGTACCCGAAACCTGCATCCCGTGTTCCCTCCCGCGGAATAGACGCCCGATCCTTTTGCGCGTCTAAATGACATATTATTTATATCATTATTTCAGCCCCCCGTCAACTCAAAGTTTTATAAGATTTTTGCCGCTTTTTTGTCTGTTCTTGTTCGGTTTGTATATGTACTGTTTCATATGTTCTTTTGTCAGGACAAGCTGTCAGGTTTTCGAAACTTCCGGAGCCGGCTTTGAGCCGATTGATTTTCCGGGTATCGGGACGCCTTTACAGGGTGGGGTACACGCCCTTTGAGGATTCATTATTTTTGAAAGGAGGGAATCGAGAGTTATGGCTAAGAATGAAACGACTGTCGCAAAGAGAAAGTCCGGGAAACGCTTCTGGCAGACCGAGAGTTTTCAGGGATACATGTTCATGATCCCGACGCTGATCGGCTGGCCGTTGTTCTGCGGTTATCCGCTGGTTTATTCCCTGTACTGCTCTTTCTGCGACTGGAACGGTGTTAATACTCCTGTCTGGGCCGGACTGAAGAATTACATTTATATTCTGACCCGTGACCGCGTTTTCCCGAAGTCCCTGACGGTTACCCTGTTGTATTCCGTGATCAATGTTCCGATGACGCTGATCCTGGGTCTT
>CAJOMA010000106.1 GCA_905235655.1 uncultured Oscillospiraceae bacterium | reverse complement strand
ATGCGCACGATCCGCGCCTCGAGCGGACTGCCGCCGCCGTTGTCGATCATCACAATCCGCTTCCGCGGCAATTTTCCCGCGAAATCGACCGTTTCCGCGCTGACGCCGAAAACAAGGTTCACATCGCCCCGGCGCAGGAAGAGCAGATTCAACGTGCGGATCAGCCTGGCGCCGATCGTCCCGACCACGGCGCTCGCCGTGCAGTACAGCGCCAGAAGATGCGTCAGATACAGCGCGATCTGCGCGGCAGGCTTCGCGATCAGCGGCACGGCCGAGATCGCACTGATCTCATTGCGCCCGAGGAACATGCAGAACACGGAAAACAGCGTTCGGACAACCGCCTGCGGGACGTTTTCATAGAGCGACCAGTAGCCGTAGCCATAGAGCAGCGTGCCCAGAACGCCCATCGCCAGCAACAAAACGCCCGCGATCCGCGTCAGAATCCGCGGCTGAAATCCGAGCGAAAGAAGCAGCAGCAAAAACAGCGCCACCGCCGCAAGATACACCGCAGCCAGCGTCATGCTCACAAAAGGCACCTCCGTTTCGGCAAAACGATATTATTTCGATTATATTTTATCACAACGTGCAGAATTTGTACAGACCTCTCGGGAAAAAGCAAAAGCCGCGCAGGGGAAGCCCTGCGCGGCACAGACTGTCAAAAAAGTCCGTAACCGTTGAAACAGAGTATCGTATTCCGCCGCACCAGTCATTGCGAGCCTGACGCAGTCAGGCGTGGCAATCTGTCCCTAAAGGGTTAGATAAAGGTAGAAAATATTGAATATTTCGACTTACTGCGCAACTCACGCCCTACCGTATCTATATACGCCGACGGTCGTGAGTTGCTTGTCTTCCGAACTTTTTGACAGCCTGCCAGCGTGTCGAAAAAGGTTTTTCGACACGCTGAGCCGCGCAGGGGAAGCCCTGCGCGGCAAAATGATGCAATCAAATACCGGTCAATCCGTTCGGGTCGGTCGTCGGCTCGAGGGTGCGCACGTCGTAGAACTCGCCCTCCATGTAGAAGCAGAGGACGTCGCCCATGAAGGTCGCCGGATTCGCAAAGGACTGCCGGTTCTCAAAGACCTTGAGCACGGTCAATGCGCCGTCCGGGTCCGCCCGAACGAGGTCGAATTTCCATTTGCCGTCCATGTCGTCGCGCGACCACGGGTCCGCGCCGAGGTCTTCGACCGCAACGTAGTAGACGGCTTCGTCCAGCACCGTCGCGTCCCAGACCGCGCCGGTCTGATCCTCGGCGACGATCTCGTCGTAGCGGTTGATCAGCAGCATTTCTGTCGAGCTGACGTCGCTGCGGAAGCCCAGAAGCACCAGCCAGCCGCCCTCAAAGTACGGGTCCCATGCGCTGCCGAGCTCCTGCCGGTCGCCGCCGCTGTAGTCCACGGAGTAGACGTCGACGCCCCACCAGTCCTCTGCCTCGTTCCAGCCGAAATACAGGCGATGATCCGTCACGCCGATCAGCGTGATGTTGATCTCGGCGTCCGGCGTCACAGTAAACAGGGTCTGCATGCTCTGCGCGGCGTTGTCAGCGCGGACGACGCTGCCGTCCTGCCGGAAGAGAATGTCGATCGTTCCGTTGGTGAAGTGGTTGCAGCTCTGGTCGTCGGTCATGACGAAAATGCTGTCCTCCGCCGGAGGTTCCGGCTCTGTCGGCGCTTCGGTCTGCTCCGTCGCTTCGGTTTCGGGAAGCTCCGTATCCGGCGCGTCGGTTTGTTCCGTCTTTTCGCCTTCCTCTTCTTCCTCGTCCCTCGCGGGCTTTGCGGGCGTTGAGGACGCGCAGCCGATCAGCAGCGCCGCCAGCAGACTCAAAATCAATAATACAGCAATCAGTTTTTTCATTGTTTTTCTCCTTGTGTTGTTCTGCTCCGCATTCCTTACGGGTTGAGGGTGATTTCCATCAGCACGGGATTGTGGTCGGTGTATACGAATTCCTCGTTCAGCGTTTTCACCGTGTTCAGCTCCACGTTCGGCGAGACGATGAAGCCGTCGATCACATAATACTGCGTCAGCTCGCTGCCGGGGTCATAGGGCTGGTTGAGCAGACGGCAGGTCGGCGTCGAAGCGTCATAGGCGTACCGCCAGCCTTGCGGCAGCGGCCCGAGATGTCCCGCCGTCCATTCGCTGGTTTCCTTCATCGGATAGATATCCGTCGTGCCGGGGAAGCACTGGTTGAAGTCGCCGCCCGCGATCACATAATTGCCCTTCTCATATTCCTCGACCAAATAATTCATGAGCTGCGTGGTCTGCCTGATCTTGCCCGCCCCGTCGTCGTAGGCCTCCAGATGGAAGTTGATGAGCACAAGCTCCTTCTCGTCCGTGCCGTCGAGCGGAATGCGCGTGACGAGCATGCAGCGCTTGAGGTTGGCGATACGCGTCGGCCACGAGAACGGACAGGGCAGACTGTAGCGCGTCGCGGAGGAGATGTCATAGCGGCTGAACGTCACGATGCCGGAATGTACCCTGCCGATGGTCGTCGGCAGCGGATAGGGGACATAATCGCAGGAGTAATTCAGCGCAAAGCGCGTCTCATAATCCTCCAGATCGTGCTCGTACTGCAGCCACTGGTTCAGCCCGAAGCTGCGGGCGGAATCGGTATCGACCTCCTGCAGGAAGACGAAATCCGCGTCCGCGCTGCGGACGATCGCCTCGATGCCGAGCATGTTGTCGCGCACCTGCTCCTCGGACTCGCCGCGGACGCCCTTGCCGCCGTCCATGAAGAAGTCCGCGTCCTCGCCCAGCGCGCCGTAGCCGGTGTTCAGGGTGAGGATGGAGAACGTCTTCTTATCGAGCTTTTTCGACACGTTCACCGCGCCGCGTTCGGCGAGCTCGGCGTGCGCGGGATTATACTCCGCCAGCGTCAGATAGCCGAACAGCCCCGCGACCGCGATCACGAGCGCAATGACGAGCGCAAGCAGATATTTGCCGATCACGGCGAAGACGTGCAGCACCTTGCGCGCCGTCGAACGCTTCTTCTGCACCGGCCGCGAAACAACGGTCGGCGGGCAGTTATCGGGCGCTTCCTCCGGAGCGTCTGCCCGGTAGCGCTCGGGCAGCTCCTCCGGCTGCAGCAGCGGGTCGTCTGACGGCGCATCGGCAGGTGCGGCGTTCTCCGCGCCGAATTCCCGCAGGATGTCGTCCAAAGGCGCCGCTTCGTCCGTGTCCGCCTCCGGCGCGGAGAAGGCGTTGAGATGGTTGCCTGCGGAATCCGCTTCCTCCGGCAGCGCCTCGGCTGGCGGCGTGACCGTAAAGTCTGCCGCAGCCTCCTTAAGCGCGACCTCCTCCGGCAGAGAGAAGTCGCCTTCGCCCGCGTCCGCAGGGGAAGAATCGGGCGGATTCGGCTCGTCGGGTCGGACGTCCTCGTCAATCTGCGCCGGCGGCGCAGTGAATTCGCGCAGGATATCGTCTACGGACGGAAGCTCCTTCGTCATATCCGCCTCGTCAGGCAGAGGGGTGTCGGCATATTCGCGGAGAAGATCGTCCTGTTCGGGAGGAATCAACGGCTGCTCCATAAAGCGCGCCTCCTTGTTCTCAAGAATCCCCGTGCAGGGGTAGCTTGCTATGGCTTCTGTGTAACTCATATCATACCACGCAATCACGGCAAACGCAAGACTTTCCCGCCGGATTCGCCCCGCGAAGCGGGCGCTCCTGCGCCGGATCGCAAAACTTTGCGGCAAAAAAGCGCAAAAAAGGGTTGCATTTTCAGAAGAATGTGCTATAATAACCCCTGCGCGGTGAAATTTTGCGCCGCGCGCCCGTATATGGGCCTTTAGCTCAGCTGGGAGAGCGCAAGGTTCGCAATCTTGAGGTCAGGGGTTCGATCCCCCTA
>CAJOMA010000105.1 GCA_905235655.1 uncultured Oscillospiraceae bacterium | reverse complement strand
TGAAAAACGCCGAACTTACATAAAAAGATCAATCAGCGCAAAATACTCAAAATGTTTGATTGATTTTGACGGTTACGGACTTTTTTGACAGTCTGAAAAACGGTGCATCTCGTTTGAGATGCACCGTTTTTTAGTGAATACTGAAAACTGAAAATGAAGAATTAAGAATGAATGCTTTGTCGCGGAGCGACACCTCAATTATCCCGTTATTCATTCTTCAGTATTCATTCTTCATTGCGAAGCGCAGCTTCGCTACATCCGGTCCGGGGCGGAGAAGCCGAGCAGGTCGATGCACTCCTCGAGCGCGCGCTTGGCAAGGCAAATCAGGGCGACGTAGCCGCGCTGCTTTTCCTCATCCGGCTCGGTCAGAATGCGCGTTTCATGGTAGAACTTGTTGACCGCGCCAGCCAGCTCGTAGGCGTAGGCGCAGACCGCGGTGGGCGTGGAGTCGCGGTAGGCGATCGCGAGCTGATCCGGCATCTGCGAAAGCGTGAGCTGCAGAGCTTTCGCTTCCGGACTGTCCGCCGCCGCAATGTGTAGCTCGCCGGTCGGCTTTCCGTAGCGGCTCAGGATGGACTTGATCCGGACGATCGTATACAGCAGGTACGGACCGGTGTTGCCCTCGAAGGCGGAGAAGCGCTCGAGATCGAAGATATAATCCTTCGTCGCGAGGTTGGACAGGTCGCCGTACTTGAGGGCGGCGACGGCGATGACTTTTGCGGTTTGTCTGGCTTCCTCGGGGGAGAGGGTCTGATTCTCGAGGATCTTCTGCTCGACGTAGCTTGTGATGTCCGCGATCAGCGTCTCCAGACGCATGACGCCGCCGCTGCGGGTCTTGAAGGGCTTGCCGTCCTTGCCGTTCATCGTGCCGAAGCCGATGTGCTGCAGCTCCGTCGCGTCGGGGACGATACCGCTCTTGCGCGCGGCACGGAAGACCTGCTCGAAGTGCAGGCTCTGCCGCTTGTCGGTCAGATAGAGTATCTTGTCGGGATGATAGTCCTCCATGCGCTGCACGAGCGTCGCGAGGTCGGTCGTCGCGTACAGGGTCGCGCCGTCGCTCTTGACCAGAATGCACGGCGGAAGCTCCTTTTTGTCGCCCTCTTCGGCGACGGGGATGACCTTCGCACCCTCGCTTTCGACCAGAACGCCCTTTTCTTCCAGCATGTTCAGCATCGGCGGGATATAGGCTTCCGCGTCGCTCTCACCCTTCCATACGTCGAAGCTGACGTTCAGGTTCTCGTAGTTGCGCTTGAGGTCGGCGATCGAGACGCGCATGATGTGCTCCCAGAGCGCATAGTAGCCGCGCTTGTAATTCTGCAGGAAATAGGTCGCCTCATGCGCCTGTCGCGCAAAGTCCTCGTCGATCTTGCTCTTGGCGCTGGCGGTGGGGTAGATTTCCTCTAATTCGGAGATCGTGAACGGCGCTTGCGCCGGGTATTCACCCGTGAAGCCGTCGTCAAAATACGGCAGGTCGGGCTGTCGCAGGCGCAGCTCCGCGATGATCAGACCCATCTGCAGACCCCAGTCGCCGAGGTGGATGTCGCCGATCACGTTGTTGCCGAAGTAGCGGTAGATGCGCTTAATGCTCTCGCCGATGATCGCCGAGCGCAGATGTCCGATGTGCAGCGGCTTTGCGACGTTCGGACCGCCGTAGTCCAAAACGACGGTGCGGGGATCTGCTTCACCGGTCATGCCGAGCTTTTCGGAGCGGCGCATCCGGTCGACATGGCCAGCTAAAAAGTCCTCACGCACGCGCAGATTGATGAAGCCGGGACTGACCGCCTCCGCCATGGAGAACAGGCCGCTGCCCTGTAGCTTCGCCACCACGTCGTTTGCAATCATAATCGGCGCTTTATGCGCGGCTTTCGCCGCCGCCATCGCGCCGTTGCACTGAAATTCGCACAGATCGGGACGGTTGGACGCCGTGACCTTTCCGCAGGCGGGGTCGTAGCCCGCGGCAGCAAAGGCCTCCGCGACCGCGGCGGATAATAGATCGATCAGTTTTTCCATAGAGAATCCTTCTTTCCGTTTCGTAAGTCATATCATACCAAAAAAAAGGAGTAAAGTCCATTTGAATTTTTTTTCGCGGCAGCGGGGAATTTTCCCGCGATTCTGCATAAATATATTAAAAAATTAGAATAATACTATAATATCGACAAAACAGCCGCTTTTCCGTGCAAAAAAGTTGGAAAAATGTTTGCAGAAACAGAGTTTCTGTGATACAATAACGGAAAGAGAAAGGGGCGAGAGTCATGTCCATCAACGTCAGAAGTGAGATCCGACCGCTGAAAAAGGTGCTCCTGCAGCGTCCCGGCAACGAGCTGGAGCAGTTGGTGCCGAGCTATCTGGAACAGCTTTTGTTTGACGACATCCCCTACCTGCGCGGCGCGCAGGCGGAGCATGATGCCTTTGCGCGGACCCTGCGCGAGCAGGGCGTTGAGGTCGTCTACCTGAGCGAGCTGACCGCGCAGACGCTCGCGCCCGACCGCGAGCTGCAAAAGCAGTTCGTGCGCGATTTTATCCACCGCAGCGGGTGCGTGGCGGACAGCTACCGCGACGCGCTGACGGAGGGGCTCCTTGCCCAGCCGACTCCGGAGGAGCTGGTGCGCAAGACCATGACCGGCGTGCGCTTTGACGAGCTGCCGCAGCACGGCATGAGCTCTCTCGCCGCCCTGCGCTCCGACCGCACGCACTTCGTCCTCGACCCCATCCCCAACCTCTATTTTACCCGCGATCCCTTCGCGTCCATCGGGCGCGGCGTGTCGCTGCACCACATGTATTCCTTCACCCGCAGCCGTGAGACGATTTACAGCGACTATATCCTGCGCTGTCATCCCGACTATGCTGGCAAGGTGCCGTTCTACTACACCCCCGACGAGCCGTTTACGCTCGAGGGCGGCGACATCCTGAATCTGAGCGCGAACACAATCGCGGTCGGTATCTCCCAGAGGACGATGCCGGAGGCGGTGGAGCGGCTGGCGCAGAATATTTTCAAGGACGAAGCCTCCGAGATTCGCCGTGTGCTGGCGTTCGATATCCCGAGCACCCGCGCGTTCATGCACCTGGACACCGTGCTGACGCAGATCGACGTTGATAAATTCCTGATCCATCCGAATATCCTGGATTCTCTGTATATCTATGCGCTCGAGCCGGGCAAAAACGGCGCGGTGAAGGCGCGCCGGCTGGACAGGAGCGCGGAGGAGGTTCTGGCGGAGGCGGTCGGCGCGGAGAGCGTCAAGCTGCTGCGCTGCGGCGGGGGCGATCAGATCGCCGCGCAGAGAGAGCAGTGGAACGACGGCTCCAACACCCTGTGCGTCCGCCCCGGCACGGTCATCGCCTACGACCGCAACTACGTGACCAACGCGCTTTTGGAGGCAGAGGGCATCGAAGTGCTGAAAATTCCGAGCGGCGAGCTGTCGCGCGGGCGCGGCGGTCCCCGCTGCATGAGCATGCCGCTGGCGAGAGAATAATCAGAATTGCAACAGGGCGCTGCCAAACGGCAGCGCCCAATAGGATTTCAGTCTTGACTTTTCCATTAACCGTGGTATAATGTGCATAGAGGAAAGCGCTGCCGGTAACGGTTAGCTCCTCGATAGCGATATGAAGTAACCGCTAAGTTTGAGAGGCTGGGCGGTTACTTCTTTTTATTCTGATGATTTATTAGATAAACAATCAGAGTAATGATACTGACGATCAACGAACAGAACAAAAACAGGTCCTGAAATGTAACCATTCGGCATCACCTCCCCTGATAGAGTCAGAGGAGGAAGAAGCCTCCTCTGCAAAAAGCAGAGGAGCTAACCGCCACCCTTGCTGGCAGCGCGGCCCGTTCCTTTCGTCACGGGTTGAATTTATTGTAGCTAAATTGTCAAGGATTGTCAAGGGGAAACGGCAGCGCCCCGATGCTGAAAAGCCGTCTCATGCAGACTTCGACGCGCCATTGGCGCTATAAAATGCTTTTTTTTAGCATTTTATCGAAGTCTAGTGTAATATCACGCCTGTGCGGCGGTGATGATCGCCATTTTGTAGACCTCGTCGGCGTTGCAGCCGCGGCTGAGGTCGTTGATCGGCGCGTTCAGACCGAGCAGGATGGGACCGTACGCTTCAAAGCCGCCCAGACGCTGGGCGATCTTGTAGCCGATGTTGCCGGCTTCGATGCACGGGAAGATGAAGGTGTTGGCGTAGCCTGCGACCGGACTTCCCGGGAACTTGAGCTGGCCGACTGTGGGGGATACGGCGGCGTCGAACTGCATTTCGCCGTCGATCGCAAGATCGGGGGCGAGCTCCTTCGCCCGTGCGGTCGCCGCCTGAGACAGACCGACGGTCGCGCCCTTGCCGGAGCCCTTGGTGGAGAAGCTCAGCATGGCGACCTTCGGATCGATGCCGAAGAGCTTCGCGCAGGCAGCGACCTCAATGGCGACCTCCGCCAGCTTGTCCGCCGCGGACAGGACGACGTTGCCCTCCTTGTCGAGGGTGTCTTCGTAGGAAATGTTGATGGCGCAGTCTCCCATCGCCAGTTTTTCCTCGCCGCGGGCGAGAATGAAGCAGGAGGAGACGAGGTGCGCGCCGGGCTTGGTCTTGACAAGCTGCAGCGCGGGACGGACGGTGTCGGCGGTGGAGTAGGTGGCGCCGCCGAGCAGAGCGTCGGCATAGCCGAGCTTGACGAGCATGGTGCCGAAGTAGTTGCCCTTCGCCAATGCGGCGCGGCATTCCTCCTCGGTCATCTTACCCTTGCGGAGCGCCACCATCTTTTCGACCATGTCGTCCATCTCCGGATAGGTTGCGGGGTCGATGATCTCCAGACCCGCGATGTCAAAGCCGCATTCTTCGGCTTTCGCCTTGACGGTCTCGACGTTGCCGATCAGAATCGGCGTCAGGAAGCCGCCCTTTTTCAGGCGGTCGGCCGCCTCAAGGATACGGGGGTCGTGACCCTCGGTGAAGATGATTTTCTTGGGATTTGCCTGTAGCTTTTCAATCAGACGATCAAACATAATCGTTCCTCCTGTTGTTGGATTTCGCACTTATTATACATCCACGCGGGACAGGAAATCAAGAGAAACGTCCAGCTCGGAGCGGATTTCGACACTTTTCCGCGTGATCGGGTGGCAGAACGCCAGCCGGACGGCGCAGAGCTGCTGATACGAAAGCCCCAGCCGCTCGGAAACTGCGCGGGAATTCTCACTGCCGTACTGCGGGTCGCCGAGGATCGGGAAGCCGAAGTGGGCGCAGTGGACGCGGAGCTGGTGGGTGCGACCGGTCAGCGGCTGCAGCTCCAGAAGCGAAAGCTGCCCGTCTGTTCGAAGCAGGCGATAGCGTGTCCGCGCCTCCTTCCCGTCTTCCCGGATGCAGCGAATTAAGCTCGGCGGCGCCTTGCGCGCAATCGGCGCGGAGAGAATGTCCTCCTGCGCCGGCCGCACGCCGCAGACCAGCGCGTGATAGGTTTTTTCGATACTTCCCGCCTTCGACTGCGCGCACATGAGCGCGTGGACGTGGGCGTTTTTGGCGAGCAGGACGACGCCGAAGGTGTCCCGATCGAGCCGGCTGACGGGGTGGATCGCGCAGGGCTGTCCCGTCCTCTGATAGTAGGCGTTCAGACGGTTTGCCAGCGTGCCCGTGTTGCACGCGGAGGACGGATGCACCAGTATGCCCGCGGGCTTGTCCACGGCGATCAGCCAGTCGTCCTCGTAAAGAATATGCAGTTCGCCCTCCTCGGCGGGATAGAGCGGCGTGGGCTCTTCCAGAAGGACGGTCACGGTATCGCCGATCTTCACGGGATAATCCGTGTGAGCCGGCACGCCGTTGACGCGGTAGGCGTTTTGGTATTTCAGCCGCTTGACGAGGGTGGACGACATGGAAAGCTCCTGCCGAAGGATCGACAGGAGCTTCGCCTCGCGCGGCGCGACGCAGCGCAGCTCCATCACACCGCCGCACTTTCTTTATACAGCGGGTGGCAGCGCAGAATGGCGCGTCTGGTCACAATGCCGATGAACGCGTCCTTGTCGTCCACGACCGGCACGAAGTTCTGATCGACCGCGCGGGTGACCAGCTCGTCGATGTCGGTCGTCACGGAAACAGGCACGTAGTACTTGCGATGGGCAATATCCATGATGTTGTACTTTTCCGTCTCGCGCATGTCCATAATGCAGAGATTCTTCACCGCCCACAGAAGGTCGCCCTCGGTCAGCGTGCCGCAGTAGGAGCCATCGCGCCGCAATATGGGCAGGGCGGTGTAGCCCGCCGACTCCATGCGCTCGAGCGCCTGCCGGACGGTGAAGTCGTCAAATAAGTAATAGCAGTTTGCTTTGGGGGTCAGGAAAAAGAGCAGATTCATTTCGTCACTCCCAGTCGTTGATTTGCTCTTCCGTTCATTTTCGCAGGAGACGCCGCCCCTGCTAAAACCATTATAGCACACTTCTTCGTCGAAGTCTGTAAAGAAATTATGAAATACACACGATTCCACAGGCGCGTCAATGCGAGGTCGCGCTGATTTCCATATCGCGTCATTGTAATTCCCCGCGCTGTCCCCCTCCATCGTCATTGTGAGGTCGCACAGCCTCCCTTCTGCGTCATTGCGAGCCGCGAAGCGGCGTAGCAATCCGTGCGTCACTGGTACGGTATTTGTGCCGTTTTACATGATAACCCTATCAATCATGTCATTCCCGCCTGACGCAGTCAGGCAGGGAATCTGTCCGTCGCAGGTGTGGCATTTGTGCCGTTTGTTGGGAAAGTGTACCATGTCGGCACGGAAAGATTGCCCGAACAAGTCGGGCAATGACAGAAATTGGGCGGTGCACGGCGCATTACGGGAAAGTGTTGCGCGTCGGAGGGCACAGATTGCCACGACCGACTCCGTCGGTTTCGCAATGACGCTGTTGAGAGGCAACGCGGCGCGCAATGACGTGAGCGGAAATATGCGAAAATCGTGCTCCTGGCGGGAGCGCGATTCAGCGTGTCGAAAAACCCTTTTCGACACGCTGGCAGGCTGCCAAAAAGTTCGGAAGACAAGCAACTTGCACTCGTGGGCGTACATAGGTACGGTAGAGGGCAAGTTGCGCAGTAAGTCAAAATCCTTGCGAAGCAAGCGCTTTCTCAGTCCAAAAGTTCGGAAAACTTCCGGTTT
>CAJOMA010000104.1 GCA_905235655.1 uncultured Oscillospiraceae bacterium | reverse complement strand
AAAATCCTTGCGAAGCAAGCGCTTTCTCAGTCCAAAAGTTCGGAAAACTTCCGGTTTTGAAATAGTCTGCCTTTTACGCATTTTTGAAAAAATGTTGAATTGATTTTGACGGTTCCGGACTTTTTTGACAGTCTGGAAAAACGAGGGATCGGTCGATCCCTCGTTTTTCTTGTTTATCCTTCTATCGCCATAATCTTGTCGATCCGGCGCTGATGTCTGCCGCCCTCGTAGGCGGTGTCGAGCCAGACGTCGACGATCTGCAGGGCGAGCATCGGGCCGACGACGCCCTGACCGAGCGCCATCATATTGGTGTCGTTGTGCTGACGGGTCATCTTTGCCGACATCAGATCGGACAGCAGGGCGCAGCGGACGCCCTTGACCTTGTTGGCGGTGATGGATACGCCGATGCCGGTGGTGCAGACGAGGATACCGCGCTCGCACGCGCCGGAGGCGACCGCCTCGGCGGCGGGACGGGCAAAATCGGGATAGTCGCAGCTATCCTTGCTGTAGGTGCCGAAGTCCTCCACCTCGAAGCCGCGCTCGGTCAAATGCGCCTTGATCGTTTCCTTCAATTCCAGACCGCCGTGGTCACAGCCCAAAGAAATTTTCATAGTATTACCTCCGTATCAGTGAAGAAAGAGTTCCACAAAAAGGAACAGGATATACGTCGCGGCGAAGCCGGCGGCATACAGGGGACGGCTGCGCTCGGCGTAGGCGCTCCAGCATCGGCCGATGATCAACGCAAACACCGGGATCATCGCGTAGCAGGCGCTGAAATACCACGCCAGAAGCAGGCAGGGCAGAAGCAGAAGCAGGAACAGGCAGCGCGTGTCGCGCAGCTTGATCAGCCCGTGCAGCAGCGGCACCATGGCGATCACGCCGGCTATGAAGCAGAAGGCGTCGCAGAAAACCAGCGAATGCCAATAGGACTGGCGGCGCAGAAGGGTGGACAGCCTGCTGAACAGAGCGGGGAACAGGCTCTTGTAGAAACTGAACGAGCGCAGCAGATCAATTGGAGCACCCTTTTGCCGCTTCACGCAGAAGGCAAGCCATACCGCGATCAGCCCGAAGATGAGCAGAAGCAGCAGCAGGAGGACGGAGAGAATGAGCTTTTTCCTGCGCGCTTCGGGTTTGCCGTTTTTATAGCGGATGATCTGCATGGCGATATATACGCCGCAATAGAACGGCGCTGCCCAGATCAGCGGGAAGCTATATAACAGGGCGAGACCGTAGGCGGCTGCGGAGAGCCCGAGCCAGATTGCGTTGAAGAACAGCGGCGCGTCGTAGGGCGCACAGATCCAGAGATAGAGGAACAGCAGCGACAGAGAGAACAGCGCCATCGCCTTCGGCTGATTGAAGATCGAGGCCGCGCCGGCGGCAGAGGCGAGGATCGCGGGCAGGGGCTTGCTGTTCATCAGGCGCAGGATCAGGTACACCGAAAGCGCAACGACTGCGATCGGGATCGACGTTTTCAGCGCCGGCCTGAACCATGCGGAGCCTTTCCAAATCAGGTAGTGCGAGACCCAGAGGAAGGCGGCGCAGAACATCGCGATCAGCGACCATACGATATCCGCGGAAGAAAGCGCGCCTGCGGTCAGCGGTCGGAAGCTGCGCCGGTCGAGGCGGGCGATCCACTCGGTCGAATTCTGTTTCGGCCGGTAAGCGTAGAAATACGCGGGGATCATCAGCGCCATCAGAACGGTAAACGCGATCAGAAGAATCAAAAGGGCGGGCTGCTGCAGCAGACTGTTGAAAATCTGGTGATTCATGGTGACACCTCCCAATCTATACTGTAAATCAATAGTAGCACAGTTTTTGCCGCAGTGCAAGAAAAAAAGCAGGTGGAGTTTTGCTCCGCCTGCGGAAAAAGGGGATTTTTCAGTCAAACACGCCGGCGCGGTCGAGAACGACCAGAAGACGCAGCGCGTCTTCGCCGAGATCGAGCACGGTCTCCTCGCCGCTGCCGCCCTTGCCGCGCAGGAAGCCGAGCTTGAGCAGCTTCTCAACGGTCGGGCGGTAGGCTTCGCTTTTGACGTCCCCGAGCAGGTTGTATCGCATATCCGATTCCTCCATTCCGTAGTATTGCGCAACGACGGCGGCTTCCGCCTCCGCGAGTCTGCGCAGGTTGTCGTCCGAGAGCAGCCATTCGGTCGCGCGCGGGTGGGTGTGGAAGCTGTGCTCCAGAATCATCCCGCAGACGCCGACCGCAGCGGCGTAGCGGATCACGCCGTAGTAATCGGCGTTGCCCGCAGAATTCCAGCGAACGACAAACTGCGGCTGCTGCACCGTGCTCATGACGGAGGCGATTGTCTCCGACAGAGCCTTGGCGAGCGCCTGCCCGCGCCGACTGACGGGATAGTAGACGCGCACATAGTCTACCGAATCGTTGCATTCGTTTGCGACGGCGTTGCTGTGCAGGCTCAGAAGCAGGTCACAGCCCTCTGCCATCGTGCCGCGGGTATAGAGCGAGGGATTGTCCTGCACGCGCTGCCGCGTGCAGATCACCTCAAAGCCGTAGCGCTCCAGCGCGGGCTTCAGGTAAGTTTGCAGATCGAACATCCGCGTCCCTTCGCGGTAGGTCGGGTCGGCGGGGCTGGGATTGTAACCGATACTGTGACCGGCGTCAATGCAGATTTTCATGCCTTGTTACCTCCGGATTTTTCAAACTGTGTGCCGAAATAGAAGCTGACGATCACGGTGTAGACGGTCAGAAACTCCTGCGCGCTGAGCCTGCCGCGCACGGAGAGAACGGCGAAGATTGCAGTTGCGCCCAGCGTGACCAGCGACTTGATCGTCAGGAGCTTTCCGAGGTGTTCCTTCAACGGTTCATCACCCCCTCCAGATCGTCCAGCCGATGATTGACGACCTTCATTTTTTCTTCCAGAACGGGGATCCGTTCGCCGAAGCCGTTGTGGCGATCTACCTTCTGCTCCAGTTGAGAGAGGCGGTAATTGGTCAGCTTGGACGATGCAAGAATACCGCCGAGACTGCCCAAAAGCGTCCCCGCGAGCGATAATACCGCGACCAAAACCTCGCTGCTCATCCCATCACCTCCTCAATCGGAGCTTCGAGACGCGGGCAAATTGCCGCGCTGTGTGCAACAACGCACGGGCGCAGCAAAATTCACCGCTCCAAAAAAGTGATTGCTTTTTCTACCGGAATGTGGTATAAGATAAGTGGGCGTTTACGCTCATGTTAGCTAAGACGCATTAAATCGGAAAAGAAAAGGAGAATTTATTATGATGAAGCGTATCGTTTCCATTGCTCTGGTCGTACTTATGGTTGCGGCTCTGTTTGTCGGCTGCGGCGGCTCCGTCAGCGCGGAAGACGTTCCCGGCACCTACAAGGTCAAGACCGTGAACGGCAAGGACCTGAAGGATTACTTCCTGGAGTCCTTCGAGATGGAGAGCGAAGATGATCTCGACTCTGTGCTGGGTCTTCTGGGCATTGACAGCCTTGAAGATTTCATGGTCTTCAATCTCGACGCCGACGGCAGCTTTACGGCTTCCGCGATGGGCGAGGATCTGGAAGGCACCTGGAAGCTGGACGGCAGCAAGGTGATCCTCACTGCCGAGGGCGAAGATCAGGAAGCCACCTTCAAGAACGGCAACCTTGTCATTGACATGGATGGCGACGAAATGGTTCTCAGCAAGTAAGCCGAGAAAGCAGACAAATCAAACGATCACGGGGCTGCCTCGAACAGAGGCAGCCCCAAAATTTTTTGCGCAGCCGCCGTGGGAGCTGCGCAGTATTCCGCGCCGCCTTCCCCACCGCGTCATTGTGAGGAAGGCCGTTCCCCGCTGCGTCATTGTGAGGCTGACGGAGTCAGCCGTGGCAATCTGTGCCTTCCGATGTGGGACACTTTCGGATCATGCGCCGCGCACCGCCCTGTTTCTGTCATTGCCCGCTTT
>CAJOMA010000103.1 GCA_905235655.1 uncultured Oscillospiraceae bacterium | reverse complement strand
CTGAACGGCGCGAGATATTCCACGCCCAGGCTCGTCAGCCCCGCCAGATGCACCAGCAGGCACAGCGCGCCGAGGGTCAGACCGAACAGCCCCGCCAGACTCGCCAGCACCGCCAGCACAAACCGCCACAGCCGCAAAGCGTCGGCAAAGCTCCGTCCGGGCAGGGCAAAGCCCGCGATCCCCGCCGCGGCGACCACGATCAGCGCGGCAGGCGAGATGATCTTCGCCTCCACCGCCGCCGTGCCGACCACCAGACCGCCGATGATGGACAGGCTCTGCCCGACCGAATGCGGCATGGCGATGCTCGCCTCCTGCAGCAGCTCGAAGGCGATCAGCAGCCCCAAAATCTCGAAAATCGTCGGAAACGGAACGTCATGCTTGCTCTCGATGATCGCCTGCAGGAGCGCCGTCGGCAGCATTTCCGGATGAAACGCCGCCATCGCCACGTACAGCCCCGGCAGCACCAGCCCGATCAGCAGCGCAAGATAGCGCAGCACGCGCAGAAAGGACGCGGACAGATAGTCCGTGCCGCGATCCTCCGGCGCGGTCATCAGGCTGCCCAGATCCACCGGCGCGAGATAGCCGAGCGGCAGACCGTCCACGAGCAGACCGACCCTGCCCTCCAGCAAGCCCTGCGCGAAGCGATCCGTCCGCTCCGTATACTGCATCAGCGCCGGTCACATATTCCTCCGCCGCCGCAGGCGTGATCAAGCCGTCAATGTCGATTTCCGACAGCCGCCGCTTCATCCGTTCCGCGAGGGTCGGGTCGGTCAGCCCTTCAATATAGGCGACCGTCACGTTCGTCAGGCTGCGCCTGCCGACCTGCGTTTCATACAGCCGCAGCGCGGGCGTGCGCAGGTGGCGGCGCAGCAGGCTCGTGTTCGTGCGCACGGTCTCGGTGAAGGCGTCCTTCGGCCCCTTGACCGTGTTCTCCACCTCCGGCGCGGCAGGCGCGCGCTTCTCGCCGGTCTTGGTCTCGAAGGCGATCGCCCTGTCTCCGAACAGCACGACGGTAAAGCCGTTGACCAGCTTCATCGCCGCGTCGTTTTCATCCTTGCACGCGACGGCGACGGAATTATACACCGTGCTGTGCAGGGCGCGGTCAAAAAGCTCGTCCATCGTGCCTGCGCGGGTGTCCTGCAAAAGCGGCTTGACAACCAGCTCCGAAATATCGCCGCCGGAGGTCAGCCCGTCGATCGCGTATACATATATAATATGTGTCCCGACGCGCAGCGCGCGGCGGTTAAAGTCCCCCGCGCCGGAAAAGCGAGAGGAAATATGTTCGTCCGAAACGCCGCCGTGCAGCTCGTCCATGCGTTTTCCACCCCGCGATAGCTTGCGCAGGCACAGACAGATTTATACAGCCGGCGTTGTCGTTGCTTCCAGCTGATACGTCGGCAGAACTTCCATCCTGTCATCGCAAGCAGCTCCTGTCGCGTCATTGCGAGGTCGTGCCGCCTCCCTGTCGCGTCATTGCGAGGCTGACGGAGTCAGCCGTGGCAATCCGTCCTTTGCAGGGAGGGGAATTGTGTCGTTTTTCACGAAAAACCCTCCTTCCGCGTCATTCCCCGCAGCCGCAGGCTGCGAGGGACTCCGTCCGTCGCCGGTGTGGCATTTGTGCCGTTTTATGAGAAAGTGTCCCGCATCGAGACGCACGGATTGCCACGGTCGCTAACGCGACCTCGCATTGACGCGGCAAGGAGATTTGCTGTTTTCCCCCTATAACGCGGTTAGGAGATGGCGCGCGCAATGACAGGATCGCCCTTGCCGCGCGATGTTCTGTCCGCTTGACGGAGCGCCCCGTCCGTGGTAAAATGGGAAAAACAAGAAAACGGAGGCGCTCTTGTGCAGGAAATTCTGGAATTCCGCCGTCCGGCGGGCGCAGGCTCGCTGACGGAGCTCGTCGCGGCGATGCAGGACGCGGCGATCGCGCACAGTCTCGATCTGAATATCGGCTTTCTGCGAATGCTTAAGGAGTTCAACGTCCTTTGGATGCTCGTGCGGCTGCGCGTCGATCTGACGCGGCGACCGGTCGGCGCGCTGCGGCTGCAGACCTTCCTGCGCGCGCCGTCGTCCATGTTCAGTATCCGCGACTTTACGCTGCTGGACGAGCAGGGCGTCTGCGGCAGCGCGCTGCAATGCTGGGTGCTCGCCGACGCCGGAACGAGGAAGCTCGTTTCCATCAAATCCATTCCCGCGCTTCAATCGCTGCCGACCCCCGCGCCGGAGCGCACCGACACGCTGAAACGAATCGCCCTGCCGGAGGAGCTGACGGACGCCGCCCTGTGGACGGTCGCGCCGGAGGAGATCGACGACAACGGTCACCTGAACAACGTCGTCTACGTCCGCCATGCCGAGGCGCTGCTGAAAGCGCCCTGTCTCGGGCTGGAGATTCAATATGACCGCGAATGCTTCGCGGGAGAAACGCTGCGCCTGCAGACCTGCGGCGAATTCGTCCGCGGGGTCAAGGCGGACGGCTGCGAGAGCTTCCGCTGCCGCTTCCGAAAGGAGAGTACGCCATGAAACGCCTAATGATCGCAATATTGCTCCTGTCTGTGCTGTGCGCCGCCGGCTGCGGTAAGGCGCCGCAGGAGGAGAGTGCCGCTCCGCCCGTGACGGAGCTGCCCGCGGAGGGCATTCCCCAGGAGCTGCCCGGCGTGTGGACGAGCGCCGACGCCGGCAAGCTGATGATGAGCGAGACGATCACCTTCGGGGAGGACGGCGATCTGGAGGTCACCGGCACCTACGAGGGCAGCGACATGGGCACGATCTACGGGACGTACCGCGTCGTGGGCAACACGATTTTCTGCGACATCACCGGCGGCGCGGCGCCGTTTCAGGTCTCCTACGCCTTCCGCATCGACGGCAGAGAACTGACCCTGACCGACGACGACGGCGACGCGACGTATCTCAGAACGAGCTGACCGCGCTGCCGTTGGCGGCTTTGCCGCCTTACGGATGTGGCGTACCCCTTGCGGGTATTGCGAGTGCAATCTGTGCGTAGCGTTGACAGACACTTTACCGTGATACGGTAAACGTGCCATGCCTGCAAGGGACAGATTCCCCTTTCGGGGAATGACAATCTGAAGGTGCGGTGCGTCATACGGTGCAGATACCATACCTGCGAGGCACAGATTGCCACGGTCGCAAGCGACCTCGCAATGACACGATTGGAAGTTATACTCCGTATATTGACGTCTGCAGGGAGTAGAAGCTGCGCGTTAAGTACCGTCGGATGGGAGGTTGCCGGCGGGCGAAGGAACGTTTTACCGTTCCGCGGTGCAGCTTTGCAGCCGCCCTGCCGCGTGCTTTGGCACAGGCGTCGCCATATTCTAACCTCCTCCCATCAACAAAGGAGGAATTTTTATGTCCGAAACCACGAATACGCCCCTCGCGCAGGGGCTCTTCCGCACGCCCTTTTCCCGCGCCTACTGGCGCTGCGCCGCAGCGGAATTCAAAAGCGTCAAAACGCTGGCGGTCGCCGCCGTGCTGATCGCCGTCCGCGTCGCCTTGAAGCCGCTGAGCATTTCCCTGTCTCCGACCCTGAGCGTCAACTTCGGCTTCTTCGTCAACGCCCTCGGCGCGATGATCTTCGGGCCGGTCGTCGCCATTCCGGCGGCGGCGGTCAGTGACACCCTCGGCTGTATTCTGTTCCCGAACGGGACGTATTTCTTCCCGTTCATCTTCACGGAGATCGCGGGCTCGCTGATTTTCGCCCTCTTCCTCTACCGTGCGCCGCTGACGGGCTGGCGCGTTGTTCTGGCGCGCTTCGCGGTGTGCTTTCTGGTCAACATCGTCATCCAGTCGCCGATCATGCTATGGTATTACCGGCTGATCCTCGGCAAGGACTACGCGCTCTTCGACCTGCCGCGCATTGCGAAGAATCTCGTGCTGTTCCCGTTCGAATCGCTGCTGCTTTTGCTGTTTTTGAACGCACTGCGACCGGTAACCTATCGCATGAAGCTGACCTACGACCCGCCGCAGAAGCTGCAGATCACGAAACGCCTCGTCATTTTCGTCGTTGTGCTCTTCCTCGTCGGCGCGCTCGCAACCGGCGCGTACTACGTCTACGACTATCAGACGGACAACGCCGCCAAGTACTTCTCCGAAACGGAGCGCGCGGACTTTAACCGCGAACTTGCCGAGCGGATCGGCGCGGACGAAGACGAACTGGTGCTGGTCAATACGATCCACCGTTCCCTTTTCCGTGCAGAAAAAGAGGTCACTTATTCGATCTATCAAATCGCCCCGTCGAGCTCCGCCGCCGACCTGTGGCGCCTGAAAAACTCCGAGGCAAAGCAGGAGGAAGTCCTGACCCTCGTAGAGGAAAACCTCGTTCTGATTATAAACGACGGCTGACAATCACATAACGATAGTGTATTTCATTGCACCCGCCTGACAACGTCAGACGGGTGCAAGCTGTCCGTTGTAAGCTTCGGGAAATGCGCCGCAATATTAGAAACCTATCAAATCTGTCATTCCCGCCTGACTGCGTCAGGCAGGGAATCTGTCCGTCGCTGGTATGGTACTTGTGCCGTTTTACCCATGTCGATACGCACAGATTGCCCGACAAGCGGGCAATGACAGAGACGAAGCACTTTCCCTTTCTGTCATTCCCGCAGCCGCAGGCTGCAAGGGAATCCGTCCGTTACAGGTATGGTACGTGTATCGTATTTCGGTAAAGTGTTCCGCGCTGAGAGGCACAGATTGCCACGCCGCTTCGCGGCTCGCAATGACGCGCCGAAAAACCTCGGTATATTTTCGGTAAAGTGTCCCGCGGCGAGAGGCACAGATTGCCACGGTTTGCTCCGCAAACCTCGCAATGACGCAGTGGGGGGCACGGGTCTGGCAATGGCGCTGCGGGAGACAGCGCGAAACCGTCTTGCAACGACGCGGCGGGTGGAGACAGTGCGCGCTCCACATTCCCCGTTCCGCACGATGCGCGGCGAGCTATGCCGCGCTCAGCACCTCCGTCAGACGGTCGGCGAAGAACTCCGCGCTGGCGATCGCCTCGCGGAGCGTATTGCCCGCCGCGCCGACCTCCAGCAGGATCGAATTCGGCGTCAGATGCTCGTTGTACCGCTCGGAGCGCAGCGACATCTGCCGGAAAACCCCAGGCGCGCACCGTTCGCAGTGCGCCTGCAGCTTGAGCGCCATGGAAAGATTGCTCTTCCAGTCCGGATGCACCAGCCCCGCGATGTCCGTCCCCATGACCAGCATGAGCTGCGCCGCGTCCCTGCCGTTCAAACGGCACGGCACCGCCATCTCGCTGCCGTCGTCCAGCGTCACCGCGTCACGGTGCACGTCGATCACCATCTGAATCGACGGGTATTCGTCGAGATAGCGCGCGATCACCGCCGCCGTCCGCTCATAGGCGTCGTAATAACCCGGCTCGTCGTTGAGGGTGGTGTCGTGAACGGTCGAAAGACCGT
>CAJOMA010000102.1 GCA_905235655.1 uncultured Oscillospiraceae bacterium | reverse complement strand
TGCACATAGCCGCGCACGTTGCCGGTCGCGTCCGAGGTCGCAAGCAGCGTCCCCAGCGGGCCGCCGCCCTTGATCTGCAGCGTCAGCGCGCCGTTTTCCACCTTCTGGACGTTTCCCATCATGGACGCCGCCGTCAGGACGCGCCCCAGCGCCGCCGTCGCCGTCGGCGTTGTTTTATGGATATTCCGCGCGCGCTCGACCAGCTCGGTCGAGCGGATCGCCGTCGCCTTGATGTACCCGTCCGCCGTCATCGCGCGAACGATATAGTCCTGCATGGTTTTCACTCCTTGTACGCAGCGAAATAGATGCGCTGCTCCCCTGCCGCAGGCGTCTCCATGCGGCAGTCGCCGTACTGCTCCACGCGCTGAAAGCCCGCCTCCTTGAGCCACACGGCAAGCTTCTGCGGGTCGTAGGCGTATTCGCAGTGCTGCTCGAAGCTGCGCTTCCACCGATCCCCTTCCTTTTGGAACAGATCAATGCCGTAGTAGCAGCAATTATCCGCTTCGTCGAATTCCACGCGCCAGACGCAGTAGCTTTCTTCGTTCTCGTCCAGAAAAACCTGCCCGTCCAGACCGTGAAGCTTCTCGGGCGTATTGATGTCAAACAGAAAGACCCCGCCGGGCGTGAGCGATTGATAAACGCGCTCAAAGGTTCTGCGGCAGTCCTCCGGCCTGTCCAGATAGTTCAGACTGTCCAGCAGGCAGAACACCGCGTCGACCGGCTCCGGCAGGCGCAGCCGCTGCATCGGCTGGCGGATAAAGAACGGCGGCCGCTCCAGTTCTGCCGCTTTCTGCGCGGCGACCGTCAGCATTTCCTCAGACAGATCCGACGCGATCACCCGGTAGCCGCGCTTTGCCAGAAGCAAAGACATGGAGCCGGTACCGCAGGCAAGATCGAGCGCCGTTTCCGGCTGTTTGCCCGACTGCCGCAGTATCGCCTCCAGAAAGTCCAATATCGTTTCGTAGGGGACGTCCGTTGTCAGACCGTCGTAGGAAGCGGCAAGCGACGAATAGGCGCTCATTTGCGCTCCTTCAGGCGGTTGAAGACGACCTCATACATGCCCTCGCCGTTGAGCAGGCTGCGGTTGACGCGGCTGACCGTTGCGGAGCTGACGTTCGTCGTGCTGAGAATATCGTTATAGATCATACCGGCGTAGCGCATTTTTGCGACCTCATAGCGCTGCTCGATGGCGCTCAGCTCGGACTGCGTGCACAGGTCGAGGAAGAATTTATGCAGTTCTTCCGGGGTACGGAGCGTCAAAATCGCTTGATAAAGCTCGCTGTTCGGATCAGACCGTTTATTTTGGTTGTTCATGGTATCCCCTCCGGATGATGTTCAACATCATTATAGCACTTTCTTTCGTGAAAGTAAAGTAAAAACACAAAAAATATCGGGCTGTCGTGAAAGGCAGCCCGATGATTTGCTATTATTTGTTGAAAATCTTGAAGATTTCGTCGATATCGTCGATGCCTGCGGCGGGATCGGTAACGATCGTCTCTGCGGTAGCAGGTCTTGCTGCGCTGCCGGCGGCGGAGAAGACGCCCTTGCTCTCGGGCTTCTTTCGTTCGTCAAAGCCGGTCGCAATGACGGTCACGCGCATTTCGTCCTCGAAGTCCTCATTAAAGGTCGCGCCGAAGATGATGTTGGCCTCGGGATTTGCGGCTTCCATAACGATATTGGCGGCAGTCTCGACGTCGTCCAGTCCGAGGTCCGCAGAGCCGGTCACGTTGATCAGAACGCCGGTTGCGCCGTTGATGGAGGTCTCGAGCAGCGGGCTTGCGACGGCTGCCATAGCCGCCTGCTCCGCCTTCTCGCGGCCGGAAGCAGTGCCGACGCCCATGTGCGCGCGGCCGGCATTCTTCATGATGGCGGAAACGTCGGCAAAATCAAGGTTAATGATGACGCGATCGGAGTAGCCGACCAGCTCGGAGATGGAGCTGACAGCCTGCTTCAGAACGTCGTCGGCAATGCCGAACGCATTGGCGAAGGTGATCTTCTGATCGGTGACGTACTTTAGGCGGTCGTTCGGAATGATAATCAGGGAATCGACCTTTTCCGCCAGAGCGGCAATGCCCGCCTCCGCCTGCTTCATGCGGTTGGCGCCCTCAAACTTGAAGGGCTTGGTCACGACGCCGACGGTGAGGATGCCTGCCTCATGCGCGAGGTCCGCGATGATGGGAGCCGCGCCGGTGCCGGTGCCGCCGCCCATGCCGGCGGTGATGAATACCATATCGGTGCCTTCGAGGATCTTGGAGATCGCGGCTCTGCTCTCCTCGGCGGATTTCTTGCCGATCTCCGGCTTGGAGCCTGCGCCCATGCCGCCGGTCAGCTTCTCGCCGATCTGCAGCTTGTTCTCGCACTTGGACTTGTTCAGGTCCTGACGGTCGGTATTGATGACGATAAACTCAACGCCGCCGATCTTGCTCGTGATCATGCGGTTGACAACATTGTTGCCTGCGCCGCCGACACCGATGACTTTAATATTAACTACCTTATCTGCGTAAACTTCGGACATTATAAATCTCCTCCTATGTATACTGATTATGGATAAAGACAATTCTCTCAGATTTATACCCTTATATTCTACAGTCAAATTGCGCTTAGGTCAATAGATTTTCTCATTTTTCGGAAAATTATTTACATTTTTTGCGGAATTATTCCTCTTTCGGTATCACATGCGCCTCCTGACCGCTGCTGAAGGTCAGGTCGATGACGGCCGTGGCGTACTCCTTCTGCTCCTGCACGACGACCTTCAGATATTCCAGCTTATACGCCAGATCGTCCGTCGTTCCGAGCCAAACCTCAAACCGGTCCTCGTACCACACGGTCAGATTGAACGCCGACGGCACGCTGACGGCGGTAATATCCTTTTCCAGCTTTGACGCTTCGATCTCGTGAAGCAGCAGCGTCAGCGCGTCCAACTGCTCCTGCGGACTGACCGCGCCCTCCGAATTCTCCGCGACGTGGATTACCTCGCCGATCACCGGCGGCTGAATGACGAGATCACGGATGAGAATGTGCTTCTTCGCGTCAATCTCCTCTACCTGCTTTGTCGCCTTGCCGGCGGCCGTGATCAGATAGTATTTTCCGCCAGCGTCCTGAACGGAGAACGTCGTTTCGTCCTCCGTCACCGTGATCACCACGGTATCCGGCAGCTTTCGCGTCACGCGCACGTTCTTGACGTACTCCGTTTTTTCGATCACTCTGCCGGCAATCTCCGCGCGCGACAGGGTCAGAAGGTTGTCGCCGCTCGCGATTCCCGCTGCTTCGATGATTTCCTCAGCGGAGTAATAGAGGTTGCCGCGCACCTCGATGTTGCGGACGCGGAAGAAGATAATCATGCTAAGCACGAGCGCAACGGCGATCCCGCCCATGATAATGAGCCGCTTCCAGGTTTCCGGACTGATACGGTGACGGGCGCTGTGCTTTGCCTGCCGCTTCTGCTTGTTGCGCATTCCGTCCAGACGGGTGCGTTCCTTGCGCTCGTCGCGTCTGCGCTGCGCCTCAGCGGCGGCGCGGGACGAGCGTTCCTTCCGCGCCTCGCGTCTGCGCCTTGCTTCCTTGGCGGCCTTGGCCTTCCTGCGTCGCTTTTGCTCCTGCGCCTGCTGCACCTGCTGCGCCTCCTCCGCAGCGCGCTGTCTGCGCCGCTGATTCGCAATGCGGGCGGCGGGCGAAGTGCGCTTCTTTTTGCCGTTTGCCGCAGGACGGCGATTCTGTTTTCTTCTGTTCTCTTGTTCCATAGCTCTGTTCCTTATGTGCTCTCGATCTGCGCCCCGCAGGATCGCAGCGTTTGGGCGAACGAAGCATAGCCCCGCTCCATGTGTTCTGTCCTTGTGATTCTGCTTTCTCCCTCCGCGCTCAGCGCCGCGATCACCATCGCCGCGCCGCCGCGTAAATCCGTCGCCTCCACGCTTGCGCCGTGCAGACTTTTAACGCCCGTGACCACGGCATGGC
>CAJOMA010000101.1 GCA_905235655.1 uncultured Oscillospiraceae bacterium | reverse complement strand
CCACGTTCAGATCCGCCATGAATTCGCCGACGCGCTCGCGGATCACGCCGAAATACTGATCCTCCAGCTCCTGCCCCTTGGGCGCAGGCGCGCCGAAGAGTGTCCTGCCGGTGTAGATCAGGTCGCGGCGCATGAGGTACTTTTCGCGGTCAACGATGAAGTATTCCTGCTCCGCGCCGACGGAGGGGATGACCTTTTTCGCCTTCCGGTCGCCGAACAGACGGACAATGCGGATCGCCTGCTGAGAAAGCGCCTCCATGGAGCGCAGCAGCGGGGTTTTGTTGTCCAGCGCCTCGCCGGTGTAGGAGAGAAAGACTGTCGGAATGCAGAGAATCGTGCCGCAGGACATCTCCTTGACGAAGGCGGGGGAGGTGATATCCCACGCGGTATAGCCGCGGGCATAGTGCGTGGCGCGCAGACCGCCTGTGGGGAAGGAGGAGGCGTCCGGCTCGCCCATGATGAGCTGCCTGCCGGTGAGCTTCAGAATCACCTTGCCCTGTTCGTCCGGTTTGGAGAGGAAGGAGTCGTGCTTCTCCGCTGTGACGCCGGTCAGCGGCATGAACCAGTGCGTATAATGGGTCGCGCCCTTTTCGACCGCCCATTCCATCATTGCCTTGGCGACGATGTCGGCGGACGCCATGGAAATCTGACCGCCGTGCTCCATCACGGAGCAGACCTCGTCATAGACCTCGCGCGGCAGACGCGCCTGCATGACCGCCTTGCTGAATACGTTTTCACCAAAGGAATCGGAAAGCTTCATAAGAGATTCCTCCACAACAGAATTTTACAAAAGTTTACAGCCGATCGCCGCGAATTGCAAGCGTTTCGTAAAAATTCATAGGCGTAACCAATGACGACTTGTAAACTTGAAGGAAATTTATACAAATTAACGACGGATTTATCATTTTCTATGATTGCATTGTTTTGCCTTTATTGGGAAAGCTACGCGCGGAGGGGTTGTCATGCTTCAAAGTATCGTCCGCACATTGCTATTCTATTTGCTCCTGCTGCTTGTTGTTCGTCTGCTCGGCAAGCGGCAGATCGGCGAGATGGAGCCGACGGAGATCGTGGTGACGATGCTGCTTGCCAACCTCGCCTCCATCACGATCGAAAATCCGGATATGCCGATTTGGTACGGCGTTGTGCCGATCGCCCTCGTTTTCGGTGGGGAGCTGCTGCTGTCGCGTCTGACGTTTCAAAGCATTTTTGTCCGCAGGCTCTTCTGCGGCAAGCCGGTCATTCTGATCGACAACGGGAGAATCGACGAAAAGAACCTGCGCAGAACGCGGGTCAACCTTGACGAGCTGACGATGCATTTAAGAGAAAACGGGATTTTTGATCCCACGACGGTCAAGTTTGCGATCCTCGAAACGAACGGACAACTCAGTACCATGCTCTACGGAAAAGATCAGCCTGCTTCGGCGAAGGACGCGGGGCAGAAGGTCAATGATACCGAACTGCCGATCACGCTGATTTCTGACGGCAAGCTCCTGCGTGACAACCTGCCGCTGACGAAGCACGGTGAGGACTGGGTCAGAGAGCAGCTCGCCTTTCGCAGGTGTGGCGTGGAGCAGGTGCTTCTGATGACGGTCGACGCGGCGGGACATATCATTTTTGTCAAAAAGAGCGAGCCATAGTGGCATCAGACTGTCGTTAACTCGCAGAGAGCTGGCTTATCGGAGGGAAAGAAAGTGTGAAAGAAAACCGTCAGGGTTGTCTTTCACGTTCAATCAACTGGATTTTCAAACTGATATTAAGTTTGAAAATCCGCACAGCGAGCGTGCCAAAGGGCTTTGGCACGCTCGCTGCGCGTTTTCGGGCTTGACCCGCACGCGCATTCTTTGTATAATAGCGGTGACTGAATGGAGGCTGCTATGGACATATTCGAACGCGACCGCCGCTACGTGGCGCATACCTACAACCGCTTTCCGCTTGAAATCGTGAGCGGGAAAGGCTCGCTTATGCGCGGCGGCGACGGCAGAGATTATATTGATATGGGCAGCGGGATCGCGGTCAATATTTTCGGTCTCGGCGACGAGGCGTGGAAGACCGCCGTCACGCGGCAATTGGACAAATTCCAGCACTGCTCCAACCTGTACTACGCAGCGCCGGTGGCGCAGCTCGCGCAGATGCTCTGCGAGCGGACGGGCATGGAGCGGGTCTTTTTCGCCAATTCCGGGGCGGAGGCAAACGAATGCGCGATCAAGGTCGCGCGCAAATGGGCGGCGGAGCGCAAGGGCGCGTCATACTGCAATATCATCACGCTGCAAAGAAGCTTCCACGGGCGCACGCTGGCGACGCTGGCGGCGACGGGGCAGGAGTCCTTCCACAAGGACTATCAGCCCCTGCCGGAGGGCTTTCTCTATGCCGAGGTCGGCGATGAAGCCGGTCTGGAAGCGCTGGCGCGGGAGCATCCGTGCGCCGCGATTCTGTTTGAATGCGTACAGGGCGAGGGCGGCGTCATGCCGATCGGTCAGGCGTGGGCGGACGCCATGCGCAAGGTCGCGGAGAAATATGACCTCCTGCTCCTTGCCGATGAAGTCCAGCTCGGCAACGGCCGCAGCGGGCGGCTGTACGGCTACATGGAATACGGTCTGCAGCCCGACGTCGTGACCACGGCGAAGGGACTGGGCGGCGGTCTGCCGCTCGGCGCGGCGATTCTCGGCAAGCGTGTCGCGGACGTTTTACAGCCCGGCTCGCACGGCTCCACCTTCGGCGGCAATCCAACCTGCTGTGCCGGCGCGGTCAGCATTCTCAGCCGCGTTGACGAAGACCTGCTGCGCGGTGTGCGGGAACGCTCGGATTATATCGTGCGCGAGCTGCGCGGCGCGAAGGGGATCAAAAACGTCAGCGGCATGGGGCTGATGCTCGGCTTTGAGACGGAAAAGCCTGCGCGCGAGTTTGCGGAGCGTGCGCTCGCCAGGGGCGTGCTCGTGACGACGGCAAAGCAGAAGATCCGCCTGCTGCCCGCCCTCAATATCCCGATGGATTTGTTAGAAAAAGCGGTGCAGATTCTGAAAGACTGCGCCGCGGAATAAAGGAGAAACACTATGAACTTAAAAGGCAAAAACTTCCTGACCCTGCTGGACTTTACGCCCGAGGAGATCACCGGACTTTTGGACCTCGCCGCAGAACTCAAGGCGAAGAAAAAAGCGGGAATCTTTCACGATGACTATAAGGGCAAGAATATTGCCCTGATCTTTGAGAAGACCTCGACCCGCACGCGCTGCTCTTTTGAGGTCGCCGCGCACGATCTGGGCATGCACGTGACCTACCTCGACCCGACCGGCTCTCAGATCGGCAAGAAAGAATCCATCGCCGACACCGCCCGCGTCCTCGGCAGACTCTATGACGGCATCGAGTACCGCGGCTTCGGGCAGAGCATTGTCGAGGAGCTGGCAAAGCACGCAGGCGTTCCCGTCTGGAACGGACTGACGAACGAGTATCACCCGACGCAGATTCTGGCGGATATGCTGACGATCCGCGAGCATTTCGGCTCTCTCAAGGGCAGAAAGCTCGTCTTTATGGGAGACTGCCGCTATAATATGGCAAACTCTCTGATGATCGGATGCGCCAAGCTCGGCCTGCACTTCGTCGCCTGCGGTCCAGAAGGCTATTTCCCGAACGCTGAGCTGATCGACCGCTGCAAGAAGATCGCCGCGCAGACCGGCGCGACCCTCGCCTTTGAGACTGACCCGATGAAGGCGACCGCCGGCGCGGACGTGATCTACACGGACGTCTGGGTCTCCATGGGCGAGCCGATGTCCGCGTGGGAGGAGCGTCTTGCCAAGATGCTGCCGTATCAGGTCAACGCGAAGCTGATGGCGAACGCCGGCGAGAACGCGGTGTTCATGCACTGCCTGCCCGCCTTCCACGACCTCAACACCGGCATCGGCCGCGAGATCGGCGAACGCTTCCACTTAGACGCGCTGGAGGTCACGGACGAGGTCTTCGAGAGCAAGCAGTCCATCGTCTTCGACGAGGCGGAAAACCGCATGCACACGATCAAGGCGGTCTTGGCTGCTACGCTGTAAAAACAAACGAACAGTGCGCCTGAAATCAGCGATTTCAGGCGCACTGTTTTATGATTGTTTACGGCTTAAAGCTGTCCTTCAAAAGGACGCTGCGGTTGAAGACCGGATGCTCCGCATGGCAGTCCTTGTTGTCCATGCAGAAATAGCCGACGCGCATGAACTGGTAGCACGGCGCAGTCTTCTTTAAGCGCGCTTCGCCTTCCGCTTCAAACTTTTTGATTTCGTCAAGCAGCGCCGCTTCGATCTTGCAGCCCTGCAGCACGGTCAAAGAGTTTGGATTCATGCACTCTAAGAAGTCCTTATCTGCGCCGTCCGGCTGCGGATCGGAGAACAGGTTTTCATACAGACGGACTTCCGCGTCCGCAGCGGTCGCGGCGTCGACCCAATGGATCGTCGCACCCTTGACCTTCCTGCCGTCGGCGGGATTGCCGCCGCGGCTTTCGGGATCGTACTCGGCGTAGACCGTGACGATCCTGCCGGTTTCATCCTTTTTGCAGCCAGTTGCGGTGACAAGGTAGGCGCCCTTCAGACGCACCTCGTTGCCCGGGTACATGCGCTTGTACTTGGGAATCGGTTCCTCGAGGAAGTCGTCCTCCTCGATCCAAAGCTCGCGGCTGAACGTGATCGTGTGCGTGCCCTGTTCGGGATGGACGGGATTGTTCTCGACTTCAAAGGTCTCGGTCTGCCCTTCGGGATAGTTCGTGATGACCAGTTTCACGGGTCGCAGCACCGCCATGGTGCGCTCGGCGTTCTCATTCAAATCTTCGCGCAGGCAGTGTTCCAAAAGCGCGTATTCGACCGTGCTGGCTGCCTTCGCAACGCCGATGCGCTCACAGAAATCGCGGATGGCGTGCGGCGTATAGCCGCGGCGGCGCAGACCGCACAGGGTCGGCATGCGCGGATCGTCCCAGCCGGAAACGCGTCCGGTCTCCACCAGCAGGCGGAGCTTGCGCTTGGACATAACGGTGTGGTCGATGCCGAGACGGGCGAACTCGATCTGGCGCGGCTTGTGGTAAGGGATGGAGACATTGTTGACCACCCAGTCGTACAGCGGACGGTGCGCCTCAAATTCCAGAGAGCAGAGCGAATGGGTGATGCCCTCCAGCGCGTCCTGAATGGGGTGGGCGAAGTCGTACATCGGATAGATGCACCATTTGTCGCCCTGCCGGTGGTGCGTGAACTTGCGGATGCGGTAGATGACCGGGTCGCGCATGTTGAAGTTGCCGCTGGCAAGGTCGATCTTGGCGCGCAGCGTGCGCGTGCCCTCGGCAAATTCGCCGTTCTTCATCCGCTCAAACAGCCCGAGGTTTTCCTCGACGGAGCGGTCGCGGTAGGGGGAAACCGCGGGCTTTCCGATGTCGCCGCGGTATTCGCGGAACTGCTCGGGCGTGAGGTCGCAGACGTAGGCGAGCCCCTTTTTGATCAGCTCAACGGCATATTCGTAGTCTTTTTCAAAATAGTCCGAGCCGTAGTAGAAACGGTCGCCCCAGTCAAAGCCGAGCCAGTGAATGTCGTCCTGGATCGCCTCGACATATTCGGTGTCTTCCTTGGCGGGATTCGTGTCGTCCATGCGCAGGTTCGTGATGCCGCCGAACTTCTCCGCGGTGCCGAAGTCGATGCACAGCGCCTTGCAGTGACCGATGTGCAGATATCCGTTCGGCTCCGGCGGGAAGCGGGTGTGCACCTGCATGCCCTCGTACTGACCGCCCGGACCGATATCCTCCTCAACAAACACCTCAATAAAATTCTTTACTTCGGGAGCTTTGCGTTCTTCTTCCATAATGTCCATCCTCTCGGAAAAGATTGCTGATATTATATAACAGATTTCCCAAATCTGCAACGGTCGTTCCGTATATTTTGCCGAAATTTTCCACGAAGACGGAAAACATTTTATAAAACAGAAATTATGGTTGCCAATTCGCGCGAATTATTATAGAATAGGTGGAGATAAATCCGTACAAAGGAGTGGTTTCCCATGAGCGAGCCGAAATATCGCCGCGTCCTGCTGAAGATCAGCGGAGAGGCGCTGGCTGGCGACGCCCACAGAGGTCTTGATTTTGACGTGATGGGCAGCGTGTGCGACGTCATCAAACGCTGCGTCGCGGAGGGCGTGCAGGTCGGCATCGTCGTCGGCGGCGGAAACTTCTGGCGCGGCCTGAAGGACGGCGGCGACCGCATGGAGCGCACCCGCGCAGACCACATGGGTATGCTGGCGACGGTCATCAACTGTCTCGCGCTGGCGGACTGCCTGGAGCAGCGGGACGTGCCGGTGCGCGTGCAGACGGCGATCGAGATGTCCCGCATCGCGGAGCCCTATATCCGCAGTAAAGCCATCCGCCACTTGGAAAAGGGCAGAGTTGTGATCTTCGGCTGCGGCACGGGCAATCCGTACTTCTCGACCGATACCGGCGCGGTGCTGCGCGCGGCGGAGATAGGCGCCGACGCCATATTGCTTGCCAAGAACGTCGACGGCGTCTATTCCGACGACCCGGTCAAGAATCCGAACGCCGTCAAGTTTGACGAGATCACCTATGACGAGGTTCTGGCAAGACGCCTGACGGTCATGGACAGCACCGCGACGTCCCTTTCCATGGACAACCACATTCCCATCATCCTGTTCGCACTCAAGGATCCGGAAAACATCCTGCGCGTTGTGATGGGCGAAAAAATCGGCACACTTGTGAAGGAGGAACAATAATATGGCAGCAGTAGATTTTAAGGAATTCAACCGCAAAATGGACAAGACGCTCGAGATTCTGCAGGATGACTTCGGCGCCATCCGCGCCGGCAGAGCGAACGCGCGAGTCCTCGACCGTATCACGGTCGAATACTACGGGGTCGATACCCCGATCGGACAGGTCGGCACGATTTCCTCCCCGGACGCCAGAACGCTGGTCATTCAGCCGTGGGACGGCAGCCTGCTCAAGTCGATTGAGAAGGCGATCCAGATCTCCGATCTGGGCATCAACCCGCAGAACGACGGCAGAATCATCCGTCTGGTCTTCCCGCAGC
>CAJOMA010000100.1 GCA_905235655.1 uncultured Oscillospiraceae bacterium | reverse complement strand
CAGCAGCTCCGCCCGGTTCAGGATCGGGATGATCTGCTCCAGATATTTTTTGGATATTTCCTGCCTTTTTGCAACGTCCTTGAGCGAAACATAGCCGTCGCCCTGATGCTCCGCAAGATCGAGCATCATCCGCAGCGCATAGCGGCCGCGCGTTGAGATCATCATGGTTCCTTCACCTCGAAATCATTCTACTATGACTTCAATAGGTTTTCAAGGCTCTGTCAAAAAAAGTTTGCAACCTGCCGCGACATAGGGTATAGTAGCCATATGAGTAAACAGCACACAAAACTGGATTGGTACCGGGAAAAGCTTGCCCGCGTCATCGAGATCGGCTCGTCCTCCGATCGGCTGAGCCGCGGCTATGACTTTCTGATCACCGCCATCATCATCGTCAACCTCACCGTATCCATCCTCAGCACGTTCGACAGTCTGGACGCTGCCTACGGAGCGCTGTTCGACGCGGTCGAAGCCGCCACCGTCGCCTGCTTCGCCGCCGATTATGTGCTGCGGCTGATTACGGCGAAGTACGTCTATCGGCTGGAGCCGGAGTGGAAGTCCGTCTCCAAATACATGTTCTCCTTCACCGGCATCATCGACCTGCTGAGCTTTCTGCCCTACTATCTGCCGATCTTCTTCCCCGCGGGCGCCGTGGCGTTCCGCATGTTCCGGGTCGTGCGCATCTTCCGCCTGTTCCGCATCACGGCTTACTACGATTCGCTCCACGCCATCGCGGAGGTCATTGTCGGCAAGAAGCAGCAGCTGCTCTCGTCGGTGTTCATCATCCTGGTGCTGATGCTCGGCTCCAGCCTCTGCATGTACAGCGTGGAGCACGACGCGCAGCCGGACGTGTTCGAAAACGCCTTCTCCGGTATCTGGTGGTCGGTTTCGACGCTGCTCACCGTCGGCTACGGCGATATCTACCCCATCACCACGCTGGGGCGCATCCTCGCCACCATCATCACCTTCCTCGGCGTTCTCATGGTCGCTATTCCAACCGGTATTATCAGCGCCGGATTCGTCGAGCAGTATAACCGCATCCAGGCCAACGCCACCGTCGCCAAGGAGCAGGACATCCACTTCATCAAGTTCCGCCTCGGCTCCAACGATTCCTGGGTCGGGCAATCGGTACACGACCTGCATCTCCCCCACGGCGTTATTCTGACCGCCATCCACCGCGACGGCGACGTGCTGATCCCCCGGGGTGACAAGGAATTTATGGACGGCGACACCATTGTGCTCGGTGCGGAGCCGCTGCGTGACCGCACAAAAATCGACCTCAAAGAGATCGTGCTGTTGGAAAAGAGCCCGTGGAACGGGCAGCTGGTGCGCGACCTTGACATTTCTCGACAGACGCTTCTCGTCATGGTCAAGCGCGGAAACAGCGTCATCATCCCCAAGGGCTCAACGCGGCTCAAGGCGGGCGACACGCTGCTGCTGCACACGAAGGAGAATCTCAGCGGCAGCACGGCGGTCGATATTTAAGTTTACATAATAACAATAACAACGTTTCCCTTCACGGGAAACGTTGTTATTGTTGACGCCGTTCATTTTGTATAGAGCAGATTTGCCGCCGTCATCCAAAGGCACGCCAGCACAAAGAGCAGCATGCCGAAGTTGCATAGGACCGTGCGCAAGCGCGTGCCCTTCGGAAGCTCAAGCTCCGTCTCGAAAAACTCGACCCTTCGCATGGCAGGAATCAGCAGCGCGGCGCCGAGCAGCGACAGCGCCGCCAGCGCGGCGGCACAGCCGAGCCAGGCGACGCCCCACGGCGAGCCCATCGCCTGCCGGACCCCGCCGGCGAGCAGAGCCCGAAGGCCCTGTCCGGCAAGGCCGGACCGCTCCCACAGGAACGGCACGGCGATGCTGCCGATAAAATTGAGACACATATGCAGCGCCGCGCCATAGCGCAGCCGCGAAGTCCGCAGATAAAGATATCCGAACACCAGGCCCAGCGCCGCGGCATAAAATAGCTGCGAAAGGTTGCAGTGATACAAAGCAAACATCAGCGCCGAAACAACGACCGCCGTTTTCTCCCCGTAAATGCGCATCCGGTCGATCAGCAGGCGGCGAAACACCAGCTCCTCCGCAAGCGGGGCGACAATGACCTGAATGAGGAGCCGGGCCGGCAGCATCGGCCCGTTCAGGCCGAGACCGGTCTGCGCGCCGGCGGTGCTTGTGCCGAGCAGAGAGACAAGCCCTCTCCCGAGGAAATCCCCCGCGTACAGCAGGAGGATGCAGACGGGCAGCAGCGTCCAAGTCCGGCCGAGCCCCGGCGCGCTTTGCGGCGCTCTCTGCGCCGGCGCGCTCCGCAGGATCAGGACGCCTACAGGCACCGCCACGCAGTAAAACGGGAGAAAGGACAGCAGCCAGATCTCCCATGCGTAGAGCGTCTTTCCCGCGCGCAGCAGCTGCGCGCTCAGCCATATGGCGAATACCGTCTGCAGCACCGAGCCGAAGAACAGAATGAAGAACACGCCGAAGCCGAGGCGCGAAAAGCTGCGCTTTGCATTCAAATCGCCCCGCCTCCTTCGCGTCGCGGCAACTGCCGTAAGATGAGAAAAATTTTACCGCGAAGGCCCTTGAATTGTCAAGTTTTTACTTGCATTTGCATGAATTCGTGATAGAATATTTGGGCAATCATTCCAATCGTTCCAAATATTCCGAGGAAATACTATTTTTGCAAAGGAGAATATATCATGGCTATCGTAACGACAACCGAAATGTTCAAGAAGGCCTACAACGGCGGCTACGCCATCGGCGCGTTCAACGTGAACAACATGGAGATCATCCAGGGCATCACCGAGGCCGCCATCGACCTCAAGGCGCCGCTGATCCTTCAGGTCTCCAAGGGCGCGCGCAGCTATGCCAAGCACGTCTACCTGATGAAGCTCATCGAGGCGGCGGTGCAGGACGCCGAGCAGACGGCGGGCTTCGATCTGCCCATCGCCGTCCATCTGGACCACGGCGACAGCTTCGAGCTGTGCAAGAGCTGCATCGACGGCGGCTTCACCTCCGTCATGATCGACAAGAGCGGCCTGCCCATCGAGGAGAACATCAAGATCACCAAGCAGGTTGTCGAGTACGCTCACGACCACGGCGTGGTCGTCGAGGCCGAGCTGGGCACCCTGGCCGGCGTCGAGGACGAGGTCAACGTCTCCGCCGAGGATTCCTCCTACACCAAGCCCGAGGACGTGCAGCACTTCGTCGAGGAGACCGGCTGCGACTCCCTGGCCATCGCCATCGGCACCTCTCACGGCGCCTACAAGTTCAAGGCTGAGCAGTGCACCCGCAACGAAAAGGGCATCCTGGTGCCCCCGCCGCTGCGCTTCGACATCCTGGACGAGGTCGCCAAGCGCCTGCCCGGCTTCCCGATCGTGCTGCACGGCTCTTCCTCCGTGCCGCAGGAATTCGTGAAGATCATCAACGAGAACGGCGGCAAGATGCCCGACGCCGTCGGCATCCCCGAGGAGCAGCTGCGTCAGGCTGCCCGCGGCGCGGTCTGCAAGATCAACATCGACTCCGACCTGCGCCTGGCCATGACCGCCTGCATCCGCCAGCACTTCGCTGAGCATCCGGATCACTTCGATCCCCGCCAGTACCTGAAGCCCGCCCGCATCGCCATCAAGAACATGGTGGAGCACAAGCTGGTCGACGTGCTGGGTTGCGACGGCAAGGCATAATATATTCACGGTGTTTCTGGGCGCGTCGGCAACGGCGCGCCCACAATGTCTATATGGAGAGTTCGGAGGATAACGGCCAATATGTCAGCGAAGCACAATCAGTCGAAGGGCAGGCGCGGACGGAAAAACGCCTGGCATCGGGCCAGCCGTCCGTTCAGCGCGGGCGACTGGCTGTGTTTGTCTGCCTTTTTAGCGGTGATCGCGGCATTGACCTGGGCTGGCGGGATCCTGCTTGCACAGCCGAAGGCCGTCGGCGAGGCCGCCCCGGTGGCGATCCGCCGGGTGATGACCTCGAATCCCTCCGCCTGCTTCAGCGTTCGCGGCAAGTAC
>CAJOMA010000099.1 GCA_905235655.1 uncultured Oscillospiraceae bacterium | reverse complement strand
TCTACCGTATCTATATACGCCGACGAGTGCAAGTTGCTTGTCTTCCGAACTTTTTGGCAGCCTGCCAGCGTGTCGAAAAAGGTTTTTCGACACGCTGAGCCGCGCAGGGGGAAGCCCTGCGCGGCTGTTTTTTGTTAACCGGCGATATTTTGAATGAAGCGCATCAGGATCGTCGCGACCTGCGCGCGCGTCGCGCTGCCCTGCGGCTCGAGCCGTCCGTCGCTGCCGGTGATCAGCCCCTCGGCAACCGCCCAGCCCATCGCGTCCTTCGCCCAGAGGCTGACCCTGTTCTTATCCGGGAAGCCCGCGAAGCTGTCGCGCTTGTCCGTGTCGTATGCCCTGAAATCGGAATAGCGGAACAGAATCGCCGCCAACTGCTCGCGCGTGAGCTTGCCGTTCGGGTCGAACCTGCTGTCCCCGACGCCGCCGACAATGCCGTTTTCCGCCGCCCACGCAACCGCCTTGGCGTACCATTCGCCGCTCTTTACGTCGGTAAAGGTGTTCGCGCCGCCCTTCGGTTCGCCCTCGTAGCGCCACAGGACGGTAACAAGCATGGCGCGGCTCATCGGCGTGTTCGGCTCAAAGGTCGCCGCGCTCATGCCGTTAAACAGCCCCTCCTGCACGGCGAAGTCCACCGCAGCATGGAACCAGTCGCCCGCCTTCACGTCCCGGAAGGCATAAGACGGGCAGCTTTTGCCGCCGTCGCAGGGCTTGTCCGGCTGCAGGGCGGGAATCGTCTCGGTGCGAAGCGTGCCACAGACCGTGCAGGTGTAGGTGATTTTGCCCGCGCTGTGCTCCGTCGGCGCAACCGTCACTGTGCCGGAAGACCACGTATGATCCGACAGCGGGGTAAAGCTCTGGCGGTAGCTGTCGCAGCAGTTGGCGCAGGTATACTCCGTATAGCCCGGCGCGGTGCAGGTCGCCTTGACCTCGTGCGCCTGATAGCGGTGACCGGTCGCCGGAATCACCGTCTGCCCCTCCAGCGCCGCGCCGCAGATCGCGCAGCGCGTGCCGCCCGTCAGACCGTTTTCCGTGCAGGTGGCGGGTCTGCCCTCTGCAGGGATCGGCTGATGTCCGGCGGCGGGAAGAATCGTCTGCGCGACAAAGACCAGTCCGCAGCGGCCGCAGTGGGAGCCCTCGGTTTTGCCGCTGTCCGTGCAGGTCGGCGCGACGGGAGGATCGGTCACCGTCAGATGTCCCAAAGCCGGAATCACCGTCTGCTCCTGCAGATCGGCGCCGCAGATCGCGCAGTAGCTGCTTTCGGTCAGACCGCTTTCCGTGCAGGTGGCAGGTTTGCCCTGCAGGACGACCTCCTGATGTCCCGCAGGCGGAACACGTTCCGTCATCGTCTCGCCGCAGAGCAGGCAGGTATAGACGCATTCGCCGCCCTCCGTGCAGTTCGGCCGCTTTGTGAAAACACCGCCGTCCCATTCATGACGGCAGCCGCTCTGCTCCGGCTCTACCCAGACCGGCGCGGTCACGGCGATATCGCCGTCCGCCTCCACGACCTTCAGATAGTAATACCGCTGCGTATTGTCGATCGTCACGTCCAGCGCGCAGCTCGAGCCGGTCACAGTGTAGGTCTGCAGCGTCAGCCCGTTTTCTCCGATGACGGAAACGGTCGAGATGCGCTCGCCGTTCGGATCGCTGATATCTGCAGTGATATGAACTTTCGCATCGTTCGTCTGAATGATGTCGCCCATCAGCGCGCCGTTCAGATAGTAATAGATCGTCAGATTCTGATCCTCCGTGGCGTAGACGCGGCGCTGCGACATTGCGCGGTAGAGTCCCGCCTCGGTAAAGTCGTTCGTCAGAATGACCGAGCGGTGGGTGTTGGAGTCGCCCCAGCGACGGCCGTGGTTGTCCTGATTGTTGGTCGGCGCGACATGCCAGCCCATCGCAAGGCACTTGTCGTATTCGCTGTAGCTGCGCCAGTAGCCGCTGTTGAGCACCGAGCCGCTGCCGTTGCCGACCTCAATCAGACAGATAATCTCGTCGCGCGCTTCGTTATAGCCCGCGTATTCGTCGAAGGTGCCGAAGGTCACGCCCGGATGGTTGAGCTGCGAAACGACCGGCGCATTTTCGATATATTTCGTGTGCGATACGGGATTGCCGTTCTCGTCCAGTCCGCGGTCTGCGTTGACCATCAAATCGTTATACAGGTGCATGCCGGCGTAGCCGAGCTTGTCGTTGAGCTGCCGGTTGTTACGGGAGACGACGCCGTAGGTGTTGAAGGTGTTCGTATGCCCCGGGCCGGACGACCACGTCATCTCATAGCCGTAGGCGGCGATGAAGTCCGCGCTTTTGGCGTTGTACTCCGCCGCCGTTGCCCGCGCCTCCTCCCATTTGGTCAGCGCGCCGGATTTCTCCAGAGAGGAGAGGTTGTAATAGCTGGAGACCGTCGCCGTGGAGGAGCGGTCAAAATAGTTCGAATGGTCGGTCACGATCAGATAATCGACGTCCTTCGCGTTCATCGCGTACTGGTACGCCTCCGCCAGCGAGCCCGCGCCGTCGGAATACTCCGTGTGGGAATGGAGCTGCCCGAAATACGCCTTGACCGGTCGCTCGCCGACGCAGAATTCCCATGCTTTTTCGACCGTTTTCCCGTCCGCGCGCGTCACGCGCAGGGAAACGGTATGCACGCCGTCGCTCAATGCGTAAGCCGGCGTAAAGGCCGCCCACCCGCCGCGCAGGACTGCGGCTGCCGCCGCGCCGTCCAGCGTCATTTGCAGGGACGGATTGCTGCCGCAGTTGATCAGCTCTGCGGAGATTTCCGGACGGCTCTGCGTATCCGCCGCCGTGCTGTAGACAGGCAGCGTTCGTCCGATCAGCGGCTCGTCGCGCACGATCACCGTCTTGCTTACGCTGTAGGAAACGCCGCTCTCGTTGACCGCCTGCGCGTAGAGCGAAATGCTTCCGTGCCCCGAAAGCTCCGCGGCGGGGATCGTAAAGACGTACGCCGTGCCGTAGTGCGACGCGCAGGAAGCCTGCTTTGCCGCCCCGCCGTCAAAGGCGTAGGTCGCAGACAGCGACGTGATCTTCGTGTAGTCCTGAAGCTGCACCGTGAAGGAATAATCCGTGCCGATAAAGGCGTCCGGCGCGAAAATGTCCGCCGTCGGACTGACGACAAAGCCGATGTTCTGCGGGTCTGCCACGCGGTAGAAGCCCATGGAATACATCGCCGTGCTGCCGCCGTTGTACGTCCAGCCGGTAAAGGACGGCGCGTAGTATTCCAGACATACATGCTTGCCCGTGCCGCTGTAGATCGCGGCGGCGTTCTCGATCAGCCAGCCGCTGCCCTGCCGCGTCAGCGTCCACTTCGTGTACGCCGTCTGCGCGGTGTTGAAGAAGAGGTCTTCGTTTTCCCTTGTGCACAGATAGCGTCCGCGATTTTCAAAGGTGTAGTACGCGCCGTCGGTATGCACCGTGAAGATCAGCGCGCCGTTGCAGAGCGCGCCGCCCGCCGCTGAGCCGGACGGGATGGAATATCCGTTTTCGGAATCGGTGTGCACCATCGCCATCTGATACGAAATGTTGTAGATGACGACCGTATCGCCCTCCACAGGCGGCTCGGTCAGCGCCGTTCCGGTGACTGCCGCCGCCTGCGCGGGCAGGACGGACAGCAGCAGCGCGGCCGTCAGCAGCAGCGCGCATATCCTTCGCTTCATGACGTTCTCCCCTTACCGTTTTTCTTTAGTATAGCAAATCAAAATCGCCGCTACAAGCCCCAATTTCACAGATTTGCCATGATTCGCGCGATTTGGTCGGCATGCCGCCGGTCGTCGCGGGCGAATTGCTCGAAGAGCTCTCTGTACGCAGGGTAGCGTTGCGCCGCTTCACGCCACTGCCGCACGGCGCTCTGCTCTGCGCCATAGGCGTCGCGCAGGTCTGCGGCAAGGGAACGTCTGCCCGGCGCGGCGCCGCTCAGCACCTCCGGCCGTCTGCCGTAGAGCCGGAAATACAGCGCGGCAAGCCGGCGGTAATGTCCCTGCTCCTCCGCCGCCATGCGGCGCAGCAGCGGCGTGAAGCGTCCGCCGTTCATGCGGCGGTAGCCGCGCGAGAG
>CAJOMA010000098.1 GCA_905235655.1 uncultured Oscillospiraceae bacterium | reverse complement strand
GTCCACGTCTTTTCTGGGGTCGAGGCGGGAGGTGATCTCGTCCTCGTCCGGCTTGAGGTGCTTCGGCACGGGGCGGAACAGCAGCACGCCGTGGACGGAAGCGTCGGCGTTCAGCACGTCGATCGCGCACAAAACCGCCTCTTTTTCGACCGTTTTCGGAAGGAAGACGCCTCTGACCGCTGCGCCGACGGCATCCGCGCGCCTGCGAATACCGGCTTCATAGCTCAGATCGGAGGGGTCTTCGCCAATGCGAATCAGCGCGAGCGTCGGCGTGACGCCCTGCGCTTTCAGTGCGGCGGCGCGGTCGGAAAGACGGGCAGTCAGCGCGTCCGCCGCTTCTTTGCCGAATAGTATCTTTGCCATAAGCGTCTCTCCTTACAAGCCGTCTTTGATCTGCGCGAAAAGCCTGTCCGCCAGCGCGCCGTAGGTTTCCAGCATCGCCAGGCATTTCCGGTTGAGCGCGTCCGCGCAGGCGCGGTCTTTCAGCCCCTTGGTGTTGATGAATACGTTGAGCGAGGCGCCTTGCAGCGCGGCCTTGAGCGTCACCGCGGCGCAGCCTGCGTCGGAAATCGCCAGCTTCGAGCCTTTTTCGGCGAAAACTGCGGCAGCGTCCAGCGCCTCGCAGCACAGCGCCATGATGCGCAGCGGCGTCTGACAGGCGGCGACGGACGCTTCTTCCAATCTGAAACATATTTTGGTAATTGTGCTTTTTTAGAATATCCGAAACACAAACAGCATTTGGGAAAGAACCCAAATGATGATTTGAAAACAAATTTTCAAACCAATGCGTCGCATTTCGCCGTCAGCGCGCGCAGCTCTTCTTCGGCGGCGGCGTAATTCTTCTTGCCGACCGTCAGCGCGCCGACCATATTGCCGAGCGCCGTGCCGATCGCGCCGACCAGCGCGGCAGCGCCGCCGCCGCCCGGCGTGGGCGCGGAGGAGGCAAGGGCGGAAACAAAGTCCCTGCACGAAGCAGTCGTCATATCCATAGCCATTCTCCTCTCAGAACAGACCCGAGACCTTGCCGGTCTCGACGTCGACGTCGATGCGGCGGTAGGCGGGGTCGGAGCCGGTGCCGGGCATCATGGAAATCGTACCCGCCATCGGGCAGAGGAATTTCGCGCCGCCGTACTCAAGAATGTCGCGGATCGGCAGCCGCCAGCCCTTCGGCACGCCCTTCCAGCTCGGCTCGTGGCTCAGAGACAGGTGTGTTTTGACCATCATGGTGCAGTAGTCGGCGTATTTGGGATCGGCTTCAAACCGCTTCGCCTTTTCCAGCGCAAGCGGCGCCCAATCCACGCCGTCCGCGCCGTAAACCTCGGTCGCGATTTTTCCCACACGCTCACGCAGCGGCAGCTCCAGAGGGTACAGGAATTTCAGCTCATGTTCTTCCTCGCAGGCGTCCGCGACGGCCTGCGCCAGCTCCAGCGCGCCCTCTCCGCCGTAGCGCCAGTGGTTCGACAGCGCGCAGCGCACGCCCCGTTCGGCGCAGAGCTTTCGCACGAGGGCGATCTCCGCCTCGGTGTCGGTGTGGAACTGATTGATGCAGACGACCGGCACGACGCCGGATTTTTTGATCGTATTGACGTGGTGGAAGAGGTTTTCGCAGCCCTTTTCGAGCAGTTCGAGATTCTCCTTCGTGTATTCCTCCGCCAGCGGACGACCGGGCACGACCGCAGGACCGCCGCCGTGCATTTTGAGGGCGCGGACGGTCGCCACGAGGACGGAGACATTCGGGGTCAAGCCGGACAGGCGGCATTTGACGTTCCAGAATTTTTCAAAGCCGATGTCGGCGGCAAAGCCGGACTCGGTCACGTGATAGTCAAAGAGCTTGAGCGCCAGACGGTCGCCGATGACGGACGACTGCCCGATGGCGATGTTGGCAAAGGGTCCGGCGTGCACCAGCACGGGCTGATGCTCGACGGTGTAGCACATCGTGGGGTTGATCGTGTTGCGCATCCACGCGGTCATCGCGCCCGCGACCTCCAGATCCTCGGTGGTCACGGGATTGCCCTTGCGGTCGTAGGCGACGACGATTTTGCCGATCCGCTCGCGCAGATCCTTTAGGTCGCGCGCGACCGCTAAGATTGCCATCAGCTCCGAGGAGACGGCGATCGCGCACTTCGACTCCATGAGATAGCCGTCCTTATCGCCGCCGATGCCCATGATGATATTGCGAAGCCCCTGCGCGCAGAAGTCCAGGACCCAGCCGAATTCGACCCGCTTCGGATCGACGTCGAGGCGCTTGAGCCCGCGCCTGGCGAGCGTCGCGTCGTCATAGTTGCGCTCGTGCTGCATGCGCGCGTTCAGCGCGACCATGGCGAGGTTGTGGGCGTTCATAATGTCGTTGATGTCGCCGGTCAGACCGAGGGAGAACTCGGTCATCGGCATTAAGAGCGCGTTGCCGCCGCCGGCGGCCGTGCCCTTGACGTTCATCGTCGGACCGCCGGAGGGCTGCCGCAGACAGCCGCCGACGTTTTTGCCGAGCTTGCCCAGACCCTCGATCAGACCGAGGGAGGTCGTTGACTTGCCCTCGCCGAGCGGCGTGGGCGTGATCGCGGTCACCTCGATGAATTTGCCGTTCGGACGGTCCTTGAGGCGATCCATGATCCTGATGAAATCCAGCTTCGGCGTCTTGCCGTGTGGGATGATCTCGTCAGGGAGCAGCCCCAGCTTTTCACGGAAATACTCCACCGGCGGAAGCGACTTTTCCGCCTCCTCGGCGATCTGCCAGTCCTTGTATACGGTCGGGTCGAGCTTGATCCCGCCGTCTTCATCTACGTATGTTCCGTCGTGAAATTCGATCATAGCAATTCTCCTTGCAAAGCATCGAAGGCACCGATTGCGAATGCCTATACTTTACCATTATAATTTTAGTATATCGTACCACAACCTGCAGGGAAATACAAGGCGAAATGGGAAGAATTGTTTCCGCAAAACGGCAGCTCCAATCGCAGCATAGTCTTTCCGCCGCGCACGACCGCCCCTCCCGTGTCATTGCGCCGCCTTCCCACCGCGTCACTGCGAGCCGCGCCGCTTTCCCACCGCGTCATTGCGAGGTCGCCGAGGTCGTCTCAACGTGTCATTGCGAGGTCGCGTCAGCGACCGTGGCAATCTGTGCCTCTCATCGTTGGACACTTTCCCGTAAAACGAAGCAAATACCATACCTGCGACGGACAGATTCCCTCGCAGCCTGCGGCTGCGGGGAATGACACGGAAGGAGGGGTTGTCGCGAAAACGACACAGTTCCCAAGCCTGCCACGGACGGATTGCCACGCCGCTTCGCGGCTCGCAATGACGCGGCAGGTAGGCTGCACGACCGTGCAATAACGCGGTGGGTAGGCGGCGCAATGAAATGGAACGATTGTGCAGCGGCAGGAACCAACAGAATATCGCATTTTTACAAATTGTTCACCCAAAACGGAAATTTGCGGTTATAATGTAGGAAGAACTGACTGTAAACAGCGAAAGAAAACCAACAGAGAGAACATCAAAAGAGAAAAACAGGAGGGAAGACCATGGCAAAAACCGTTCTGATCGTTGAGGACGATAACAATATCGCGGATCTTCTGCGCTTATATCTGGAAAAAGAGGGCTATGAGGTCTCCATCGCGCCGGACGGACTCAAGGGCGTGAAGCAGTTCCGCGAGGTGCAGCCTGCGCTGGTGCTGCTGGACGTCATGCTCCCCGGCATGGACGGCTGGGGGGTCTGCCGCACGATCCGCGCGGAGTCCAAGACGCCGATCATCATGCTGACCGCCAAGAGCGAGACGGAGGACAAGGTGCAGGGACTCAAAACCGGCGCGGACGACTACATCACCAAGCCCTTTGAGATGAAAGAGGTGCTGGCGCGGATCGAGGCGGTGCTGCGCCGCAGCGGGATCGAGCCGGAGAAGGCGTCGCGCAAGCTGGTCTTCGACAAGCTTGTGATCGACATGGACGCCTTCGAGCTGACCGTGGACGGCAGGAAGATTCCGACCCCGCCGAAGGAAATGGAGCTTCTGTATCATCTCGCCTCCACGCCGAACCGCGTCTATACGAGAAATCAGCTTCTGGACGAGGTGTGGGGCTTCGACTATTTCGGCGACACCCGCACCGTGGACGTGCATGTGAAGCGGCTGCGTGAGAAGCTGGAGGGCGTATCCGACCGGTGGGAGCTGAAAACCGTCTGGTCGGTCGGCTATAAGTTCGAGGTCGCCGGCAGATGAAAACCACGTTTCGCCGGCACCTGACCCTGATCCTCTGTATTCTGCTGGGCGCGACGATCCTGCTCGGCGTGTCCTTCCACGCGCTGTTTACCCGCTACATCGTGCAGACCGAGGAAAGCTCCCTGCGCAGCACGGCGGACAGCGTCGGCGGACTGGTCAAGGCGTACAGCGCGGCATATCTGAACGACTGGAGCTTCCGCACCAATCTCGCCGTCGCCGCGAGCGCGTCGGAAAACGATATCCTGATCTGCGACGCGGAGGGCACGGTGCGCATCTGCGCGGCGGATATTCAGGCGTGCGAGCATCTGGGACGCAGCATCGGAACGGAAGACGCCAAGCGGCTGTTTGACGACGGCAGCATGAGCCTGAATGCGGCAGCGTCAAAGCTCTACGGCGACGAACGGCTCGCCGTTGCGATCCCTGTCTTTCTGGAGGACGGCAGACCGCTGTGCATTATTCTGGTTTCCATGCCGCGCGCGGAGCTGACGCGGCTGACGGGGCGCACCCTGCAGATTTTCGCCATGGTCGCGCTGCTTGTCTTTCTCGCCGCGATCATCGCCACGCCCCGCCACGCCCTATCTGACGCGGCGCGAGACGAAGCCGATCCGCGACATGGCGGCGGCGGCGAAGCAGATTGCCCGCGGCGACTACAGCGTGCAGATTCCGACGGGCAATCAGAACGAGGAGATCGAGGAGATGGCGGTCGCGTTCAACAACATGACCGTCGCACTGCAGAACTCCGAGCGGGTGCGGCAGGAATTTGTCGCCAACGTCAGCCATGAGCTGAAAACGCCGATGACGACGATCGCGGGCTACCTCGACGGCATGCTCGACGGCACAATTCCGGAGGAGAAGCACGATTATTACATGAATCTCGTCTCCACCGAGGTGCGCCGCCTGTCGCGTCTGGTGCGCAATATGCTCGACGTGTCGCGCCTGCGCGATCAGGGTATCCCGCAGGATCAGCTCGCCGATTTCGATATCTGCGAGGCGGCGGGTCAGGCGCTTCTGAGCTTTGAGCAGCGCATCAACCGCAAGCGCCTGAACGTGGACGTCGACATGCCGGAGCTCGGCGTGAACGTGCGCGCCCTGCCGGACGCGGTGACGCAGGTGCTGTATAACCTCATGGATAACGCAGTCAAATTTGTTAACGAGGGCGGCACGCTCTCGGTCAGCGTCAGACCGCGCGGAAACAGCGCGGTCGTGACCGTCGGCAATACCGGCCCGACGATTCCGGCGGAGGAGCTTCCGCTGATCTTCGACCGCTTTCACAAGACGGATAAAAGCCGCTCGACCGACCGCGACGGTGCGGGACTCGGGCTGTATATCGTCAAGACCATCGTTTTAGCGCACGGCGAGGACATCTATGTGACCAGCCGCGACGGAAAGACGGAATTCACCTTTACCATGCCCTTGAGCAAGTAGGAAGGAGGGGATTAGAACGGAAGACCCGAGAATGCCGGACCATTACGGCACAGGCAGACAACCGAAGAGCGGACGATCCCATGTCGGGCTGGCGATCGGGCTGGTGATCGCGCTGCTGGCGGTGAGCGCCGTTCCGTTTGTGATCCCGTATCTGCAAAAGAGGCAGACCGGGCCGGAGCGCGCCATGCCGGCCGAGCGCAGAAGTCTGACGCTGCAGCCGGAGGATTGCCGTCAGGCGCAGACCGCAGTCTGCGGGATGACGATCTGCGATCTGGATGAGACGCAGCAGCGCTACTGGAGCCTGCCGAACGGCGTGATCGTCGGGCAGGTAGACGAGAACAGCACGGCTGCCAGCGCGGGCATCCTGCCCGGGGACGTGATCGTCCGCGTCGGCGGGGAAACGCCCAGCGCGGATGAATGCCGCGCACTGCTGGACGCCTGCGCTGACGGCGAGACGGTGCAGATCGAGCTGTACCGCAACGGCGAGGAGATTGAAGTCACACTGCCTGCCGGCGGAGCGGACGGGCAATAGCCAAATGCGAATACCCGGGAGGAAACGACGATGACAATGCTGAAACGAACCATCTGCGTGCTGCTGCTTTTGTGCATCGCCTTTTCAAGTTCAGCGTGCGCGTCGGACAGATGCGGCGTCGTTCTGCGGAAGGAGGACTCGTGGTTCATCGATTTTGAGGTCGAGGGCGACCAAGTGCATTTCAAATGCTTTCTCCGCCTGCAGAACACAACGGATCGGGCGCAGACGATCTCGATTTACGGCATTTTTGACGAGGATGTCCGCGGCGGGCTTGTGAAGGAAAGCAGACTGCTTGCGCACGACACGTTCGAACCGAAGAGTACGACGTTTTACCTGCCCGCCGGGGCGGAGATCAGCGCGGTAGTCACCTTCACCGGCACGTTTGCGGGAACCATGCAGAAGTATGACCGCCTGCTGCCGGAGCTTGAAATTGTGAACGCGAAGTGAGAATCCTGTTGCCCGCGGGCATTTTAGCGCGCAGCAACGCAAGCCTTTTTCACAATGCGTTGTGCAGCGTCATAATTTCTGTCATTGCCCGACTCGCTCGGGCAATCTTTGCGCTTTGATGTGGGACGCTTTCGCGGAATCCGCCGCGCCGCCCCCCCTTACGTCATTGCCACGGTTTGCAAAGCAAACCGTGGCAATCCGTGCGTAGAAAATTTGTAACCTATATCGTATTACGGGATTCCCCCAGACCTGTCATTGCCCGACTCGCTCGGGCAATCTTTGCGCTTTGATGTGGGACGCTTTCGCGGAATCCGCCGCGCCGCCCCCCTTGCGTCATTGCGCGAAGCGACGCGGCAATCTGTCCGTGTCAGTGTGGATTGCTTTCTCGTAACTCGCCGCGCACCACGCTGTTTCTGTCATTGCCCGCTTTATGCGGGCAATCTGTCCGTACCGACTGGGGGGGGATTTACAGAAAAACGATACACGTGCCATGCCTGCCACGGACAGATTCCCTTGCAGCCTGCGGCTGCGGGAATGACAGAATTGATAGGTTCTCTTTATTACGTACAAATACCATACTGCAACGGACAGATTGCCACGGTTTGCTCCGCAAATCTCGCAATGACGCGGTTTGTGAGTTTTCCACGAAATACGACACCACGCCCATGCCTGCAACGGACAGATTCCCTCGGCTGACTTGTCAGCCGGGGAATGAGACGGTTGATGGGTGTGTCATGAAATATGACGTTGGCAACGGCCTGTAAATCTTGCCGTAGCCTTGACATTTCATATTTTTGTGGTATAATTAGTTATACAAGTAATACAAAAAGGGTGGTCTGATGAGGAATACCGTGTTCCCGGAGGGGAAATTTATGGCGCCGGTCAAGGTCGGTCCAAAGGGGCAGATCGTTATTCCGGCGGAGGTGCGCGAGATGCTCGGCATCCGCGCCGGCGACACGCTTCTGCTGCTGGCGGACAGGTCGGAGGGAATCGCCCTTCCCGAGCAGTCCAAGGCGCGGGAGATGTTCAACCAATATGCCGCACTGTTTACGGGAGGCAATCCATGAACGCGATTGAAACGAAACAACTGACAAAACGCTTCGGCGCGGTGACGGCGGTGGACGCGCTCGATCTGGTCGTGCGCGAGGGCGAGCTGTTCGCCCTGCTGGGCGTCAACGGCGCGGGCAAGACCACGACGATCAAAATGCTGTCCGGGCTGTTAAAGCCGACGGACGGCTCGGCGCGGGTACTGGGGCATGATCTGGGCAGCGAGCTGTCCGCGATCAAACCGCTCCTTGCGGTCTCTCCGCAGGAGACGGCGGTCGCGCCGAATCTGACCGTGCGCGAGAATCTGGAGCTGATCGCGGGTATCTACGGCAGCGACCGGAGCAGAGTAGCGCAAATGCTCGACGAGCTGGGACTGCAAAAGGCGGAAAAAATCAAGGCAAAATCCCTCTCCGGCGGCTGGCAGCGCAGACTGTCGATCGCCATGGCGCTGGTCTCCGACCCGCAGCTCCTCTTCCTCGACGAGCCGACGCTCGGGCTGGACGTGCTGGCGCGGCGGGAGCTGTGGAAGGTCATTGAAGCCCTCAAGGGCAAGGTCACGGTGATCCTGACGACGCACTATATGGAGGAGGCGGAGTCGCTTTGCGACCGCGTCGGCATCATGAACAACGGCAAACTGATCCTCACGGGCACGCCGCGCGAGCTTCTGGACGCGGCGGGCACGGACAGCTTCGAGGAAGCCTTTATCCGGCTGGCGGGAGGTGAGACGGCATGAAGCGGACGCTCTGCTTTGCAAAACGCAACCTCAAAGAGATCGTGCGCGACCCGATCAGCGTCGGCTTCGGCATCGTCCTGCCGATCACGCTGCTGATCCTGCTGACCATCATCAACAGCAATATCCCGAAGGAAGCGCAGGACAACGTGTTTGAAATTCGCACGCTTTCGCCGGGCATCGGCGTGTTCGGACTGAGCTTTATCGCCCTGTTCGCAGCCCTGCTGATCTCCAAGGATTGCGGCAGCTCCTTCATGCTGCGGCTCTACACCTCACCCATGACGGGCGGCAACTTCATTCTCGGCTATACGCTGCCGCTGCTTCCCATGGGCGTGGCGCAGCTCATCTTCTGCTTCGCCGCGGCGATCGCCCTCGGTCTGCCTTTCAGCGCCAACATCCTCGCGTGCATATTCGTCTGCCTTCCGGTCATGGTGGTCAATATCGCGATCGGTCTGATCTGCGGCGCCTGCCTGAACGAAAAGGCGGTGGGCGGTCTGTGCGGCGCGCTGCTGACGAATCTGACCGCGTGGCTCTCCGGCTGCTGGTTCTCGCTCGATCTGCTCGGCGCGGGCTTCCGTGCGTTCGCCTATGTCCTACCCTTTGCCAACGCGGTGGACGCCGCTCGCGCGGCAATCAACGGAAGCTACGCCGATATCCCCGGAAAGCTCTGGATCGTCTGCGCGTGGGCGGTCGGCTTGATGGCGCTCGCCGTCGTGATTTTCACGCACAGGAAAAAGCTGAAATAAGGGGAAGCTGTATGGTAATTGCAATATTCGGAGAAAGCTGCACGGGCAAAAGCACGCTTGCGGACGCGCTGAAGGAGAAGCTGCATGCGGAGGTCTATACCGGCAAGGATTATCTCCGCCTGCACGCCAATGAGGCGATGGCGCAGCGCCTGTTCTCTAAGAAGCTGACCGAAGCGGTCAACGGTGAGCACATCATTTTTGTACTCACGGAAGCAGAGCTGATGAAGCTGATCCCGTCAGGCGCATACCGCATTCTCGTCACAGAGGAGCTGGACGTGATCAAGGCGCGCTTCGCCTCGCGGATGCACGGCGTTTTGCCGCCGCCGGTGGTGGCAATGCTGGAGCGGAAGCACGGACGCTTTGACGCAGAGCCCTGCGATCTGCACGTCCACGCAGGCAAGCCCTCCGCTGCCGAGGTCTGCGAAATACTGATGAACAAATAACGCCTCCCTCAAGAGGAAGCCAAAAACGGCTGCTGTCCAATGGGCAGCAGCCGTTTTGCGCGTTTTATGATTGCAATTACTTTGCGTACTCGGTCGCTTTCGTCTCGCGGATGACGTTGACCTTGATCTGACCAGGGTATTCCAGCTCGGCTTCGATCTTGTGCGCCAGCTCGCGGGCAAGCAGCACCATGTTGTCCTCGGAGACCTCCTCGGGCTTGACCATGATACGAACCTCGCGGCCTGCCTGAATCGCGTAGGACTTTTCGACTCCGGGGTAAGAGCCGGTGATTTCCTCAAGCTTTTCCAGACGGCGGATATAATTCTCCACGTTCTCGCGGCGTGCGCCGGGACGGGCGGCGGAGATGGCGTCGGCGGCCTGCACAAGGCAGGCGATGACGGTGCGCGGCTCGACGTCATTGTGGTGCGCCTCGATGGCGTGGATGACGTCGGGACTCTCGTTGTACTTTCTGGCAAGCTCGACGCCCAGCTGGACGTGGCTGCCCTCCATCTCGTGAT
>CAJOMA010000097.1 GCA_905235655.1 uncultured Oscillospiraceae bacterium | reverse complement strand
CCTACATTGCGACCTACACCAAGGAGCCCATCCATTCGGAAGACACCTACATCATCACTTGGGTCGTGGGCGACAGGGAGTACACCGAGCGGTACGCAAGGGGCGCAATACCGTCCTTCACCGGCTCGACCGACAGACCCGACGACGAGAACTACATCTACTGCTTCGCAGGCTGGACGCCCGCCATTGAAAAGGTCACGAAGAACGCCACCTATTTCGCGCAGTACACCAAGCTCAAGCTCCACAAGGTCGACGACTTCCTCGACGTGCCGGAGACGATGTGGTGCTACGAGGAAGTGAACCGCGCCGCACAGATCGGCCTGTTCAACGGCATGAGCTATCTGCACTTCGAGCCGAACGGCGACGTCAGCCGCGCGATGATCGTTACCGTGCTCTACCGCATGGAGGGCGAGCCGGAGGTCAAGGTGGGACGCACCTTCTCCGACGTTCCGGAAGACCGCTGGTACAGCGACGCCGTCCTCTGGGCGTCGAACAACGGCATCGCCAAGGGCATCACGGACAACACCTTCGCGCCGAACGCGCCGGTCACCCGTGAGCAGCTCGCAGCCTTCCTGTACCGCTATGCGCAGTGGAAGGGCTACGACGTCACCGGTCGCGGCAAGCTGGGCGTCTTCGCCGACAGAAACAAGATTTCCGACTACGCGGAGGACGCGCTATACTGGGCGGTAGGCTGCGACATGCTCCGCGGCATGGAGCAGAACGGCAAGCTCTGTCTGGTTCCGCAGGGTACGGCGACCCGCGCGCAGGCCGCTTCCATCATGGTGCGTTTCTTCAACGCATTCATTAAGTAAGCAACTCACATAGATCAAAGGAGAGGCCCCTTTTCAGGTGCCTCTCCTTAGTCTGTTAAAAAAGTCTGCGCGAAGCTACGCTTCGCCCTTGACCGCCGCGTCGTAGAGGGCGTTTTTCGGCAGTCCGGTCTCCTGCGCGACCTGCCTGACCGCGTCCTTTTTGCTGACGCCGCTTTCCGTGAGCGCGGCGATACGGGCAAGGGCAGCCTCCATCGAAACGCCCTCCTCCCGCGCTTCCGGCGCGCCCTCCACGATCAGCACAAATTCACCGCGCGGCGGCTGTTCGGCATAATACGCGACCGCCTCGCGCAGCGTCATGCGCAGGACCTCCTCATGGAGCTTCGTCAGCTCGCGGCAGAGAGAAATCCGCCGCTGCGCGCCGAACGCCTGCTCCAGATCGGTAAGGGTCGCGCACAGCTTGTGCGGCGCTTCATAGAAGATCATCGTGCGCCGCTCTTCCTGCAGCGATTTCAGATGGGCGGCGCGGGTTTTCTTCGTCGTGGAGAGGAAGCCCTCAAAGGTGAACCTGCCCGTCGGGAGCCCGGAAATGCTCAGCGCCGTGATCGCGGCGCACGGGCCGGGAACGGCGGTGACGGTGATCCCGCTTTCCGCGCACAGGCGCACCAAATCCTCGCCCGGGTCGGAGATTGCGGGCGAGCCCGCGTCGGAGACCTGCGCGCAGTTCTCCCCTGCCAGAATGCGCTCAACGATCTTCCTGCCGCTGAATTCCTTGTTGTGCTCGTAGTAACTGACCAGCGGCTTTTTGATCCCCAGATGGTTCAGCAGCTTCAGCGTCACGCGGGTATCCTCCGCTGCGATGAAATCCGCCTCCTCCAGCGCCTGACGGCAGCGGGGCGAAATATCGGAAAGATTGCCGATCGGGGTCGGCACGAGTGTCAGAGTTCCGCTCATGGCTGTTCTCCTCTGTGATAGGCGGCGCGGTAGTCGTCCGTTTCCGCGCCGTCCGGTGTAAATTCGCAGAAATCCGGCAGGAAGGTCAAGCCGGGTCTGCCGCCGCGCCGACCCTCGATCAGTGCCAGACAGACGGGGCTGAACGCGGTGTGGCGGACAAATTGGATGCGCTTCGGCTCGATTCCGTTTTCGCGCATGGCGCAGAAAATGTCGCACAGCCGCTCCGGCCGGTGCACCATCGCAAAACGTCCGCCGCGCGGCAGCAGCCATGCCGCCGCCGCGCACAGCTCCTTCAAGGAAAGCGTCTCCTCTGAACGCGCCGCGGCGTTATACCTGCTCCGCTTGCCGCTGCCCGCGGAAAAATACGGCGGATTGGAGATCACGCAGGAAAAGCCGCCTGCCGGCAGCAGCGTGCGGATCGCACGCACGTCGCCCAAGACGGACGACAATCTGTTCTGCAGACCGTTCGCCGCGATATTCTCCTGCGCCAGCCTGTGCGCCGTTTCGTCCAATTCCACGCCGACCACCGTGCAGTCGGAATCGGACGCGCACAGGAGCAGTCCAAGCGTGCCGCAGCCCGAGCCGAGGTCGGCGATTTTTGCCCGCCTCGGCAGCGTCAGAAACTGCGCCAGCAGCACCGAGTCCGTCCCGAGGCGAAAGCCGCCGTCCGGCTGTATCATTGTAATACCGTTCCAAAGCGTTTCTGCATGTTCCATTTTTCACATTCCATTGAAAAACAACCGGCCTGTAAAGACCGGTTGTTTTTTGATTGTTTACTGCTGCTCGATCGCTTCACACGGGCAGGCTGCAGCGCAGGAGCCGCACTCCACGCACTGATCAGCGTCGATTACGTACTTGTCGTCGCCCTCGGTGATGATGCCGAGCGGGCAGGTGTCCGCGCAAGTGCCGCACTTTGCGCAGGCGTCAGTAATAAAATATGCCATATCATTGCCTCCTGTCTGTATTGGTTTGCACCCTCATTCTATCATGTTTTTGAAAAAAAGCAATGGTAATTATAAGAAATCGAAAAATTTTCCGCAGGTATGAAAACCGGCGCGGACGGCAAGACTCTTCCGGAAGGGAGGCATTCGCGCATGGGAAAGCAAACGGAGCAGATGCGGCAGGTACTCCGGCTGTCGTGGCGTCTTGCCTGCGTGTTCGGGCACAGCTACGTCGGCACGGAGCACGTTTTGATCGCCGTTGCACTGAGCCCGCGGTGTCCCGCCTGCCGGCAGATACGGTGGCAGGGGCTTTCGGCGCAGGAGCTGACCGGACAGCTTCTGCTGCTGCGCGGACGCGGGCACCGGCTGCGCCGCCTCCCGCAGGGCTTGAGCCCGCGCGTGCGCCGCGCGATCGCCGTCGCCGCCCGGGAGGACAGCCAGCTTCGACCGGAAACCGTACTGTGCGCGATCCTGCGCGACGGCGACAGCGGCGCGGCAACGCTGCTGACACGGTGCAGCGTCAATCCCGACCTTCTCTTTTCCAATCTGCATGAGGGCGCGTGCGCCCGAAAGGAGTTTTCATCCGCTATGCAAAACACCCGCCTGCTGGATCAATTCGGCGTGGACTTAACGGAGCGCGCCGATCAGACGGAGCTTATCGTCGGCAGACAGCGCGAGATCGAGACCGTCCTGCAAATTCTATCGCGTCGGCAGAAAAACAACCCCGCGCTGATCGGCGAGCCGGGCGTCGGCAAGACCGCCATCGTCGAGGGCGTCGCGCAGCAGATCGCCGCAGGCCGCGTGCCGGAGCAGCTTCGCGGCAAGCGGCTGTTTGCGCTGGATATGGCGAGCCTGATCGCCGGCACGAAGTACCGCGGCGAATTTGAAGAGCGCATCCGCGATATTCTGGCGGAGGTGCGGCGCGTGCAGAACGTGATCCTGTTTGTCGACGAAATGCACACCCTGTCGGGCGCAGGCGCGGCGGAGGGCGCAATCGACGCGGCAAACCTCCTCAAGCCCGCGCTTGGGCGCGGCGAGGTGCAGCTCATCGGCGCGACGACGCTGACCGAATACCGCAAATTCATCGAAAAGGACGCCGCGCTGGAACGGCGCTTCCGTCCGGTGCAGATTCGCGAGCCGAGCCGCGAGGAAACGCTGGATATTTTAGAGGGACTGCGCCCGTCGCTGGAGGCGCACCACCGGATTTCGATCACCGATGAGGCGATCTCCGCGGCAGTCGAGTTTTCCTGCCGCTATATCACGGACAAATTCCTGCCGGACAAGGCGGTCGACTTATTGGACGAGGGCGCGGCCTGCGCCGCCATGCGCCGCACGCTCGGCGTTTCGCCCTCCGACGACTGCGAGCGGCAGCTCCGGCTCGCGGTGCGATCCGGCGACTACGAGCAGGCGGCAAAGCTGCGCGACCGCATCCGTAAGGCGCAGA
>CAJOMA010000096.1 GCA_905235655.1 uncultured Oscillospiraceae bacterium | reverse complement strand
CGCGTGGTCTTTTCCCAGCGCACCACGCTCACCCACTGGTTATACAGCTTCGGCAGATCGCGGTGCGACTGTATGACGTTGCGGAAATGCTCGCAGAACAGCGTCTCCGAGGTCGGACGGATGCAGTAGCGCTCTTCAAGCTTTTCATTGCCGCCCATCGTGACCCACGCGCACTCCGGCGCGAAGCCCTCAACGTGATCCTTCTCCTTCTGCAGGAGGGATTCCGGGATCAGCATCGGCATATAGACGTTCTCCGCGCCGGTCTTCTTGAATTCCGCGTCCATCTGCTTCTGGATATTCTCCCAGATCGCGTAGCCGTAGGGGCGGTAGATAAACATGCCCTTGATGGAGGAATAGTCGATCAGCTCCGCTTTCTTGCATACGTCGGTATACCACTGCGCGAAATCGACCTCCATATCGGTGATCTGTTCTACTTTCTTATCCTTTGCCATGTTAGTACTCTCCCTTTTGTGGTTATCCTTACCTATTGTATCACATCTGTCAAGGGATTTCATAGTATGGTCTGTGATCTTTTGCCCCGAAGGAGGACGCCAAATGGTGACGCTCACGATCACCCTCGACCCGGCAGTCGTCTCGTTTTATCAGCGCGTCGCGGAGCTGGCGGAAAAGCCTGTAGAGACAGTGCTTGCAGACGCGCTGTTCAAGCTCGCCGGAGAACTGTCTCTCGAAGCGATGCGGAAAAAGTAGTCAATGGGAATTGTTTTTTGTGCAGATAACTGCTATAATAACAGAAGATAACGTAACAGAGGTGAAGAACGGATGAAATCAATCCGGGATATTTACAAAATCGGCGTCGGTCCGTCCAGCTCCCATACCATGGGGCCGGAGCGTGCTGCGCAGCTGTTTGCGAAAAAGTACCCCGACGCGGACCGCTACTGCGTGAAGCTGTATGAGTCGCTCTGCAAGACCGGACGCGGACACGGCACGGATCGCGTGCTGTGCGAGGTACTCGGCAGAGGAAGAACCGACGTGCAGTTTGTCGAATACACGCCGGAGCCGCTGCCCCACCCGAATACGCTTGACTTCTTCGCCTATCGCGGCGAGGATGAGATCGGAAAAATGCGCGTCTTTTCCGTCGGCGGCGGCGATATCGTCGTCGAGGGCGAAGCGCCCTCCGCCGCAGAAGAGGTCTATCCCGAAAACTCCTTTGCGGAGATCGAGCAGTTCTGCGCGTGGCGGTACATCTCCCTGAGCGAATACGTCGAGCTGAACGAAGGACCGGAAATCTGGGATTTCCTCGCAGAGATATGGCGCGCGATGAAGCGCTCTGTGACGGTCGGCCTGAATGCCGAGGGCATCCTGCCGGGCGGTCTGAACGTCGAGCGAAAAGCAAAGCACCTGTTCTCGCAGGAAGTTCCCGACGAGCTGCCGCAGGTGCGCGAGCTGCGGATCGTCTGCTCCTACGCCTACGCCGTCGCGGAGGAAAACGCCGCCAACGGAACGGTCGTCACCGCGCCGACCTGCGGCTCCTGCGGCGTTCTGCCGTCCGTCCTGCTGTATATGCAGGAGCACCATGATTTCCCCGATGAGAAGATTCTGCAGGCGCTTGCGGTCGCCGGTCTGTTCGGCGCGCTGGTCAAGCGCAACGGCTCCATCTCCGGCGCGGAATGCGGCTGTCAGGCGGAGATCGGCACCGCCTGCTCCATGGCCGCAGCCGCCCTTTGCAAGCTGATGGACATGACGATCGACCAGACGGAGTACGCCGCCGAGATCGCCATGGAGCACCAGCTCGGTCTGACCTGCGACCCGATCTGCGGTCTGGTGCAGATTCCCTGCATTGAGCGCAACGCCGTCGCCGCGAAGCGCGCCATGGACGCATTTAATCTTTCCAACTTCCTCTGCGGCACGCGAAACATCAGCTTTGATATGGTCGTGCGCACGATGAAGGAAACGGGTCAGCACATGAACGAAAGCTACCGCGAGACCTCCGAGGGCGGTCTTGCAAGGCTTTATAACCGCAGAAGATAAGAGAAAGAAGGATATTGAATGAAGTTAGGTATCGTCGGTCTGCCCAACGTCGGCAAGACCACCCTGTTTAACGCGCTCACCGGCTCGAAGGCGGAAACCAGCTCCTACGGCAGCGCCTCCGCCAAGGCGAACATCGGTCAGGCGAAGGTGCCGGACGAGCGCCTCGACTGGCTCGCTGCGCTGTATAACCCCAAGAAGTATTCTCCCGCCACGATCGACTTCGTCGACGTCGCGGGCGTCAGCAAGGGCGGAAAATCCAACGCCATTTTGCAGAATATCCGTCAGACCGACGCGCTGGTGCACGTCGTGCGGTGCTTCGACAACGATCTGCTCTTTACCGAGCCCGCCGATGCCCGTGGAGACGCGGAATCGCTGGATCTGGAGCTGATCCTGTCGGATATGGAGGTCGTGGAGCGGCGGCTGGACAAGAAAAACCTCAAGGGCGGCGATAAAAAGTACAAGCGCGAGGCGGATATGTGTCAGGCGCTTCTGGCGCACCTGTCCGACGGCAAGCCTGCCCGCACCTTCGAGTTCACCGAGGAGGACAGGGACATCCTGCAGGACGGCGGACTTCTGACGGTCAAGCCGATCATCTACGCCGCGAATCTGGACGAGGACGGCATGGCGGATTACCGCAATCACGCGCAGTTCAAGGCGCTCAGCGAGCTTGCCGCTGAGCAGGGCGCGGCAGTCCTGCCCGTCGCTGCGAAGTTTGAGGAGGACATCCTCGACCTGGACGACGAGGAGGCAGCCATGTTTATGGAGGATTTGGGCTTGAGCGAGCGCGGTCTGGATCGTCTGATCAGGACCTCCTACGAGCTGCTCGGCTACATCTCCTTCCTCACCGCAGGACCCGACGACGTGCACGCATGGACGATCGTGCGCGGCACGAAGGCGCCGAGAGCCGCCGGCAAAATCCATACCGACATCGAGCGCGGCTTCATCCGCGCCGAGGTCATCGCATTTGAAGACCTCAAAGCCTGCGGCACGATGGCGGTCGCCAAGTCCAAGGGTCTGCTGCGCAGCGAAGGCAAGGAATACGTCATGAAGGACGGCGACATCGTCAATTTCCTGTTTAACGTGTAAAAAGCATTATCGACGCAACAGCGGGGCAGTTTCTGCAAACTGCCCCGCTGTTTTTTGCCGCGCCCTACCACTCCGACCTGTCATTGCCCGACTTGCTCGGGGAGCACTGCCGTTAGCGACGAAGGAGCTTTACGGATGCGGCCTACCCCTTGCGGGTGCAATCTGTGTTTATCGTCATTGGACACTTCACCGTAATATGTCACACGTGCCATACCTGCGACGGACGGATTGCCGCGTCGCTTCGCTCCTCGCAATGACGCGGCGTGAGGGTTGTCACGGACACGGAAATCGAGCAAACCTCACAATGACAAATTCGGTCAGGCAGCCCTTCATTCCGACAGCTTGTGAGACGATTTACTGCCGGCTTTGGGAAATATTATTTCCCAAATGTTGTATTTCGACAGATTCCGCGCACAAGATGTGGTATTTTCTTACCGGGATGTACATGGACGAAGAGAAATCGCCACCGCCGTCATATCGTCCTCCGCCGGCAAACCTGCGATCAGCAGCGCCGCAAGCTCCTGCGGCGAGTCGCCGCGAAACGCCGCGATATTTGCCTCGGTCTCCATCCCGCCCGCTCCGTCGCTGACCAGCACGAGCATTTCTCCCCCCTTCAGGGACAGTTCATATCGCTCCGGCGCGTGCTCTCCTCCCACTCCCACGCCCGGCGGCGTTGTGACTGTCCCGATTTTCTTAACCTCGTCCCCGTCGCGGAAATAGGACGCCGCCGCGCCCCATTTGTAGATATTCGCCTCTCCCGTGGTCAGATCCACCTGCAGAAGATCGACCGTGGCAAAGCAGGTCGCCCCCCGTAGAATTTCACAGCTATTAAGCAGACGCAGCGCCTGCTCCGGCGCGATGCCGGAACGCAGCAGCCGTTCCAGAAGGCGCAGGGTATCTTCGCTGCACTGCGCCGCCTCCTGCCCCGTTCCCATGCCGTCGCAGAGGATCACATAGTACTCCAGGTTTCTCGCGGCGAAGCAGGTTCCCCGGTCGCCGCTGATACGGCTGCCGTCCTTTCCCACGCTGCTGATCCCCACCTCCGGAGAATACGCCGCCTCTGTCCGATCGCGCCGGCGTGCGTCGGATTCCGCGCGCAGATACTTGGCAATACAGGAAAGCTCGTCCGCGACCGCCTGCCGGCTCTCGCACAGCTCCATACGGTAGCGTCTGCGGTAGAGCATGCCCTCCAGCTCCTGATTGACCGCTGTGACGAAGCCCTCGACATGACAGCACTGCTCCCGAAACGCCTCCGGCAGATCGTCCGCTTCCACGAAGCCCCGCTCGATCATCTGCTTCGCCGTGCCGGACAACGCGCTGTAGGTTTCCTGCGCGCGGTACTCCCAGCAGCGGTGAAACCTTGCGCAGCAGCGGCAGACCCGCTCCGCCGCGCCGTCATAGACGTCCTCCGCCTCGCTGACCGGCGTTGCTTCGTTCGTTTGCAGACAGCCGTGCACATATTCGAGCACCTCCGCCGCGTTGCGCAGCGCAGTTGCCGCGCCGCGCTGCGAGCCCGCAGTGAGCGCGATACGCTGGATTCTCCCCTGCCAGAGCAGGACGCCCCCGCCGACGCCCGCAGCGACGCACAGCGCATTTGCAATGCTGTTCGAGCCAAACAGCAGCAGGGTCAGATTTGTCAGCAAAAGATACGTCGTCGCAACCGGAAGCTTTTCCTGCCGCTGCAGAACGTAACAGAGCAGCGCGGGCAGCACTGCCGCCACGGTCATACCGCCCGTAAAGCCGCTGCCGAGGTCCAGCGCAATCCCCATCGCCGCGGCAACTGCCGGATCGCCCGTTGCAACGCAGCAGGCGATCGCAGGGATCAGCCCGAGATTGACCGCTCCGGTCAAGCCGGATAAGCCTGCGCACACTGCGGTCAGCAGAAAAAGCTGCGCCTTCCGGCTGCCGCAGAAGCTGCTGCGCAGGGCTGCGCTGCTGAGCGCTGCGATCAGTATTTTTGCGACGAAAAATGTCAGATTACCCACGTTCCCGCCGAAATAGGAAATCCCGTCCAGCAGCGCGCATACGCCTGCGCAAAGGCAGGGAAAAAACCACTTTTTCAGCGGCAGCTCCGTCCCCTGAAACACGGCGGAGGCGGAAAACATCATCAGCGCCAGCGCGATATCGGGCGCGGCGTCCGCGCCGAACAGCGCCAGATACCCGCCAACCGCGCCGAGCATCGCCGCCAGACTGCACACGCCGAACGGCACGGAAAGTACGAAGCATGCGCCGATCGGCACCGGCGCGCCGAAGATTCGGATACCGGCGAGAACGAAGCCGCCGCAGAGCATCAGCAGGCTGTCACGCAGCAGTCTCTGCTTCTCGCTCAGATTTCGATGCCGTATCACCCATTTTTTTGTGATCCGACGCTGTGTGCCGACACCGTTCATTCCCGTGTACCTCCCTGTCGCGCAGTCCCGATTTGCCCCGATTTTATCACGGAGTTTGCAGGTAAGCTGTCGGGAAATGCAACGGGAAATCGGCTCGTTTGACATTTCCGTGCGGGAATGCTATGATAGACAAAACGGAGGAACACGGTATGGGAAAAGAGCTGGAATACAAGTTAAACGTCGAAGATGAAAGAACGCTCGCGGCGATTCTTGCCGATCCGACCATCGCCGCGCTGCGGCAGGGCGACTGGCAGGAGCGGCGCATGAAAACCGCATATTACGACTCTGCGGATCGACGCTTTGCCTCGCGGCTCTGGACGTTTCGCCGCCGGATCGAGGGCGATAAAAGCGTCGTCTGCGTGAAAACGCCGACAGAGGACTTCCATACCCGCGGCGAATGGCAGGCGGAAGCGGAAGGCGTTGATCTTGACAGTATCGAAGCCCTGCTTCTGGCAGGCGCGCCGAAAGAGCTCCTCTATCTTTACGGCGCAGGCGACGTCGCGCCGATCTGCGGCGCGGACTTTACGCGAAGGAGCTGTATGCTCCGCTTTCCGGACGGCAGCCTTGCGGAGCTCGCAGGCGACTGCGGCATCCTGCATGGAGAATCCGAAAAAGTAGAGTTTACCGAGCTGGAATTGGAATTATATGATGGAACACCGGACAAAATGTTGGAATTTGTCGACTATTTGAAAACAAAGTATTCCCTCTGCGAGCAGCCCCTGAGCAAATTCGCCAGAGCGAAATCACTGAAATGATATGTCTGATCGACATTCTACTATTCACGATTCATTCTTCATTCTTCAGTATTCAGTATTCAGTAGCCAACATAGGAAAAATCCAACCTTAGTAAAACCTTAGTAAGAGGTAGACCGTCTGAATGAATTGACGGCTTTGCCGTCATGAATTGCCGCTTACGCGGCATGATTTGAAGCCTTCGGCTTCATGAATTGAATTGCGCTCCTTATGCCCCGCAGGGCAATTCATGCACGAAGTGCAATGCATGACCGAAGGTCAATTCATGCGCCGTCAGGCGCAATTCATTGCATAACAAAAGCTCCTACTTTCGTAGGAGCTTTTGTTATGCATGTTGGCGTTACCTATCTTCCCGGGCAGTCACCCGCCAAGTATTGTCGGCGCAAATGAGCTTAACTTCTGTGTTCGGGATGGGAACAGGTGGACCCTCACCGCAATC
>CAJOMA010000095.1 GCA_905235655.1 uncultured Oscillospiraceae bacterium | reverse complement strand
CATGCGTGTCGACGGGCTGAGCGCAAATCACCTTTGTCTACGGGGGAATAAATGGGGAATAAATTTACACTTGCGTCACATTCGTGCCGCTATCACAGCGTCTTGACCACCAGTTCGGCGATCTGCACGGCGTTGGTGGCGGCGCCCTTGCGGACCTGGTCGCCGCAGCACCAGATGTTGAGGCCGTTGTCGGAGGTCAGATCCTCCCGGATGCGGCCCACGAACACGATATCCTGGTCGGAGGTCTCCAGGGGCATGGGGTAGCGGCGGTTTTTCAGGTCGTCCACCAGCTTACAGCCGGGGGCCTTGGCAATCAGTTCTTTAGCCCGCTCCACGGAGATCTTCTCCTTGGTGCGCACCACGATGCTGACGCTGTGGCTGCGCACCACCGGCACCCGGACGCAGGTGCAGCTCACCCGCAGCTCCGGCAGGTGCATGATCTTGCGGCCCTCGTTCTGCATTTTCATTTCCTCGCTGGTGTAGCCCTCGAACTGCTCGCCGCCGATCTGCGGGATCAGATTATAGGCGATCTGGTGAGAGAAGACCTTCGGCTCGACGGGCTTTCCGAGGCGCAGCGCCTCGATTTCCTCCGCCAGCTCCAGGGGGCCTTCCGCGCCCGCGCCGGACACCGCCTGATAGGTCGAGGCGATCATCGTGCGGATGGGGGATATCGCGTTGAGCGCGTTCACTGCGGTCACGGTGATGATCGTGGAGCAGTTCGGGTTGGAGATGATGCCGTGATGCTGCTTCGCGTCCTCGGGGTTGATCTCCGGAACGATCAGCGGCACGTTGGGGTCCATGCGGAAGGCGGAGGAATTATCGACAAACACCGCGCCCGCCTTGACGATGGCGGGGGCGAATTTCTTTGCAATATCGTTTTCCGCCGCGCCGAGGACGATGTCCATGCCCTCGAAAGAGGTCTCGCAGGCTTCCTCTATCTCGATCGGCTTACCCTGCCACTCTAAGATTTTACCAGCGCTGCGCGCGCTTGCGAGCAGGTGCAGCTCCTTGACCGGGAAGCGGCGCTCCGCCAGAATTTTCATCATTTCTCTGCCGACGGCGCCGGTCGCGCCGAGAATGGCGACGTTATATGCTTTCATGGTGCTGCCTCACTTTACGAATGCGTCGTAGAGGACGCGGATGGTGGCGGCGTAGTCCTTTTCGTCTACGCCGACGAGGATATTCAGCTCGTCCGGACCCTGCGAGATCATGCGGATGTTGATCCCCTGCTCGCCGAGGGCGGCGAAGATTTTGCCGGAGGTGCCGGCGCGGTACGCCATCTTTCTGCCGACGGCGGCGACGATCGCGATATTGTCAGCGATCTTGATGCTGTCGGGGTGAATCTTCGTGCGCAGTTCGCCGGTGACGGTATACAGGTGCGGCGTGAGCTTCTCGGTCGGCACGACGAGGGAGATCACGTCGATACCGGTCGGGGTATAGCAGATCGGCACGGTGTTGTCCTCGAAGATCTGCACGATGGCGCGCAGCGTTCCGACCGCGCCCGCCATGCCCTTTTTGGAGATCGTGACGATGGAAAAGTCCTTTTTGCCCGCGATGCCGGTGATGAAGCGCGGGTTGTTCTGCTGCTCGACGAATTCGTCGGAAATCAGCGTGCCCGGGTGGTCGGGCTCGTTGGTGTTGCGAATGTTCAGCGGGATATTCTTCTCGCGGACGGGGAAGACCGTCATCTCGTGCAGCACCTGCGCGCCGCTGTAGGAAAGCTGGCGCAGCTCGCTGTAGGTGGCGCGCTCGATCGTCTTCGGATGGTCGACGATGCGCGGGTCCGCCATCAGAATGCCGGAAACGTCCGTCCAGTTTTCATACACGTCCGCGTTCAGCGCGGCTGCCGCCAGCGCGCCGGTGATGTCCGAGCCGCCGCGCGTCAGGGTGCGCACCTTGCCGTCGGGCATCAGCCCGTAGAAGCCGGGGATGACCGCGCCCTTTTCGGTGACGAGGGCGCGCAGCGCGGGATAGGACTTCTCCTGATCGACGGTGCCGTCGTAGTGGAAGAAGAGCCACTGCGTCGCGTCGATAAAATCGAAGCCGAGGAACTCCGCCGTCAGCAGGGCGGAGAAATATTCGCCGCGCGAGACGAGCTCCTCGCGGGAAATGCCTGCGAGCATTTTCTTCCGGAGGGAGGCAAATTCGCTCTCCAGATCGGTCTTCAGACCCAGCTCGTCTCGGATGGCGAGGTAGCGGTCGCGGATCGTGTCAAAAATGCTGTCGAACGAAACGCCGTACTGCAGGTGCGCGTGGCACAGATAGAGCAGATCGGTGATCTTATTGTCGTCGGAAAACCGCTTGCCGGCGGCGGAAACGACGACCACGCGGCGGTCGGGATCGGCGCGGACGATATCGCGTACCTTGCGGTACTGGTTCGCGTCCGCCATCGAGGTGCCGCCGAATTTCAAAACCTTCAACATGGGAAACTCCTTGCTATATATTACCGCAGCGACGCAATGAAGCAGTCGGGATCGGTTTTTCTGCGCTCCTTCGCCCAACGGTGGATTTCGGGCACGGAAACGGGCTTGGTGATAATGCCGCAGTCGAGAATTTTATCCACCTTGCTCTGCAGCCACTTGTCGACGCCGTCGGTGCGGACGTAGTAGGCGCGGATGATGGTGGAATTGTCCACGTGCGCGGGTTCGAGCTGCTCGGTGTAGAAGCCACGGATCCCGCTGCGCACGTCGACGCAGTCCTGCACGACATTATATGCCGTGGGGTAGCGGCCTGCGCCCTGCCCGTAGAAGCTCTGCTTGCCGATGTGCTTTCCGGTCAGGGAGATCAGGTTGTAGTTCTCCGGGATGGCGGACTCCGGCATGGACGGGAGCATGAGCGCGGGCTCGATGTAGGCGGCGATCCCGCCGTCTAATTTGCGCGAGGCGGCGATCAGCTTGCACACGCGCCCCAAGCGGCGGAAGACCGCGATGTCGGCGTCAGTAATGTGCTCGATGCCCTCGACCGCGACCTCGTTTTCGTCCAGCACGCAGCCGTAGCCGATGTTGGCGGAAATGACGAGCTTGCGGCGGATGTCCGCGCCGTTCAGGTCGTCGGCAGGATTTGCCTCCGCGTAACCCAGACGCTGCGCTTCTTCCAAAGCGGAGGAGAAGCTCCCGCCTGTGCGGTGCATGGTGTCGAGAATGAAATTCGTCGTGCCGTTCATGATGCCGCTGATGCGGATGACCGGCTCCTGATCGGCGCAGCGCTTGAGACTGGTCAGCCACGGGATGCCGCCGCCCGCCGCCGCAGTGCAGCGCAGGGCGACGCTCTTCTCCTTCGCAAGTCCGACCAGCTCGGCATAGTGCTTCGCAATCAGCAGCTTGTTCGCGGTGATGACGTGCTTGCCCGCCTTCAGCGCGCCGCTGACCCACTCATATGCCGGATGCAGACCGCCGATGACCTCCACCACGGTGTCGATCGTTTCGTCCGCGTAGATGTCCTCAATGTTTTTTACGATCGGGCAGGTCACGCCGTCGGGCACGACCAGACTCATCGCGCAGGCGATCTCCATGTCGCCGCGGCGGCGGATAAAATCATAAACGCCGTAGCCGACCGTGCCGAGACCGAGCAGAGCGATCCTCATTTTGCCGTTGTTGCTCACGGTAAACGCCTTCTTTCAAGGGCAAGTGTCCGCCGTAGAAAAACACTTGCATTTTCTTGAAAAACAGTATATCATATACGAAAGAAAAACGCAAGCACAAAAATCAGCAAAAACTTTGCGCATGTGCGCAGAAACGCGGCGCACGGAGGGTACTATGAACTATCAGAGCACGAGAAACGCGAAGATCGCCGCAAGCTCGACGGCGGCGGTTCTGCAGGGGCTTGCCGACGACGGCGGCCTGTTCATCACGAAGGACTTCGGGCGCTTCGACTGGCGCGGCACACTGGAATTGAACACGCTCGGCATGGCGGAAAAGATTCTCGGCGCGCTGCTGCCCGATTTTGACGCCATGCACGCGCTGGTGCGCCGCGCCTATACGGGAAAATTCGAGACCGACGAGCTGACGCCGCTGGTGAAAGTCGGCGACCGGTATGTTCTGGAGCTGTTCCGCGGACCGACCTCCGCGTTCAAGGACGTCGCCCTGTCGATGCTCCCGCAGCTCATCACGGCGGCAAGGTCGTCAGAAACTCCATATACGTTTTATGAATACCAAATATCTCCTAATTATAATGAATTAAAAAAAAACATAATGACGCCACAAGTAAATCCAAAAAATGAAACCAGTGAAATGATATTGAACCAAACAAAGGCATCCTTGAATAA
>CAJOMA010000094.1 GCA_905235655.1 uncultured Oscillospiraceae bacterium | reverse complement strand
CAAGCGCCAGCAGCATGGCTATAGCCATCAGCACCGCTACCAATTTGGGCATTTTACTCATCCTGATGTCCTCCCCTGTAGTACGTTTCTTCTTTTCCTGTCGGCGTTTTTCGTCCCCGACAGTCTAAAGTTGACTGATTTATGTTCATACCCTTTCGGTGTTTGAACACGGTTCCGCTTTATAATCAACGCCCGTGATCATTTCGCCGGTCTATGTAACAGGATCCATGATCGTGAGCAGGATTGTTCTCGCGTCAGTAAATTCGTCGGAGCAGGTGCTCAGCGCGACCAGTCTCGGCCGATTTCCCGCATCCAGCGCGGCTTGCAGCGCGGGCAGGTCGATCGCGTCGCTCTCGCCGGTCAGCAGGATGCGGTAGCAGTCGTCCTCCGTCCGCACGGGCAGTGCGGCGTCGATCGAGGCGAGGGCGTTATCGCCCGCATCCACGGTGAGAATTTCGTATTTTCTCGTGCGCAGAGGGATAAATTCCGTGCGGCAGCCGGTTTTGTCGAGCGTGACCTTGTAAACGCCCTTTTCGCCGCATTCGTCAAAGCCTCTGCCCATCAGACAGCCCGGCCAGGCGCAGACGGTGGAGCCGAACTTCCGCACCTCCGCCTTGTGGATATGTCCGAGCGCGAGATAGTCCAGCCCGGAGGCGGCAACCGCCTCGGCGGAAACGCAGTTGTAGACGGAATTTGCCTGCAGATCGCCGTGCAGAACCATGAAGCTCAGACGGTCGGGGTCAGACACGCGGAAGTCGCCCAGCATCGGCGGCATTTCCTGCGCGGTAAAGCCCGCGCCGTAAACGTCGCAGGCGTCCAGACGGACGCGCTCGACGGTATTTGAAGTGAAAATATGGACGCGCTCGCCCCAGTCCTCGGTCAGATACGGAGAGCCCTGGGTCAGATAATCGTGGTTGCCGGGCGCGATGAAGATTTCCGCGTCAACGGCGGCAAAGAAGCGTTTCAGCGCGTCGAGTGTATCGCGGTAGATACGCGCGCTGTCAAACAGGTCGCCGGACAGCAGGACGAGGTCGCAGTCTTCGCACAGTACGGCGAGCTGCTCGAGCGCGGCGCGCTGCTCTCTGCGGCGCGAAGCCGCCTTCTCCGGCGGCAGGGAGGAAAAGGCGGAATCCAGATGGAAGTCCGCCGCGTGAAGCGCCTTAATCATGCAGCATCACCCTTTCCGTCGCGGTGCATAAGCCGCTGTCCGCGTCGATCGTAAAGATACAGCCGTTGAGCTGACAGGGCCCGGGCGCGGGCTCGTAGCGGCCGGTCAGATCGCCGCGAAAACGCTGCACGGACTGCTCCGAGCGCACGCCGATCACGGAGTTTCTGGGACCGGTCATGCCGAGATCGGTCAGATAGCCCGTGCCGTTCGGCAGAATGCGCTCGTCCGCAGTCTGCACATGGGTGTGCGTGCCCCAGACCGCGCTGACTCTGCCGTCCAGCATCCAGCCCATCGCCGCCTTTTCCGAGGTCGCCTCCGCGTGGAGCTCGACCAGAATCAGCTTCGTTTCGAGCTTTTTCAGGATTTTCTCCACCGCAAGGAAGGGGTTGTCCGGCGTGTAGTCCATGTGGACGCGCCCGATCAGGTCGATCACGGCGACGTCGCCGAAACGTGTTTCAAACACGCCCCAGCCGCGACCGGGCTGCTGCGGCGGCAGATTCGCCGGGCGGAGCACCTGCCGCGATTCCTCGATGTAGGGGACGAGGTCGCGCCTGCCCCAGGTGTGATTGCCCATCGTGATCACGTCTGCGCCGGCGTCCAGAATGGTCTCCGCCTGCTGCGGCGTCATCCCCATGCCGGCGGCGTTTTCGCCGTTGACCACGCAGAAGTCGATCCCGCGCTTGCGCTTCAGCCCGCGCAGGCGGCTTTTTAAGAAGGCGATCCCGCTCGCGGCGACGACATCGCCGACCGCCAATACCTTGAATTCCATGTTTTCCTCCGAGTTCCGAGATATTTCCTTTTCTATTATACCGAAAAACCGCGCGGGGTACAAGCGCGGATCGCGCTTTTTTCGACCGCAGGGGCGAAAAAGCCGTATTTCCCGTGTATTTCCCAAGATGTTGCGGCAGAGAAAGGCAAGAAACACAATTTATTGTGGTGCCGTCTCCTGCTTTCGCGCAATTTCGCGCCGCTGATGCGTAAAATATGGGGTAGGGAGAACTGAAAGGAGGGGCGCGGATGCGAAGGAGCCGCGATCTTTTGGGAAACGGCAGGATCCTCTATATCCCGATCCGTCAGATCCGACCGAATCCGTCTCAGCCGCGGAAAATCTTTGACCCGGAGGGCTTGCGGGAGCTGGCGGCGAGCATCGAGCAGTACGGGATTTTGCAGCCGCTGACGGTGCGGCGAAATTTGGGGGACTACGAGCTGGTCGCGGGGGAGCGGCGGCTGCGGGCTGCGAAGCTGGCGGGCTGCACGGAGGTGCCGTGCATTTTGCTGACGGTGGACGAGGAGCAGTCCGGCATGGTCGCGCTGGTGGAGAATCTGCAGCGGCGCGATCTGGACTACATCGAGGAGGCGGAGGGCTTATCCCGGCTGATGCGCCTGTACGGGCTGAATCAGGAGCAGGCGGCGCAGCGCGTGGGGAAGAGCCAGAGCGCGGTGGCAAACAAGCTCCGTCTGCTGCGCCACAGTCCAAAGGTGCTGGAGCTGCTGCGCAAGTATCAGCTTTCCGAGCGGCACGCCAGAGCGCTTTTGAAGCTGCCGACGGAAGCAGAACGGCTGGAGGTGCTGGCGGCGATCGTCAGGCAGCAGCTCAACGTGGCGAAGACGGAGGCGTATATCGACGCTTACTTGGAGAAGCAGAAGGCGAAGGAGCCGAAGCGGGGACTGCGGAAGCTGATCGTGCGGGACGTGCGGCTGTTCCTCAACAGCGTTAACCATTCGTTGGAGCTGGTACGCGGCGCGGGAATCGACGCGGTCTCGGAGCAGGAGGAAACGGACAGCGAGATCGTCCTGACGATCCGTCTGCCGAAGCGGGCAGGCTGAGCGAGCGGACAAACAAAGACGTCAAGCAGGCAAAACAGAAGAACGCAGAAACAAAGCGTTCATTGCAAGGCGCGCAGCTTCTCCGCTGAGGCATTGCGAGGTCGCGCCGACCCGCTGCGTCATTGCGAGGCTGACGGAGTCAGCCGCGGCAATCTTTCCGTTTCAATGTGGGATACTTCCCCGAAAACGGAACAAATGCCATGCCTGCAACGTACGGATTCCCTCGCCGATTTCATCGGCGGGGAATGACAGCCTGCAAAATCGGGTGCGAATATCGCGCCCGATTTTTTCGCAATTTCTCAGGCATTTTTAAGACACGTTCTGCGCGCGTTTCTCATTTCTCTATACAAGATTTACATAATCTTTGCAAAAATGCCTTGACAAGTGACCAAATGGACATTAAAATACTTTTGGATTAGTATGGTCTTTTCGGACTTTGGGGTAGTCCGAACAGGCGTTGCTTTTTCTCCGGCGCATCGCGCCGATACCCGAATTTTATGAACAGGAGGTGTATTCACGGAATATGGAATGGTATATTTGGGCTGCCATCGTAGCCGCAGCCGCTGTGCTGTTCTTCTTCATCGGCTTTATCTACCGCAAGAAGGTCGCCGAGCGCGAGATCAAGAGCGCGGAAGACGAAGCTCGCCGCATTATCAACGAAGCCATCAAGGGCGGCGAGAACAAGAAGCGCGAAATGCTGGTCGAAGCCAAGGAAGAAATCCATAAAAACCGTACCGAATACGAAAAGGAAGTCAAGGAACGCCGCTCCGACCTGCAGAAGCAGGAGCGCCGTTTGCAGCAGAAGGAGGAGTCCCTCGACAAGAAGATGGACGCCTTCGAGCGCAAGGAGGACGATCTCCACAAGCGTCAGGCCGCTGTCGCCGCCACGCAGGAGGAGGTCAATCTGATCAAGAAGAGCCAGCTCGAAATGCTGGAAAAAATCTCCGGACTGTCACAGGAGGACGCAAAAAATCAGCTTCTGAAAACGCTGGAAAACGAGTGCCGTCACGAGGCCGCGCTGAAGATCAAGGAGATCGAGGCGCAGACCAAGGACAACGCCGATCAGCTCGCCCGCGAGATCATCTCGATCGCGATTCAGCGCTGCGCCGCGGATCACGCCGCAGAGGCGACGGTTTCCGTCGTCGCCCTGCCGAACGATGAGATGAAGGGACGCATCATCGGCCGCGAGGGCCGCAACATCCGCACCCTCGAATCCATCACCGGCGTCGATCTGATCATCGACGACACCCCAGAGACGATCACCGTTTCCTCGTTCGACCCCGTCCGCCGCGAGATCGCCCGTCTGGCGCTGGAAAAGCTCATCGCCGACGGCCGCATCCACCCGACCCGCATCGAGGATCTGGTCGAAAAATCCCGCAAGGAAGTCGACCGCGTGATCAAGCAGGAGGGCGAACGCGCCACCTTCGAGACCGGCATCAACGGTCTGCATCCGGAACTCATCAAGCTCCTCGGCCGCCAGAAGTA
>CAJOMA010000093.1 GCA_905235655.1 uncultured Oscillospiraceae bacterium | reverse complement strand
GCGATTTTTCGGAACGATTTCTCCGCAGCGGGCATCAACCAGACCCGCCACAGCATTTACATTGATATTCAAGTGACGGTCACGGTGCTGACGTGGTCCGGAACGTATGACGTTCTTGTGGACGCGACGGTCGCCGCCGCGGAGACCGTGATCGTCGGCACGGTGCCGACCACTTACTTCGGCATGGAGGAACAGCCATGAATGCAAAACAGGAAATCGAACGCCTCACAGCGATACTGGAGGAGGCAAATCATAAATACTATGTGCTCGACGCGCCGACGATGCCGGACTATGAGTACGACCGTCTCCTGCGGCAGTTGGAGGAGCTGGAGGCACAGTATCCGGAGTATGTCTCGCCGCTGTCGCCGACTAAGCGCGTCGGCGGGGAAGCGCTGAGCCGCTTTGAAAAATACGAGCATGAGGTTCCGCTCGAGAGCTTGCAGGATGTCTTTTCCGAGGACGAGGTCGCGGAATTTGACGAAAAGCTCCGTCAGAGCGTGCCGGACGCCCGCTACAGCGTCGAGCCGAAGGTGGACGGCCTGTCCGTTGCGCTGGAATATATCGACGGAGAATTTGTTCGCGGCGCGACGCGCGGCGACGGCAGGATCGGCGAGGACGTGACGGAAAACCTGAAAACGATCCGCTCCATTCCCATGCGGCTGAACAACGCGCCGCACCGGCTGATTGTCCGCGGCGAGGTCTTCATGTCCCGCGCGGTCTTTGAACGGCTCAACGCCGACCGCGAGGAAAAGGGTCAGACCCTCTTCGCCAATCCGCGCAACGCCGCCGCCGGCAGCCTGCGCCAGCTTGATCCCGCAATCGCCGCAGAACGAAAACTCGATATTCTGATCTTCAATCTGCAGCTCGCCGAGGGCGTTCACTTTTCGACACACGCGCAGACGCTGGACTATCTGCGGGAGCTGAGATTCAAGGTGATTCCCTACAAGCTCTGCGATAGCGCACAGGAAGCGATCGAGCGCATCCGCCGGATCGGAGAAAAACGCTATGACTACGCCTTCGACATTGACGGCGCGGTCGTAAAGCTCAACGATCTGAATGAGCGGGCGCAGCTCGGCAGCACGGCGAAATTCCCGCGCTGGGCTTGCGCCTTCAAGTATCCGCCCGAGATCAAGGAAACCGTCCTGCGGGAAATCGCCGTGCAGGTCGGACGCACCGGCGTTCTGACGCCGAAGGCAGTCGTCGATCCCGTGAGGCTCGCGGGCACGACGGTCATGAACGCGACCCTGCACAATCAGGACTTCATTTCCGAAAAAGACATCCGGATCGGCGATACCGTAAAGATCCGCAAGGCAGGGGAGATCATCCCCGAAATTCTGGAAGTCGTTCTTTCCAAACGACCGGCGGACACGGTGCCGTATCATCTTCCTTCGGTCTGTCCGGTCTGCGGCGCGCCGGTCGAGCGAGACGAGGACGGCGCGGCGATGCGCTGCACGGGCATTGAATGTCCCGCGCAGCTCACGCGGAACATTGCGCACTTCGTCTCCCGCAGCGCGATGGATATCGAAGGTTTGGGCGACTCCATCGTGGAGCAGCTAATTGCGAACGGGCATATTTCGTCGCCTGCCGACATCTATTACCTTACCCTTGATGATCTCAAGAGCCTGTGGAAAAGCGCTGAGAAGGCGGCTGCCAAGCTGCTGGACGCGATTGAAGCGAGCAAGCGCAACGACGTCAGCCGATTGATTTTCGCTCTCGGCATCCGGCAGGTCGGCGAAAAGGCCGCCAGGGTGCTCGCCAAAACCTTCGGTTCACTGGACGCTTTAATGCAGGCCGACCGCGAAACCTTAACGCAGGTCAGAGATGTCGGCGCGGTCACTGCGGAGAATATCGCGTCGTGGTTTGAAAACCCGCAGTCGCAGCACTTGATTCTACGGCTGCGCGAGGCGGGCGTGAATTTTGAAAGCACGATCAAGCAGGAGGATCACCGCTTCGACGGCATGACCTTCGTGCTGACCGGTGCGCTGTCGCTCTTTACGCGCGACGAGGCGGAGGCGAAGATCGAAGCCTTCGGCGGCAAGGCGGCAGGCTCGGTGTCGAAAAAGACGACCTACGTCGTCGCGGGCGAAAACGCCGGCAGCAAGCTGAAAAAGGCGAACGAGCTCGGCGTTCCCGTCCTCAGCGAGCAGGAATTCTTGAACCTGCTTGCGTAACGGCGCGGATTGTGCTATAATTTATAAGTTCGCCTGAACACGAAAGGAAGAAACATACATGAGAAAATTCCTTGCAATTCTCGTTTGCAGACTGATCCGGCTGGTCGGCGGCTTTGTCGGCAAGGGAACAAGTTTACCCGGGAAATACGCGCTCAAAATCTGCCCCGATATTTTAGCGCGCATCAAAAAGCCGAGCATGATTGTGGCGGTGACCGGCAGCAACGGAAAGACCTCCACGGTGGAGATGATCGCCTCCGTCCTCAAAGCGTCGGGGAAAACCGTCGCCTATAACGCCGAGGGCTCCAATCAGATCGAGGGCGTCTCCACGATGATCCTCAATTCCTGCACATGGGGCGGCAAAATGAAGCAGGACGTTCTGCTGATCGAATCGGACGAGCGCTATACGAAGCACACCTTCCGCTGGTTCCATCCGACCCATTACGTCATCACCAATCTCTACCGCGACCAGCTCACGAGAAACGGCCATCCGCAGTGGGTCTACGACGCGATCAAGGAGAGCGTGTTCGACGATACGACGCTGATTCTGAACGCGGACGATCCGACGGTCTCTCTGTTCGGACAGGGGCGCGGGAACGTTCTCTGGTTCGGACTGGATCACAGCAGCGTGGATTCCGAGGAATTTGCCGGCGCGTACAACGACGGGCTTTACTGTCCTGTCTGCGGCAAGCCGTTACGCTATGACTACTACCATTTCAATCACGTCGGCAAGTACCACTGCGATGCCTGCGGCTTTGCGCGGCGCGACACGGATTACACGGTCACGGACGTCGATCTGGAGCACAGCAAGATCACCGTCAACGGCAAGGACGAGATTCAGCTCGCCTTCCGCAGCATTTATAACATTTATAATATCCTCGCAGCTTATACCGTCTGCACCCTGCTTGGAATCCCGGGCGAGAAGATCGCATCGCTGGTCAGCAATTATATCCTGAAAAACGGAAGATACATCGAATTCACGCTCGGCGAGCATCCGGGCATTTTCCTGATCTCCAAGCATGAAAACTCGATCTCCTACGATCTTTCGTTCAAATTCGCGATGGCGCAGCAGACCCCGTGCAGCGTTGTGATCATCGTGGACGCGGTCAGCCGCAAGTACTTCACCAGCGAGACCTCATGGCTGTGGGATATCAACTTCGATCAACTCGATCAGCCGCAGGTCGAGAGCATCTATCTGTGCGGCAAATACTGCAGCGATCTTGCGACCCGCTTCTCCTTTACAAACATTCCGCAGGAGAAGCTCAAGGTCTTTGAGGACATCGACGCCGCCTGCGCAGACCTGCGCGAGCACGGCAAGCAGCAGCTTTACGCCGTGACCTGCTTCTCGGATAAGGACAAGCTGATGTCCAACGTGACGGTAAAGTGAGGAACGCTATGGAACTGAAATTGCTGCATCTTTACGATGATGTGATGAATCTGTACGGGGAGTATGCGAACGTTTCCGTGCTGGCGCGGTGTCTATCCGATCTGGGCTGCGCGGTCAGTGTGGACACCCTCTCCCTGTATGAGGATAAGGACATTTCCGGCTATGATTTTTACTATATGGGCTCCGGCACGGAGCGCAAGCAGAGACTTGCGCTGTCGCAGCTCGTCAAGTTCCGCGACGCGCTCAATGATGCGTGCGAGGCGGGCAAGGTCATGCTCTTTACCGGCAACAGCTTCGAGCTGCTCGGTAAGAAGATCACGGACGCAGACGCGAATGCATACGAGGGGTTGCAGCTTGCGTCCTTTGAGACGGTCGAGGGCAAGCGCCGCATGACGGGAGACTGCCTTGCGACCTTTGACGGCTTTGAGGACGTGCTGGTCGGCTTTATCAACAAGTGCAGCAGGATCAGTGGCGTGGAGCAGCCGCTGTTCAAGCTGCTGATGGGCGCAGGCAACGAAGGAGACAAGGGCGCCGAGGGCTTCCGGAAAAACAACTGCCTCGGCACGCATCTGACCGGCCCGATCCTCGTCAAAAACCCCGCCATGCTGCGCTATATTGCGACCCTGCTCGGCGTCGAAGATACCAGTCGGATTTCCTACCCCTATATGGAAAAGGGCTATGAAACGACGGCTTACGAGCTGAAAAAACGCTTAGAACTCATGAAATAGAAGAAAAGGGCTGCATGCCATCCATTTTGGCATGCAGCCCTCAGCGTGTCGAAAAACCTTTTTTCGACACGCTGACAGGCTGTCAAAAAGTTCGGAAAACAAGCAACTTGCACTCGTAGGCGTATATAGATACGGTAGAGTGCAAGTTGCGCAGTAAGTCAAAATCCTTGCGAAGCAAGCGTTTTTAACCTCTCGAA
>CAJOMA010000092.1 GCA_905235655.1 uncultured Oscillospiraceae bacterium | reverse complement strand
GTACCAGTCGGTCAGATGATACCCGGAGCGCGTCGCGCCGGGCAGTGCGCCGACCACCGTGTTCGGCTTGTAGTACTGCACCTTATCGTCCGGCGTGCCGCCGTTTCCGTTGAAAATCAAGCAGCTATAGGCATCGCTCCAGCGGGTATAGTCGCCGTTCAGATAGAGATTCGACTCGTCCATGCGGCGGCGGCAAAGACCCGAAAGCACGCTGCCGCCGGCGCTGCACCAGCTTCCGAAGCTGTTGACCAGCTCCATCTCCGTATAGCCGCCGTAAAGGATATAGCGGTAGGTCTCGTACTTGCTGCTGATCCACTGCTGGCCGAGGTTGTAGGCAAAGCTGATGAGCGCGTCGTACTGCGCCTGCGTATGCTGCACCGTTCCCTTGGCAAGCTCCTTGTCCACCATCGTCTCAAAGTCCTTGAGCATATAGCGCAGCAGATAGTCCGCTTCCGCCTCCGTGATGGGGACGGAAATCTTGATCGGGCTGTTGTTGGGGTCGTAGCGAGAGCCGTAGCCGACGCTGTACTGCCCGTAGTCCCAAACCGGACTTGCAATGAAGCCCTCCTGATTCTTGATGAACTGAACGCCCGCCTCACTGATCTTCAGGGGCGGAAGGGGCGGCCAGCTACTGGGGTCGGTGTTGATCGGCGTCGGATCGTCCCCGTTCGCCTCGTTCGGATTCTGCACCGCAGTGGAAGACCAGTGGGCATAGACCTTCTGGTTCTGGGTTACGGAATCGGAGTTGCACAGATGCGTGCCGCCGTCCGGATCGGTGTACCAGCCGGCGAAATACCGCCCGCTGTAGCTCGCAGTGGGAAGATTGGCGTATGTACCGTTCAGCGTGTAGCAAAGCACGGTGTTATCGGAGATTTTGCCGCCGTTGCCGTGAAAGACCACGTAGCGGAAGGTCACCTTGTTCGTATTGCCGTCGTAGCTGTTATAAAGAAACAGCTTGATCTCGCGCAGACGGCGGTTCAGGCGCGCCTGCGAGAAATTATTGCCCTCCTTGACCCACGAGCAGAAGGCGTTCGCGATCTGCAGGTCGGTATAATTGCCGCTGCCGATCACCGTCTCGACCTTGTAGCCGCAGCGCAGGATCGACGTGTCATAGCTGACGACAAAGTCCACCAGCGCGTCAAACTGCTGCTGACTGAGGCTCACGCCGTATCTTGACATGAAGCTGTTGACCGCGCTCTCCGCGCCGGCGAGGTACTGATCTCCGCCGGAGACCTCGCGGATAAAGGCCCTGCCCGCTTCGCTCGTCGTCATGGTTGGCGCGGCGGACGCAGGTATCATCAGCTCCGCTGAAAGGCAAAGGATCAGCAGAAGGCTGAGGAAAACTCGTTTCATGATTTCACTCCCGTCGGAATTATGTCAATCACATTGTAGCAAACGAAAGGAAATCCGTCAAGCCCGCTGTGTCGCGTTACGAAATAGAACTGCAAAAATAATTACAAAAAAGTTACAAATCACAGGTTTTTCTCGATGAAATTCCAGATATCGGCGTACACCACGGCGTGATTGTCCTCGTTGAGAATCTCATGTCTGCCGTCATAGAGCTTCAGCGTGACGCTGCGCATTCCGGCGTCCTTGAATTTTTTGTATGTTTTTTCCACGCCCTTGCCCATCGCGCCGACGGGGTCGCTCTTGCCGGCGATCAGCAGGACGGGGAGGTCCTTCGGCATCGCGTCAAGATTCTTCTTTTTCTGATTCATCGCAATGCCCGAGAGCATGTCGCGCGCCAAGCCGAGGGTCGGCGCGCCGCCGCAGAGCGGGTCGGCGGTGTAGCGGTCGACGACCGCCTCGTTGGAGCAGATCCAGTCGTTCGGCGTGCGCGGCTGTTTGCCGAACTTCTTGTTGTACGCGCCGAACATCAGGTTGGTCACCAGCTTGCTCTTGTTCTTTTCGCCCAGCCGCTTGCACTCCATCGCGCAGACCCCTCTGCCCGCCGTCAGCACCGCGCCCGGCTGCCACGCCGTGCCGCAGATGATTGCGCCGCGCAGGTTCGCGTCGGGATAGCGGTAGAGCATCGAGCGCGCCATGAACGAGCCCATGCTGTGGCCGAACAGGAAGAACGGAAGGTCGGGATATTCCTCGCGCGTCATGCGCTGCAGCGCATAGGTGTCCTCCAGCGCCGCCGTCCAGCCGCCTGCAAAATACAGGTCTGCGCCGCTGTCGTGGGATTTGCCGTGCCCCATATGATCCTCCGCGACGACCAGCATGCCCTTGGACGCCAAAAACTGCGCAAAATCGTCGTAGCGGGGCATGTACTCGGCGATCCCGTGCACAAGCTGCACAATGGCGACAGGCTTCCCCTCCGGCTCCCAGCGGTAGGCGTGGATCATGCCCGCGCCCTTCGACGGAAATTCAAATTCTTTCATTTTTTCTTCCTCCAGTCCGATTTATTGGTCTGTAATGCTGCTATACTCCGGGTATCAAATGCAAAGGAGAGATACCAAATGCGTAACATGATTGATTTAGTCCCCTATCTTCCCGAAGCCGCCGCGCAGGCGGCCTCCGAGCGAAAGGAACAGCGCTATCAGACCGTTACCGCCGCTGTGGAGAGCGTCGTCACCCTCGGCATCGGCGCCGGGTTCTTTGTCGCGCTGGCGGCGTTCCTGTCCGCGATCATTTGACGTTTCGCTGGTAGATGAGCCACATGCCCTTGAGCATCAGCGTGCGGTCATAGATCAGCTTGCGGCGGCACAGCGGGATAATGTACCGCGACAGTCCGCCGGTGGCGACCGCCTTGACCTCGCCGCCCATCTCCGCCTCCATGCGGTCGAGCAGACCGTCGATCATCGCAGCCGCCCCGAACATGATGCCGCTGCGCATGCTGTCGCGCGTATTCTTGCCGATGGCGTGCTCCGGCTCATCCAGACTGATGCCGGGAAGCTGCGCCGTGCGGTCGGTCAGCGCCTGCATGGAAATCTTCACGCCCGGGCAGATACAGCCGCCGATGAACGCGCCGCTCTCGTCGACCGCGGTCACGGTCGTCGCCGTGCCCATATCCACCAGCAGCAGCGGTGCGCCGTACTCCGCAATCGCGGCAACAGAGGCGACGATCAGGTCGCTGCCGACCTCCAGCGGGTTATCCATGCGGATGTTCATGCCCGTCTTGATCCCCGGGCCGACGACGAGACAGTCGCCGCCGGTCAGCTTGTAGATCGCGGTCTTGATCGAATTGAGCACCGGCGGCACGACCGAGGAGACGATGCTGCCGCTGATGCTTTTGGGAGAAACCTCATACAGTGAGAGCAGACTTTTCAGCTCCACGCAGTACTGATCCGAGGTTTTCAGCCGGTCGGTCGCCATCCGCGCCTCGAAGAGAATTTTTCCCTCCTCGATACAGCCGAGCACAATATTGGTATTGCCGATATCCACTGCCAGAATCATAATGCTTCCTCCATGACACGGCACTGCACAGCGCCGTTATTGATTTCAATCATGCCGTAGGTCGGGAAGAGCCTGCCGCAGGCGCCCGGGTTGAGCAGCCACAGCCCCTCCGACTCCTCGCAGTACGGGATGTGCGTGTGACCAAACAGGGCGACCTGCACGCCCGCCTGAACGGCGGCGTAGCAGAGGGTCAGCAGGCTCGACTTCACATGGTAGCGATGCCCGTGCGTCGCGAGGATTTTCACGCCCTCCCATGTCAGAACGGTTTCCTCCTGCACGTCCGTTTCATACCGGTCGCAGTTGCCGCGCACCCGGCACACCGGCAGCCGCGGGAACTCCCGCTCGATCGCAAGCGCGTCCGAGGCGTGATCGCCAAGATGGATCACGGCGTCCGGCTTTTCGCGCCTGACCGCGCGCAGCAGATAGTCCTCCTCCCGATGGGAGTCCGAAAGCACCAGTATTTTCATCGTGTCACCCTTTCGCATTCGGAAACATATATATATTATAGCAGATTCCGAAAAAGGAGGCAATCTCCGTGCAAAATAATTCTCAATTTTCGCAGCTTAAAGACCTTGTTTCCTCTCCGGAGGGCAAGCGGCTGCTCGCCCTTCTGCAGCGTGACGGCGGCGAGAACGCGCGCCGCGCCGCAGAGGAATACAAAAAGGGAAACGTCGCGCAGGCGCAGTCGCTGCTGCAGGGCGTGATGCAGTCGCAGGAGGCGGGCGACCTGCTGCGCAAATTCGGCGGGAAGTAGGTGAAACGGTGGAAGGCTTGGAGGAACAACTGCAAAAGATCATGAACGATCCGGACAGCATGGCGCAGATTCTGTCCCTTGCGCAGTCCTTCGGTCTGCAGCCGCCGGAACAGGCGGCCTCCGCGCCTTCCGCACCGCCGCCACCGCCGCCGGACGACGGCTTCGTGCGGGCGATCTTCGGGATGATGCAGCAGGCGCAGCAGTCCGACGGCAAGCAGGAAGCGCTGCTTCACGCGCTCAAGCCCTATCTGCGACCGGAGCGGCAGGGCAATATCGACCGCGCGCTGCAGATCGCCAAAATCTCACATCTGGCAGGCTTCGCTCTGCGCAACTACGGAACGCTGCCGGGGAAAGGGGGAGGCTGAATGTATCACCGCTACATGCCGATGGGA
>CAJOMA010000091.1 GCA_905235655.1 uncultured Oscillospiraceae bacterium | reverse complement strand
GAGCCCGTCACCGAGCCGACCGAGCCGACAGCCGCCCCGACGGAGCCATATACGGAACCGACTGCGCCCACCGAACGTTTTACGGACGTTACGCCGGATCAATGGTATTACGAGCCCGTTATGGAGGCGGTCGAAGCGGGTCTGTTCGGCGGCGTCAGCGAGACGGAATTTGCGCCGAACGCGCCGATGACGCGCGCCATGCTCGTCACCGTCCTGTATCGCATGGAGGGCGAGCCGAGCGTGCAAAAGCCCGCGCCGTTTACCGATATGCTGCGCGACGCATGGTACACTGCGGCGGTTGACTGGGCATACGAAAACGGCATTGTCAACGGCATGAGCGAGAGTCGCTTCGGTATCCATGAATACATTACAAGGCAGCAGTTGACCGCCATGCTCTTCCGTTACGCGGACTATAAGGGCTTTGATACGACGGGCAGGGCGGCGCTGGACGCCTTTACCGATGCGGAGGACGTCGCCGACTACGCGCGCGACGCAATGCAATGGGCGGTCAAGCTGGTCATCGTCAGCGGCGACAACGGAAGGCTCCTGCCCGGCGGCAACGCCACCCGCGCCCAGTGCGCGAAGATGATGACGGTTTTCCGAAAAATATTTGAATAAAACAAAACGCCTTGGCGAAAAATGCGTCAAGGCGTTTTGCTCAGACCGGTTTATCGGACTGTAAAAATGATAATATCAGTACAGAACGTGACGAAAGGATGAATCACGATGTACTGTACGATCATTTCAGTCCGAGGACACTATGAGGTGTTTTCTGCGGACGGACGGTTCCTGTTTTCCGCGGACACCAGAGCAGAGGCCATGGAGGAGCTTGCAGATTGGGAGGAAGAACGTATCGCCTGACGCTGTGCTATGACGGCACGCGCTACCGCGGCTGGCAGCGGCTGCCGAACTGCGCGCTGACGGTGCAGGGGAAAATCGAAGAAGCGCTGTCCGGGATCTTCGGCATGCCGATCGAGGTCAGCGGCAGCGGAAGAACGGACGCTGGCGTCCACGCAAAGGGGCAGGTCGCGTCGTTTCACGCGCCCGAACTGCCGATCGGGGATATCGTGCCGAAGCTGCGGCATCTTCTGCCGGAGGATATCGGCGTGACCGACCTCTCCTACGCGCCGGAGCGTTTTCACGCGCGCCTTTGCGCGGCGCGGAAGACCTACCGCTACCGCGTGTGGAACAGCGTGACGCCGGACGTGTTCGAGCGCAGATTCCGCGCGCAGCTTCCGCAGCCGCTGGACGTTGCGAAAATGCGCGAGGCGGCGAAGCTGCTGGAAGGGAAGCACGATTTCCTCGGGTTCTGTGCAAACAAGCATTTCAAGAAGTCCTCCGCCCGCACGCTATACGCGCTGACGATCGAGCAGGACGGAAATGAGCTCCGCTTCACCCTGACCGCCGACGGATTCCTCTACCACATGGCGCGCATTCTCGTCGGGACGCTGCTGGAGATCGGCGGCGGCAGGCGGGAGCTCGGCACGATCGCGGAGATTTTCGAGAAGAAGAACCGCGCCCTTGCCGGTGAAACGGCTCCCGCAAAGGGACTTTGCCTGATGGAGGTACGCTACGAATGAACATTCAGATATTCGGGCGAAGCAAGTGCTTCGATACGAAGAAAGCCGAACGCTGGTTCAAGGAGCGGCGGATCAAGGTGCAGAACATCGACCTCAACCGCTACGGCATGTCGAACGGTGAATTCGAGAGCGTCCTGCGGGCGGTCGGCGGCGTGGACAAGCTGATCGACTGGGAGAAAAGGTCGCCGGAAATCGACCTGATGCGCTATATGGACGACCGGATCGCCAAGGAGGACAAGCTCTTTGACCATCCGGAGCTGATGAAAACGCCCGTCGTGCGCAACGGCAGACAGGCGACAGTGGGCTATTGCCCGGAGGTCTGGAAACAATGGGAGCAGGCGTGAGCAGGATCGTCATTCCCGCGCAGGCGCGGTCGCTCCTGCGGCGGCTGAACGCGGCGGGCTATGCCGCCTACGCGGTCGGCGGCTGCGTACGCGACAGTCTCCGCGGCGAAACGCCCGCGGACTGGGATATCTGCACGGACGCCGAGCCTGCGCAGACCGCCGCCGTCTTTTCCGACTGCCGCACGGTGCTGGCCGGCGCGCGCTACGGCACGGTCACGGTGATCTGCGACGGAGCGCCCTACGAGATCACGACGTTCCGAGAAGAACATGGCTACAGTGACAGCCGCCATCCGGACGGCGTGTCGTTTTTGCGTTCTTTGGAGGGCGATCTGGCGCGGCGCGACTTCACGGTCAACGCGATGGCTGCCGACGCGGACGGCTCCGTGATCGACCGCTTCGGCGGAATGGATGATTTGCGGAATGGTTTAATCCGCTGTGTCGGCGACCCCGCGCTGCGCTTCACGGAGGACGCGCTGCGCATGCTCCGCGCCCTGCGCTTTGCCGCGCGATTCGGATTCTCCGTCGCACCGGAGACGGAAGACGCCATCCACGCGCTTTGCGGCAGGCTGCGGGCGGTCGCGCCGGAGCGGCTGCGCAAGGAGCTGAGCGGTTTACTCTGCGGGCAGGCGGTCAAGGACGTGCTGGAGCGGTTTTCGGACGTGCTGTGCGTGCTGATCCCGGAGCTTACGCCGTGCATCGGCTTCCGGCAGTGGAACTATCATCACAAATACGACGTCTGGGCGCATACGGTCCGCGCGGTCGAGGCGGTGCCGCCGACGGAAGTCCTGCGTCTTGCCATGCTCCTGCACGATATCGGCAAGCCTGCGTCTTTCACTCTGGACAAGCAGCTCGTCGGGCATTTCTACGGTCACGCCGTGATCGGCGGTGCGATGTGCGAGCGCATTCTGCGCCGCCTGCGCTATGACAACTGCACGGCGGAGCTGGTAACGCTTCTGGTGCGCGAACACGGCTTTTATCTGCTGGAGGACAGTCCGAAGCGTATGCGCAAGCTCCTGTCGCAGTTCGGCGAGGAGACCGTGCACCTCCTGCTGCAGGTGCGCCGCGCCGATGGGATCGCCACCGGAACAGCGGAGGGCGCTGCGGAAAAGACCGCAGTGGCGGAACGACTTTTGGAAAGCGTTTCCGCGCAGTGCGTATCTCTGCCGCAGATGAAGCTGAACGGCGAGGACCTCCTGCGTCTCGGGGTCAAGCAGGGGCCGCAGGTCGGCGCGATCCTGAAAACGCTTCTGGACGCAGTGCTGGACGGCAGACTGGAAAACGAGCGCGATCCGCTCATGCAGGCGGCGCGCGAAATGATTGACAAATCTGACGTTTTCCTGTAAAATAATGCCCTGGAACGACTCTGAGGAGTGATAGAATGAAGACTTTTGCGATCAAGGGGAATTTCTGCTACAGCGAGGATATCGAGAAGATTCGCTGCGTGCCGAATGCGTACCTGATTTGTGAGGACGGCGTCTGCGCAGGGCTCTTCCGGGAGCTGCCTGAGCGCTATGCGAGCCTTCCGGTGACCGATTTCAGTGATAAGCTGATCGTCCCGGGCATGACCGATCTACACCTCCATGCGCCGCAGTTTGCCTTCCGCGGACTGGGCATGGATATGGAGCTGATGGACTGGCTCAAGACCTACGCCTTCCCCGAGGAAGCGAAATATCAAGACCTCGCATACGCCGACCGCGCCTATACGCAGTTTGCCGACAGCCTGCGCCGCAGCGCAACGACCCGCGCGGCGGTGTTTGCGACCCTCCATGTTCCAGCGACGGAGCTGTTGATGGAGAAAATGGAAAACAGCGGTTTGATCTCCTACGTCGGCAAGGTCAACATGGATCGCAACGGACCGGAGTATCTCTGCGAGATCAGCGCACAGGCGTCGCTGGAGGCGACCGAACGCTGGATAACAGATACGCAGTCGAAATTCAAGCGCACCCGTCCGATTCTGACGCCGCGCTTTATCCCGTCGTGCACGGACGAACTGATGCACGGCCTGCGCAGACTGGTAGAGAAGTATCATCTGCCGGTGCAGAGCCATCTGTCGGAGAATTTCTCGGAGATCGAATTTGTGCAGAGCCTGTGCCACGATTCCAAATTCTACGGCGACGCCTACGACCGTTACGGTCTGTTCGGCGGCGACCATCCGTGCATCATGGCGCACTGCGTTCACAGCGGCGAGGCGGAAATCGCTCTGATAAAAAAGAACGGCGTGTTTGCCGCGCATTCTCCGCTGTCCAACGCCAACCTGTCCTCCGGCGCCGCGCCGGTCGGCAAGCTGTTCCGCGAGGGTGTGAACGTCGCGCTTGCGTCGGATATCGCGGCGGGTGAGACGGAGAATCTGTTCCGCTCCGTCTCGGCGGCGATCCGCGCCTCCAAGCTGCGCTGGCGTCTGGTGGATCAGAAAATCTATCCGCTGACCGCCGATCAGGCGTTCCATATTGCGACCGTCGGCGGCGGCAGGTTCTTTGGCAAGGTCGGCAGCTTCGCGGAAGGCTATGAATTTGACGCGATCGTGATCGACGATTCGACCCTCCCGCATCCGCAGGAGCTGGGTCTGCACGAGCGGCTGGAGCGTGCGCTCTACCTCGCGGACGACCGCCATCTGTGCGCGAAGTACGTCGCGGGCAACCGCCTGTTTTGAAAACGATAAAAACCCCCGGAGT
>CAJOMA010000090.1 GCA_905235655.1 uncultured Oscillospiraceae bacterium | reverse complement strand
TCCCGGGCAGTCACCCGCCAAGTATTGTCGGCGCAAATGAGCTTAACTTCTGTGTTCGGGATGGGAACAGGTGGACCCTCACCGCAATCAACACCAACTCGCTCGCGGGTTTCCCCTTGAGCTTCTTTATTATATCGTGCTTTTCCGATTTGTCAAGCGTTTTTTTCGCCGGAACAGCATTTATTTTCCCATGATCTGTTCCGCGTAGCGAACCGTTTCCATGGCGTCCTTGGCGTACTTGTCCGCGCCGATGGCGTCGGCGTATTCCTGCGTCAGTACCGCGCCGCCGACCACGATCTTGCACCACGGCGCGCCGCGCCGCAACTGACGGATCGTTTCCTCCATCGCCGGCACAGTCGTCGTCATCAGCGCGCTCAAGCCCGCCAGCGGCGCGTGCAGCTCTTTTACGGTCTCAACGATCGTTTCCGGCGGCACGTCCTTGCCGAGGTCGACCACATGGAAGCCGTAGTTCTGCAGCAGCAGCTTGACGATATTCTTTCCGATGTCGTGGATATCGCCCTGCACGGTGGCAATCACAAAAACGCCCTTATCGGCGCGCGTTCCGCTGCTTGCCAGCGCGGTTTTGATGACCTCAAACGCGCTTTTCGCCGCCTCCGCGCTCATCAGAAGCTGCGGCAAAAATACCGTTTTGTTCTCAAACCCAACGCCGACGGTGTTCAGCGCCGGAATGATCTCACTGTTCACAATGCGGAGCGGATCGGACGCGGTAAGCCGCTCCTTTGTCAGGGCGGCGGCCTTCTCCTTGCGCCCCTTCACGATCGCGCGCTGCAGCGCGGAGCCGTCCTGTGTCGCGTTATCATCTCGGGACTGCTGCGGCGCGCTTACTGCTTCCGTAAAGCTCCGCGCTGCGGCAATATACGCCTCGCAGTTTTTGTCCAGCCCCTTCAGCACCTTATAGGCATAATACGTTTTCATCATGTCCCCCGCGTAAGGGTTCATGATCGCGGCGGAGAGACCGTTCTCGAGCGCAAGCGCAAAGAACGTGCTGTTGACCGGGTTTCGTGCGGGAAGACCGAAGGAAACGTTCGAAATGCCGAGCGACGTATGCGCGCCGAGCTCGCCGCGTATTCTTCTGACAGCCTCAAGCGTGACCTTCGCGGCGGCAGCGTCCGCGCTGACCGTCAGCGCCAGCGGATCGAACACGATGTCCTTTTTGTCGATCCCGTACTGTGCGGCTGCGGTCAGAATCCTTTTCGCGATCTCTACTCTGCCCTGCGCCGTTTCGGGGATGCCGTTTTCGTCCAGCGTCAGCGCGACCGCCACGCCGCCGTACTTTTTCATCAGCGGGAAGACGGCGCGCATGCTTTCCTGCTTGCCGTTGACGGAATTGATCATCGCCTTGCCGTTGTACATACGAAGCGCGGCTTCCATGGCGGCGATGTCGGACGTGTCGATCTGCAGCGGCAGATCGACCACCGCCTGCAGCGACTGCACGGCGTTTTGCAGTACGGACGTCTCATCGATCTCCGGCAGGCCGACGTTGACGTCAAGGATATCCACGCCCTTTTCCTGCTGTGCGACACCCTCGGAAAGGATGTAGTCCGTATCGTTCTCGATCAGCGCCTGCTTGAAGCGCTTTTTGCCGGTGGGATTGATCCGCTCGCCGATCAGCACCGGCTGTTCGCCGAACACGACCGCGTGCGTATAGGACGAAACCATCGTGAAGTCTTTCTGCGCAACGGCCGACGGTGCGATTTGCTTCGCCTTTTCGCACACTGCACGGATATATTCCGGCGTCGTGCCGCAGCATCCGCCGACGAGGCGAACGCCCTCGGCGATCAGCTTCGCGGCAATATCGGAATACTCCTCAGGCGTCACGTCGAACACCGTTTTTCCGTTGACCGATTCCGGCAGACCGGCATTCGGCTTAAATATCACCGGCACGGACGCATATCGCAGCAGCTCACGCACGATCGGACGCAGCTGCTGCGGTCCCAGTGAACAATTGACGCCCAGCGCCGCGACGCCCATGCCTTCCAGCAGCGCAACCATAGCGGCGGGCGAAGCGCCGGTCATCAGCTTGCCGTCTTCGCCGTAGGCGCACGATACAATCACGGGAAGGTCGCTGCATTCCTTGGCGGCAAGCAGAGCGGCTTTCGTCTCGTAGCTGTCGCTCATCGTCTCAATATAGATCAGATCCGCGCCGTACTTGACGCCGAGGGACACGGTGGCTTTGAACACCTCGACCGCCGCCTCAAAAACGAGATCGCCGAGGGGCTTGAGGAGCTTCCCCGAAGGGCCGATATCCAGCGCGATAAACTTTTCCTGCGGAGCCGCGCTTTGTTCCCTTGCGGCTTTGGCGTTGGAAAGCGCCGCCCTTATGATTTCTTCCAGCTCGTCCGGTGGAAATTTCAGCGAATTCGCGCCGAACGTGTTGGTGCAGACGACATTGCTGCCCGCGTCAAAGTACGCCCGGTGGATTTCGGCAATCGTGTCCGGATGCGTGAGATTCCACCGTTCGGGGTGCTCGCCCGGGCGCAGCCCGCGCTCCTGCAGGAGCGTTCCGGTGCCGCCGTCAAGATACACGATATTCTCTTTCAAATAAGCATTGAAATTCATACTGCACTCCTGAATGCGCATTCCGTATTTCCGCAGGCTTCGCACTTGCGTGACGGCTTTAGACATTCTGATTCACTTAATCCCATGATGGCGGTGACCGATTTGGACGGCGACATCATCAGGCTGTCCGAAATGCTGAGCCCGATATGCTTCCGGCAGTTGAGCACCGAAAAGAGTTCCTTTTGAAAAGACAGGTCGAGATCTCCGTACCCCGGGCTGAAGCGCGGCTTCGCAGACCTCCGGTATTCCCTTGCGATGTCATCGCAAAACAGGTCGCACAGCGTCTCGATCCGCTCCGTCCCGATTGCGTCGAGCAGCAGCGCCTTCGCAGGGGAAAGCACGCAGTATTTGGCGATCAGCCGATCCATCCCGACGCCGACCGTCGCCGCAAAAACGACGGCTTGCGCGCACCCTTCGAGATTGTGCGCCAGATTTGCAGAGCGCACGCCGAATGCGCCGAAATCGCAGAAATCGCCCTCTGTGCGCACTGAAAGCGGCAAATAGCAGACCTTATAGGAAAGACACTGCGCAATTTCCGCCTTGCAGCTTTCAAACAGCTCCCGCACGGAATCGTCGCCCCTACCGCCGGCGTAGCGGAACACTTCGCGCTCGTCAAACGGCGGCGTATCATAGGTTTTAATCAGAACCATAGCATCTTTTTCCCAGTATATCTGACAGGTTTTCCTGTATTTTTTCTGCTACGTCGGGCTTGTTCATCGAATACACATGGACGTTCATGATCCCGTTCGCATACAGGTCGATAATCTGGTCGGTCGCGTAAGCGATGCCCGCCTGCTTCATCGCCGCCGGATCGTCGCCGAATTTGTCGACGAGGCTCTTAAATCTCTGGGGCATGAACGAGCCGGAGAGCTGAATCGCCCGTGCGACCTGATTGGCGTTGGTGATCGGCATAACGCCGGGGATGACCGGCACGGTAATCCCCGCCTGGCGAATCTTGTAAAGGAAATTATACAGAAGATTGTTGTCGAAAAACATCTGCGTCGTTAAAAAGTCGCAGCCTGCCTCCACCTTTTCTTTCAAATGCTTGATATCGTCCGCCTGATTGACGCTTTCCGGGTGAATCTCGGGATAGCACGCGGCGCCGATACAGAAATCGCGGTCTGCCGCCTTGAGCTCCTTCACCAGCTCGACGGCATATCGGTAGTCCCAGCCGCTGCGGTCTGCGTCCTGCAGCTCCTGCGGGATATCGCCGCGCAGCGCCATGACGTTTTTGATCCCGCACGCCTTGATCTCCTCGATTTTATGCATGATCGTCTCTTTGGTCGAGGAAACGCAGGTAAGGTGCGCCAGGGTCGGCACGCCGTAGCGGTCCTTGATACGCTTTGCGATATCGAGCGTGTATTGGCTTGTTCCGCCGCCCGCGCCGTAGGTAACGCTCATAAACGCGGGCTTCAGCTTGGCGATCTGCTCAACCGCGCTTTTTACGCTGTCAAATGCCGTTTCGGTCTTCGGTGGAAAGACTTCAAACGAAAGCGAAAGCCGATTTTGGTTCAGAATATCAATGATCTTCATATTCATTTCCCTCCAAAATCCATTTTATGTATTATACACCAGAAAAGCGTCTAAATCAAGGCGAATTGCCGCATAGAAAAAGGACGATCGCAAATGCAATCGTCCTTTATTGTGGTGACCCGTACCGGATTCGAACCGATGTTAATGGCGTGAGAGGCCACTGTCTTAACCACTTGACCAACGGGCCATGTCGGCAGACGCTTTCACATCTGCTTATCTATACAACAAAGATTGAACCGTGAAAAGCGTTTTACCGTTCTTCATTTTTCAGTCTTCATTTTTCAGTTGCGCTGCTTTCGCAGCGCATTTTTTGGTCCGCCCTCACGGACTCGAACCGGGGACCCACTGATTAAGAGTCAGTTGCTCTACCAACTGAGCTAAGGGCGGATATGTAGTCAGCAGCTTTTCTCAACTACCGACTTTTCTTTTTGTTACGGAGGTTTAGCCTTACTCTTACTCCGCAACCGGGGGTTGGATACACCCTGAAAACTGAACATGAATGAACTGGGAAGGGGTTATGAGCGTTTGCAACTTCGAGCCTGCTTCCTCTTGCTTTTTGCTTGCTTGTGAGGTCAAGCTTTCGGCTTATTAGTATCAGTCAGCT
>CAJOMA010000089.1 GCA_905235655.1 uncultured Oscillospiraceae bacterium | reverse complement strand
ACTCTACCGTATCTATATACGCCTACGAGTGCAAGTTGCTTGTCTTCCGAACTTTTTGGCAGCCTGCCAGCGTGTCGAAAAAGGTTTTTCGACACGCTGGAACGGACGACGGCGCTTCATAGCGAAGCGCCGTCGTCCGTTTTCTCATGCGTCCTCTGTCGTCTCATTTGGAGAATTGTCATCTCCCGTGACAATCTGTCCGTCTCGATGAGGGGCATTTCTCGTAATACGCTGCGCACCACACTCCGCTGCGTCATTGCGAGACCGACGGAGTCGGTCGTGGCAATCTGTGCGTCTCGATGCGTGACATTTCTCATAATACGCCGCACACCATCTTGCTTCTGTCATTGCCCGCTTGTCTGGGAGCACAGCCGTTGGCGGCTTTGCCGCCTTACGGATGCGGCCTACCCCTCTGCAGGTGCAATCTGTGCGTACCGACACAGTACACTTTCTCGTAAAGCGGTACAAATGCCATACCTGTGACGGACAGATTGCCACGCCGCCTGACGGCGGCTCGCAATGACGCGATGGGGGTGCGGCGTTAAATCATGTGGATTTCAATTTTTGTCACGATGTTCTCATCACTATACTCGATTGAAACAAAATATCCGTCCGTCGTGCAGTGCGTTGAAACAGGAGGCAACTGCACGCCGGTATACAGCCACAGATAGATGCCGTCGGGGTCGAACGCTCTGACTTCGTCCAGCGTATCGCCGACCTGAATCGTCCGGAATTCCTCGGAAGAGTGCGCCATATGACCCCGGAAGGGCAGTGCCTGCTGACTGCCGTCCAACTCGAAACCGACGATCACAAGGTCGCTTTCGCTCCGGTAAACCACGTATTGTCCGAGGTTTGATTCACGCAGAAATTCGATCGGGTATTTCTGACCCAGCTCCGAAAGCGTTCCCTTAAACTGAGTGATCGCCGTCAGCTCGTCGTCTGTATAGATGCGGGTGAGCAGTTCCGTTATGTTTTGAGCCGGATTCATGGGCACGAAGCGCAAAACGTCTCCCACCAGCTCCAGCGTACCGAACTCAATGACTACCTGCTCATTGTAATTGCGTTTCTGCACAATCAGTAGTTCTCCGATTTGCTGACTGATCCGATAATCGAACTCGCCCCGGGCAGACAGCTCATACTCAACGCCGGTCTGACCGTCATACACGCAGATCCTTTCATCCACAATACCGGAGCCTATCGAAACGGTTATGCACCGCTCCGGCACTCCGTCGCCGTTCAGATCGCAGTAATACACGTTGTCGGTATGCATCGGGATCAGGTTCGAGCCGGGATAAACATAGACAAATGTCTTTGTTGCGTATTGCTGCGCGGCATATTGCTCTCGTTCCGCGTCGACGTCTTCACGCGCTTCCGCTCCCTCAAGTATGAGATGCAGGCCGTCCTCCTCCAGCGTCAGTCTGCCGGTCGCAACAAGCTCTCCCATTCCATGGTTCGCTCCATAGCGGCGCTTTTCCACGATCATGCTGCCGTCTCGCAGATTCAGGCAATAATCAAACTTGCCTCTTGCGGAGAGCACATAGGTAACGCCCGACTTCATTTCATGCACCCTGAGCCTTGTATCGATCATGCCGGAGCCGTAGCTGACCGTGGCGCAGATCTCCGGCGCGCCGTCGCCGTTCAGATCGCAGACGTACACGCTGTCAATCGGCATTCCGTTCAGCAGCTCTGTGGGAGTGTGATCGACGATGGCCGTTACCGTACTGGAATTGCACTCAAAGACGGCGTCCGGATATGCGTCGATCGTGATCTGCTTCGTGCCGCTCCATTGGTCGTCTCCATGCAGGACATCAAACCATCTTACTGCGGCAGGAGCAGCATTTCCCATTGCTTGATCATTCTTTGAAAACACTGCGCTGTTGTATTGCTCCCGCATCCAGTCCAGCAGCTTGCTGTATTCTTCGGGAGGATAGTCGTTATAAGCGACGAGATTATATGGGCCAATCTCCGCGCCGTCCAACCAGAAACTGCATTCCGAGCCACAGACAATCCCGGTACGCCGGCTTTCATCCGGCTCCGGCGCAGGCTCGAGCGTTCCGTTTTCGTAAATTGCGTCCAGCAGTGCGGTGAATTCCTTGAATTCTTCCGCCGTGAGTTTTTTCTCTTCCGCTCTGATCAGATGCGGGTCTTTGTTATCAAGAAACGCCGAGATGGAGGTAAACGAATCAGTTGCGGCAAATATCAGCGTAGCGTCAGAACGGATAACGCAAAAATACGTTCCGGAAGCATATTGAAGGTCACGAATCACGCAGGTGTTCCAAGGGACTTCCGGCAGCGATTCGCTCGTACTCTCTGCTGACGATTCGTTTGTGCTCTCCGTCGGTGGTTCGTCCGAGCGCGGGTCGGTCAGCAGACAGACCGCGATCACAACGCAGACGACGATAGCAATCAAAATGATCCAGAACGCGGGCTTTTTGTAATTCAGGATCCCTTTGACGCGCTGCTTCACGCCGACCTCACCGAAGGCAAGCGGACAGGCGGTTATTGTTTTTCTTTGGAAGCCGCAGTCCAGAAGCGCCTGCGAATACGCCGCCACGCTCTCGCGATCCATGTCCCGGATGACTTTTTCGTCGCACGCCGTTTCGATATCGCGGCAGAGCAGGATATAGGCGACCCAGCAGAGCGGATTGAACCAATAGAGGCTCAGAAGAAGAAACCCGAGCGGCTTCCACCAGTGATCGCGCCGTTTCAGATGCGCTTCTTCGTGGCGGAGCACGCAGTCCAGCGTTTCCCCACCCATAGCGGACGGAACGTAGATTTTCGGACGAATCACGCCGAGAATAAACGGCGTTTTGACTTCGTCGCAGGCAAAGACGCGCTCTGCAATCGGCACACGCGCGGCAACGGTTTTCCGCAGCCGCAAAAAGCTAATCAGCGCGTAGAGGAGCATGATCGACGCGCCGACCGCCCAGACGACGGACGCGACGAAAACGACGGTCTGCAGCGGATTTACGCTTGCCGTAGGATCCGGCGCAAAGGTCTCCGTAAGGATCGGATTGACCGTATGGTTCACAATGGTGAAGCCGGTATGGATCGCCGGTTGGGGCGAAACGGCAATATCCACGGGAACCGTTTCCGCGCTCGGCACCACGCTGAACACGCTCTGCAGGGAAAACGGGATCAGCAGACGCAGCGCGGCAAGCCCCCACAGCAGGCAGACGATCCACCTCGGCGCTTTCTTCAACAGCAGCCGCGCAGCCAGCACCGCAAGGATCAGCCAGCTCGCCGTAATGCTCATGTTCAGGAGCTTGAGAAAGACTGCGCTCACGGCGTTCCCTCCTTTCGGAAGGCATCGATCATGCGTTGGATTTCGTCCGCCTCCTGCGAGGACAAATGCTTGCGCGAAATAAACGCCGCGACAAAGGCAGGCAGAGAGCCCTCGAACGACTCCGAAACGACCTGCTCGCTCTTTGCCGAATAGAATTCATCGCGCGAAATCTGCGAGGTCACGATCCCCTTCTCGTTCTGCAGAAGACCCTTTTCACAGAGCTTCCGAAGCACCGTGTAGGTGGTCGGCTTCTTCCAGTTCAGTTCTCGTTCGCATATCTTGACCAATTCGCCCGATCCGACGGGTTCATGCGCCCACACGAGGTCGGCAAACCGCTCCTGCACCGCGCCAAGCTCGAAATCACCCATAAAGCAGTCCTCCGTAACGCAAAATCGGTTTATCAGAATAAACCGCACTTGTAGTTTACTCCAATAAACCAATTTTGTCAAGTCCTTTTATTCGGCGGCAAGTACTGCGTCGGCGCGGACGTCGTGCGGCTCGGCGGGAAGTTCGTCAACAAGCTGGAAACCATAGCACAGCGCGAGGGTCAGATGCTCTGTTTCCCGCGCGAGAAAGCGGTCATAGTAGCCCCCGCCGTAGCCGAGGCGGCGCCCCAGACGGTCAAACGCCAGTCCGGGCAGCAGGACAAGCGCGGTCGGATCGTCCGCCTCCTGTCCGCCTGCCGGCTCTAAAATGCCGAAGCTGCCCGCCTGCAGTCTTACAGACTCATCAAGGAAGATAAAGCGCAGCTCGCTGCCGCAGACCTTCGGCGCGGCGACAAGCTTGCCGTCCTGCCGCGCCTGCCGGATGATTTCATCCGTCCGCACCTCCTGATTTGCGCTCAGGTAGACGTAGAGCGTTTTCGCCGCGCGGTAGAGCGGATGGACAAAGAGCTGTCTTGCTAAATCGTCCGACGCCGCGGCGATCTCTTCCTCGCGCATTTCGCGTCTTCTCCCCAGCATTTCTTGCCGAAGGCTGTCCTTGTCCATTCTTCTCACCTCTTTGTCAGTATAATGATTTCCCCGCCTGCTGTCAATTCAAGAAAAACTAATTGCGACACAATTTGACAACGATGAGCAACGGGTTGCCCCGTTGCTCTTGTTTTTTATTCTTCTGTCGGCTGCTCTTCCGCTTCCTCCTTCGGAGGATCGGGGAAAAGGACAAACGCTTTCTTCCGGCGCAGGAAGATCAGCGTGCCGAAGGCGATCAGCGCAGCCGCGGAGATCAGACAGCCGAGCGTCAGCCCGGGCGCGGCATAGCGCAGGATGATCGTATGCATGCCCTTGCTGAGCGGGAAGGAAATTACCGCGTCCGTCAGCTTGACGGGATAGCCGGAAGGATCGAAGGTTGCGGCAAGCTCCACCTCTTCGCCGTCCACCGTCGCAGTCCAGCCCGGCTCATAGGGAATTGAGGTGTAGAACAGCCCGTCGCTCTTCGCCGAAACGAAGCCGGACAGCTTGGTGTCCGTCACGTCGGTCAGCTTCCACGCTTCGTCGGCAAGCTCC
>CAJOMA010000088.1 GCA_905235655.1 uncultured Oscillospiraceae bacterium | reverse complement strand
ACGGTCATACACCATGACATACGGGTCATAGCCCATGCGCATCAGCGCATATATCCGGTATAAATCCTGCTCATGGGTGCTGTTCCAATTTGTCAGGACGTACACGGCCTTACGGCGGTGGTCCCGTATTTTGGATAGCTCCGTGAATCTCTGGAAATAAGCCGTCAGGTCCTGCTCTGGATGGTCCCACGCAAAATGCACACGTTTTACCCGGATTCTGTTCAGCAGGGCCACATTCTCCGGTGTAATCAGACGGATGTCCAGCCCCTGAGAGAAGTCTACAAAAGCATGGCTGTCCGCAAGCTGGGCCAACAGGTCCTCATGGTCCGCACAGGCCAGCAAGTTCGGGTCCAGCAGTTTTATCTCCCGCTGACCGTCCCAAAATTCCGACAGGTCCGCCACCTTATGGCTGACACGTCCCTCTTTCTTTGACACAATACAAAATCCACAGGCGCGGGGGCATCCGCGTGTCAGGAATCCGTAGGCGGTATCAGGAAACTCCGGGTACAGGCTGTAATCAGGGAAACTATGCTCCACTTCATAGGGCAGGCCAACGGCGGAACCGTACCCGGTCCCGCCGCAAATCACCTGTTCCGCGTTCGTTACGTTGTAGGTGTCTTTGGAGTAAGGGTCCGTGAAAACCTTGCTCTTATACACCACATCATACCGTTCCTCCGGCGTCCACCGTTCCACAGTATCGCCCTGCCTCTTGTGATACGCGGACAGCTTCATCTGGCATAAATTAGGCCAGCCGTGACCGTCCACGTCAATCAGTCCGACCTTCATTTGCTCTTTCCTTTCTCCTGTTTTGACGCTAATATGTCGGAGACGGCAGGCGTCCAAACAGATAAAAATGAGACTGCCAGTACGAAGTATTTAGGTTCGCGTAAGAAATTGGGGACCCGCAATGGATCATCGTGTCGTTGCCCACATAAATCCCCACATGGGTTACACCATCCCGGATAGGGGCGTTGTAGGTGTAACGGAAGAATACCAAATCGCCCGGTCTGGCGTCTGCGGGAGACACGGGGGTACACAGATTGCAAAGGGCCTGCGCTCCCAGCCGTCCCACGTTCCAGCCGCTGTGATTGATAACCCAGGACACATAGCCGGAACAGTCAAAGGATGTTGACGGATTACTGCCGCCCCACACATAGGGATAGCCCAGGTACTTTTCCGCTTCCGCGATCATGGCGGCAAAGCGGACGTCTGAGCTGATCCCGATGTGCCATCCCCTGCCCCTGACCGGAATCGACGTACGCTTTGTGCTGCGCGAAACCGCTGTGGATATTCTGGCGGAGGTTCGCTGCAGGGGAGAGACCGGCGTCGAGATGGAGGCGCTGACGGCTGTTTCCGCCGCCGCGCTGACGGTCTACGACATGTGCAAGGCGCTGCAGAAGGATATGGAAATCACAGCCATCCGCCTCGTCCGCAAAACCGGCGGCAAGAGCGGAGACTACCACAGGGAGGAAACGCCATGGGAAGCGTGATCGCCGTCTGTATCAGCAATCGCAAGGGCGTTCGGAAGAACGCGGTTCCGCAGATCACCGTCAAGCGGGAGCACGGGATCGTTGGCGACGCCCACGCGGGCAACTGGCACCGCCAGATCAGTCTGCTGGCGGACGAGAGCATCGAGACGATGCGGGCGCTGGGTCTGACACTGACGCCCGGCGCATTCGCAGAGAACATCGTGACCGGGGGCGTCGAGCTCAAAAGCCTGCCCGTCGGGACGCGGCTGCGCGTCGGCGAGGCGCTGCTGGAGGTCACGCAGATCGGCAAGGAATGTCACAATGACTGCGCGATCAAAAAGACGACCGGCAAATGTGTCATGCCCACGGAGGGAATCTTCGCAGCCGTCGTGGAAGAAGGCGTGATTCGTCCCGGCGACCGAATCGCAGTGGAGGAAGGAACATGAAACAGATCAAAACAGAAGATGCGGCCGGGCAGGTGCTCTGCCACGATCTGACGCAGATCATCCCCGGCGAATACAAGGGCGCGCGCTTCCGCAAAGGGCACATTGTGACCGAGGAGGACATTCCGGTGCTCCTGTCCATGGGAAAGGAACACCTGTTCGTATGGGAGCTCCTGCCCGGTATGGTGCACGAAAACGACGCTGCGGATCGGCTCTGCCGGCTCTGCGAAAGCGAGGGAATGCAGCGTTCACAGGTGCGCGAGGGAAAGATCGAGCTGCGTGCGGCGTTTGACGGTCTGCTTCTGGTCGATACCGCGCGCCTGAACGCCGTCAACGCCATCGACGAGCTCATGATCGCCACGCGCCACGGCAACACGGCGGTCAAGACCGGCGACAAGCTCTGCGGAACGCGGGTTATCCCGCTGATCATTGACGAAGAAAAGCTGAAGGCGGCGGAGGACGCCGTCGGAAGCGAGCCGATCCTGCGGTTACCGCTTGAAGACCTGCGCGATCCTGACCACCGGAAACGAGGTCAAGACCGGCAGGATTGAGGACAAATTCACGCCGGTTCTGGTGAAAAAGCTCGAAGGCTTCGGCATATCCGTCATCTATCACGAGCTGACCGGCGACGGAATCGAAGCGGTGCGCGACGCGATTGCGCGCGCAAGAGCACAGAAGCCGGATATGATCCTCTGCACCGGCGGCATGAGTGTCGACCCCGACGACAACACCCCCGGCGCGATCAAGGCGAGCGGCGCGGACATCGTGACCTACGGTGCGACGGTGCTGCCCGGCGCGATGTTCCTGCTCGGCTATTTCGACGACGGTACGCCGATCATGGGTCTGCCCGGCTGCGTGATGTACGCGAAGGCGACGGTATTCGACCTTGCTCTGCCGCGGATCGCCGCAGGCGTCCGCATGGACAAGCGCGATTTCGTCGCCATGGGCGAGGGCGGACTGTGCCTCGGCTGCGAGAGCTGCCGCTATCCCGTCTGTCCGTTCGGAAAGTGAGGCGAGCGCAATGGAAGAAACCTACACCGTAAGGATCATCACCGTTTCCGACCGCTGCGCCGCCGGCGAGCGGGAGGATAAGAGCGGCCCCGCGTTGGAAGACTATCTCCGCGCGCAGGGCTTCTCGGACGTTTCCCGCTGCCTCGTGCCGGATGAAAAGGGAGAGATCATGCGGGCGCTTCGCGCTGCGTCGGAGGAGGACATCGCGTTAGCGCTGACCACCGGCGGCACCGGCTTTGCCCCGCGCGACGTCACGCCGGAGGCGACCGCCGCCGTCTGCGAAAAGCTCTGCCCCGGCATCGGCGAGGCCATGCGCGCCTATTCCTTGCAGATCACGCCGCGCGGGATGCTCTCGCGCGGGATCGCGGGCATCTGCGGCAGGACGCTGATCGTCAACCTCCCCGGCAGTCCGAAAGCTGCGCTCGAAAACCTGACGCCGATCCTCTCCGCGCTGCTGCACGGTTTGAAAATGCTGCGCCGGGGTCCTGCAGACTGCGCGTCGCTGCAGCCGGAACAAATCTGATTGGAATATAACAAGCAGGAGCCTGTTTGAAAGGCTCCTGCTTTTTTCGCGCGATTATTGCACGATATTCTCAATAAAGCGCATGAGGATGGTCGCGACCTGCGCGCGCGTGGCGCTGCCCTGCGGGTCGAGGCGTCCTTCGTTGCCGGTGATCAGCCTCTCGCCGACAGCCCAGCCCATCGCGTCAGCCGCATAGCCGCTGACCTTTGCGCGGTCGGGGAAGCCGCTCAGATCGCCGCGTTTGTCCGTGTCGTATTCCTTATACGCGGAATAACGGAATAGGATCGCCGCCATCTGCTCACGGGTGATCTTGCCGTCCGGGTCGAATTTTCCGTTGCCGACGCCGTTGACGATGCCGTTCTCCGCCGCCCATGCGACCGCGTCCTGATACCACTGCGCCGTCAGGTCTGTAAAGCTGCTCTTTCCTGCCTCCGGACTGTCCTCGTAGCGCCACAGGACGGTCACGAGCATGCCGCGCGTCATCGGGGTGTTCGGCTCGAAGGTCGTCTCGGTCATGCCCTTGAACAGACCGCGCTCCACGGCGAAGTCCACAGCTTCATGATACCAGTTGCCGTAATTCACGTCCCTGAAGTTCCTGGACGGGCAGTTGCTGCCGCCGTCGCAGGGCGTATCCTGCTCACCGGTCGCGGGGATGACCTCCGTTCTCGTCGCACCGCAGCGCGTGCAGGTGAAGGTTCTAACGCCGTCCTTCGTCGCGGTCGCGGGCGCGGTGATCCTGCCCTCATCCCATGCGTGACCGAGGGCGGGAATGACCGTTTCGGAAATGACCGCGCCGCAGTCGTCGCAGACCGTTCTGTCAAAGCCGGGCTCGGTGCAGCCGGCGTCCTTGTGCTCGGGATAGGCGTGGCCGTGGCCGAGGGCGGGACGCTCTGCGTAGGTTGAATAATCACAGCGCGTGCAGGTCTGATAGGCGTCCCAGCCAACCTCGGTGCAGGTCTCCGCCTTCGCTTCGTGCTCGGCCAAGTCATGTCCGAGGGCGGCAAGCTCCTCATAGGTCGTATAGCTGCAGCGCGCGCAGGTCTGATAGGCGTTCCAGCCCGCGTCGAGACAGGTCGCCGCCTGTCCCTCATGGTCGATGAGCGCATGACCGAGCGCGGGAACGATCACCTCCACGCGCAAATCGCCGTAGCTCGTGACCTTCCAGGTGTAGATTTCCCTTCCGTCCTCGGTGCAGGTCGGCTGCTCCACGATCTCGCGGTCGTACTCATCCTCGTTCAGCTTTGGCAGCGCGGAGTAGACGGTATCGCCGCAGCGCGAACAGATGCCCGTCAGCGTGCCGAGGTCGTCGGCCGTCGGCGCCTCGGTCAGGAAATAGGTGTAGCTGTGACCGCCGCTGCACACATGCGTCCAATGCGCATAGAGCGTATGGTCGTCCTCCTGCGTGACGGTCGTGGAGGCGGTGACTCTTTCTCCGCCGTCGGTCTCGGTAAACCAGCCGTCGAAGGTGTACAGGTCGCGAACCGCCGCAGGAAGCTGTCCGTAGGGCGCGCCGTAGGTAACGGTCTTGCTTTCGGCGGAAACGCTGCCGCCCCTGCCGTCGAAGGTCACCGACATGGTCTTGACCGCCGTAAGACCCGTCACGGGATCGTAGACCAGTCCGTTCGCGGAAAGGCCGTTTTTGTCAAAGTAGGCGCTGTCGTTTGCGATCTGCACCGTATTGTTCTGCATACTGCCGAAGAGCTCTACCGTAACGCCCGCTGCGACCGGCAGCTTTTCCTCGCTCACCGGCAGGCCGATCACGGTCAGCGTATCGCCGCTGTGCGCGGCGGCGACGGCTTCCGCAAGGGTCTTGTAATAGTCGACGTCCTCATCGGACGTGACGACGGCATAGCTGACCGCTCCGGGATTTGCCTGCGTCGTCGCTGTCAGAAGCTTCATGAAGCGCTCTGTCATCTCATCAAGTGCATCCGAGTCGAGATCATATACCCTGCCCGTCATTTGCTCAAAGAGCAGCATCGCGTTCATGTAGTCGGCGGTTTCCGACAGATGCGTGATATCCGTCTGGCTTCTGTGGAAGTCTTTGCCGTCGTTCAGCCACGTCTTGCGGGCGGTTTCGATCAGCGTTCCGCTCGCGAAGCGAAGATCCATCAGACGCTCCATTCCCTCGTCATAGGCGGCGGCGAATTTTTCATACAGGCTGGTCAGGGTCTCCCCTGCGCACGCCGGCTGCTTCAGCAGCCAGCCGCAGCTGTAAACGTGGAAGAATCCGGTCTGCGCGTTCGTGTTGTCGCGGATGTACTGCGTGAGAAGCTGCAGATTCGGGTCGGTGCTCAGCTTGCCCGCTTCGGCGCCGTTGCCGCCGGCAGGCTCCGTCGGTCCCCACGCCTCGGATGACGTAATCCCAGTCCTCCGCCTGCAGCCGGACGCTCAGCGGCAGTCCGCAGAAGGCGGTCGTCCTGCCCCATTTGCCGGCCTCGAGGCACTTGCCGCCGGAGCTGTAATAGTAGCCGTTGTACTTGTTGGTATCGGGAACGTCCGTCGCCGCGCCGCTGCGGATCATGTTTGCGTAGGCGGCGACATTTCCGCTTTCGGAGCTGTAGTAATACTGGTCGATCTCGTAGTTTTCAATGCCGGACCGCTCGGTGATCTCGGTCAGATAGGCCCGCAGAGCATGGCAGTAGCTGTTGCCCAGAAACAGAACGCGCAGGGTGGTTTCCGTGTCCACGGTGAGCGTCCGGTTTTTCTGCGCGGGGATGTCCGGTATGGAATCGTCCGTGACAGAGAAGCGCAGCGTCAGTTCCTTTTCGCTCTCGGAAGCAAAGGCGTTTTCCGCAATCTGCGTCACCGCCTTCGGGATATACAGGTCGGTCAGAACAGGATCGTTTGCAAACGCTCCCGCGCCGATCGTCTGCAGCGTGGCAGGCAGATTCACGCGGTTCAAACGCGGCATGGCGGCAAAGGCTTCGCCGCTCACCGAAGTAATGCCGAAGCCGAGCTCGGCGACCGTGATCTTGCTGCGGAAGAAATGCCACGGGGCGGTCGCGCCGCCGAGGTCAAGGTCGCCGCTGCCCGTAACGGTCAGCCTTGCGCCGTTTACCTCCCACGCAAAGCCGCCGAAAATGCCGGCGGTCGCCGCATGGGCGGCGATGTAGGCTTCCATCGCGCTCCCCGCGCCGCAGGTGATCTCCGTATTCACAAAGCCCGTCGGCAGCATGCTGTCCTCCAGATAGAAGGCGGTTTCCGCGATTTTTCTGACGCTGTCGCCGACCGAGAGGCTGTCGAGCTCCCGCAGACCGGAGAAGGCGTTTTCGCCGATCGCGGTGACATAGCTCTTTACCTCCACATTGCGAATCGCAAGGTCATGCCACGGCGTTTCGTCATAGGAGGCATAGTCCGGTATGGCGGTCGATCCCGCGACGCTCAGGGTCTGCGTTGCTTCATCGTAGAGCCAGATCAGCGCGGAGCTGTAGCCCTCCGGACCGCAGGCGACAATCTCGTCATGCGTCACCACATTGCCGCAGAGCCGGTTGTTCTTCATCTCGTTCGCAGTCCGCTCCGCCTGCCCGCCGGCAAGCACATGGACCGTCAGCGCCTGCATCAGATAATAGTCGTTGTCCTCGATCACCCGGTCGTTTTCGTCATAGCTCATCGTCGCGTAGATCAGACCTCTGTAGGGTCTGCCCTGCACAAACTCCGAGACGATCGCCGCGTCCCGATTCAGAATATAGACGTCCCGCGTGGTTCTGCCGGTAACAAGGGTCTGTACCGTGCCGAGGCTCGCCGGCAGCACGGACAGGATCGTCGTCGCCGAGCCCGCAACCGAGTCCGCCCGCGTCAGAGAATCCGGCAGCAGCATGGCGCAGTCCGACGACGTCCGGATGCCCTGATTGAAGTTGTAGCCGCCCAAGGCGGTAATGCCGTCCGAAATGACGATCCGGCGGACGGTATAATTGAACGTGCCCTTATGATTGCCGGCGTAAACGCCGCTCGCAACCTCCGTCAGCGTGCCCGGATCGAAGTCATCGCAGCAGACCGCCGTGCCGTTGTAGCGGCTGTCCGTATTCAGCCAGAAGTTGACGCACCACGGGAGCTTGTCCAGCGTGGCGTCCAATTGTCCGGCAGCCCACCCCTTGATTGCCGGGACAGCCGTATCCGCCGCGCCCGGATAGAGGGTCAGCACGCCGTCAGTCGTCATGGCAACCTGCAGATCCGTTCCGCCGTAATAGGCGCGGAAAATCTCGTTCTCGCCGAGGGTCAGCCTGCCCTCCGCGGCAGTGCCGACGCCGCTGAGCGCGACCGATCCGGCATAGTGCGCGCTATCCTCCGCGAAAGCTGTCGGAAGCAGACTAAAAAGCATGAGCGCCGCCAGCAGCACGCTCAAAACTCTGTACATTTTTCGGCTCATCATCCATACCTCGATTCTGCAAATATGGCTAAAATTCTCGATAGTAATGTATTATATCACGAAACGCGGAAAAATGCAAAACAAATCCCCGTTCGGCAAAGCCGAATGGGGATTTGTTTTGCATTCAGAACCATTGAGCAGACCGCGGCGGTTTGCCATCTTGGGGCCGATATATGCTTCCTTCTCACCCTTGCCGAAGCGCAGCTTTTGATCCCTCAGCATACGGTTTCCTCATGGTCAGCAGGTCAGCTGCGCCTTGATCGCGCAGAGCAGATCGTCGTATTCTTCAAACGCGGGAAGCTGCGGATAGTCCGCCTTGATTTTCTCGGTGCTGCGGAAGAGGAAGCCCGCCTTGCCCGCGAGGATCATGTCCAGATCGTTATAGCTGTCGCCCGCCGCGATCGTGTCGTAGCCGACCGACTGCAGGGCGCGAACCGTGCTGAGCTTGGAATCGTGGATTCGCATTTTGAAGCCGGTGATCCCGCCGTCCGGCGCGACCTCGAGCGTGTTGCAAAGCAGCGTCGGCCAGCCGAGCTTTTTCATCAGCGGCATGGCAAACTGCGTAAAGGTATCGCTGAGAATGACCACCTGCGTCAGCTCACGCAGCTCGTCCAAAAACTCTCTTGCGCCGGGCAGCGGGTCGATCTTCGCGATCGTCTCCTGAATCTGCGGCAGTCCGAGCCCGTGCTCCTTCAAAACGCCCAGACGCCAGCGCATCAGCTTGTCGTAATCCGGCTCGTCGCGCGTGGTGCGCCTAAGCTCCGGGATGCCGCTTTCCTTGGCGAAGGCGATCCATATTTCGGGGACGACGACGCCCTCCATATCCAGACATACGATTTCCATTTTATCCCTCCGTCTGTTGTTTGCGCAGCTTCGCGTTTTTCGGCAGGCCGAACTTCGGAATGATCCGATCCCAGCCGGTGAAGCTGAGCACCAGAATGGAGCCGATGACGATGAAGCTCATATAGTTTTTGCTGATAATATCGAAGCTTGTGAAATGATACATCGGGTAGACCGCGTTGGCGATCGCCGCGAAAAAGACCGGAAAGCAGTGCCACGGCACCAGCTCGGAGCCGTAGATGCCCATGGAGGAGGTGTAGGTCGCGAGGCGCAGGCGGAGCTTGTAGGCGTCGTCCTCCGTCTCGCATTCGACGTTTTTCTCCACAATGTCGCGCACGATGGGCGACATCGTCGCCACCTGCGCCGCTTCGTCCGCCAGCGCCATATTGCCGACCAGGCACAGCAGTCCGCACCAGCCCATGAGCTGATGGACGTTCCGCGAGAGCTTGACGACGACCTTCGCCAGCGGATCAAAGGCGTTCATCGCGTTCATAATGCCGCCGAAGGCGGCGACCCACATCATCATCACGACCGTCCAGCTTCCGGCGTCGCCAAAGCCCTTCAGCAGCAGCTCGCTGAGCCAGTCGGAAATACTGATTGTTCCCGCCAGAAGTCCCAGCAGCAGAGACGACACCATGCCCGCGCCGAGGCACAGGAGGGTATGCGTCCCGAGGAAGCTGAGCACGATCACGACCAGCATGGGAATTACCATATAGAAAGGTACGCCCGCGCGCACCTGCTCCAAAAGGCGCAGCGCGGAGGGGCGCTGCTCTGCAAGCGCGTCGAACGACTCCTGCGGAATCTGCTTAAACGCCTGCGCCACGTCGCCGCGCACGTTCGGCAGGTCTCTGCCGACCAGATAGAATACCACCATGGAAATCGCAAGGCAGAGGATCGACCACACGCTCTGGTGCTTCACGCGGTCGATGATCTTGACGTCCTGCATGCCGCAGCTCAGCACCGTCACGTCGGAGATCATGCCGATATTGTCGCCGAAGCAGGCGCCGCCTGCAATCGCGCAGACCGTCAGCAGCACGTCGCCGCCGACCAGATGATTCATCCACAGAAAGATCGGCGCGCACGCGGCAAAGGTGCCCCACGAGGAGCCCGTCGCCACGGACAGCAGGCAGGTCACCAAGATCGCCGCCGGCGCAATCGTCCGCGCAGTCACGCCGAGCTTCAGCGCAAGATTGATCAGCGCCGCGCCGACGCCCGTCGCCATGAAGCATTCGGCGACGCCGTAGGCGAACATCAGGATAAAAAAGACCAGCGTGATCTTGCTCGCGGCTTTCAGCCCGCGGAAAAACGCCTTTTCAAAGCCGCACCGTTCCGTGATCATATAGACCGCCGCCGCCGCAAACGTCGCAAGCGGCGCAGCCACCAGCAGATCCAGCTTGAACGCGATCACCAGCGTTGCAAACACGACCAGCGGCGCAAATCGCAGCGCCGGAACCCATATCCTCTGTTTTTTCGGCTCGACTTCTGTTTCCATACCAATAAGCCCTCTCTTTCCTGTCTGTTCTATTTTAACAGCAATTTGCGGAAAAGTAAACGGTGATTTTCCCGCGCCCGTTGACAAGGCGCACGGTGTATAGTAAAATGAACCCATCATTAGGAGGGTCGATTATGGCTGAAATACCGAATTATGACGCCTTTACGCTGTGTCCGGACTACCGCTTTGTGCGCGTGGTCAGCGCGGACGGCGTTTTCTATGATCTCGTGCGCAAATGGGGCGCGCGGGCGCACGTTTTTGCGCTGAAGCAGACCTATCCCTTTGCGGAGACGGTCAGCCGCGCCGCCGTACCGCCCTGCATTTTCCGCGACTTTACCGAGCTGGACGGGCCGGATCAATACCACGAAAGCCGCTGGAAGGACGGCGCGCAGTTCCTCTTCCCGCCGGAGGAGAAGGACAAGGCGTATCTGAAATAGCGAAGAGGGCTGCAAAACAGCCCTCTTCAGACTGTAGACAAATGAGAAACGCCGCGTCTGCGGGAAGGAAGAAAGTGTGAAAGAAACCCAGGAGGGGTGTCTTTCACGTTCAATAAAACCGGAT
>CAJOMA010000087.1 GCA_905235655.1 uncultured Oscillospiraceae bacterium | reverse complement strand
CCCTCTACCGTACCTATGTACGCCGACGAGTGCAAGTTGCTTGTCTTCCGAACTTTTTGGCAGCCTGCCAGCGTGTCGAAAAGGGTTTTTCGACACGCTGAAAAAATCCCGTCGGAAAACCGACGGGATTTTTGTACCATTATCCGTCAACATAGGATGGCGCGGTCGTGGGATCGAAATTCACGATGACGCCCATGCTGAGCAGCGCTTCCACCTTCTCGACCTTCGTTCCGAAGGCGTCCACCTGCACGAGCATGTGGCACGGGGTCAGGCACTCGATGTCCTCCAGATTGTCGTTGTAGTCGACGTTCACGTAGGTCAGCTCCTGCAGACCTGCCAGATGTGCGACGCTTTCGAGCTTGTTATACGATGCGTAGAAGCTGCTCAGCCTGCTTTCCTCCACGTTCAGCGCGGGAATCTCAGCGATCAGATTGTGGCTGACGTCGAGATAAGAAAGCTGCGGCATTTCTGCGATCATGTCGATGCTCGTCAGCGCATTGTCCGCAAGCTCCAGGCGCGTCAGCGCGGGGCAGGAGGCGACGGCGCTCGCGTCGAAGATTTTGTTCCGCGACGCGCAGAGAGTAGCGAGCTCCGGCATTTTGGCAACGATGCCGATGTCCGAAATATCGTTGTCGTCCGCGGTCAGCTTTTCCAACTGCGAGCAGTTGGAAAGCGGGGCGAGGGAGGGAATGTCGTTCTCGGAAATATCGAGGATTCGCAGCTTGCCGGCATACTTGAGCGACTCAAGCGAGGCGACCGCGTTGCTGCGCAGATTCAACTGCCGCAGATACTTCATGCCGCTCAGAGCGTTGATGTCGGAAATGCTGTTATAGGATAGGTCAAGCTCCTCCAGATCGACAAGCGGCGAAAGGGCGGTGATGTTCGTCAGACCGCACCCGCTTAAGCGAAGCGCGCTCAGCGCGGGCAGGGCGCCGATCGTGTCAAGGTCCTCCGGCGAAAGCATACAACCGGAAAGCTCGAGCGTTGTCAGCTCCGGCATAGCGGTAAGGAAATCGCAGGATTCAAGCGGCATGTTCCGGATCACGAGCGTTTTCAGACTGGTGAAATAGACCAGATCGTCATATACCGTTACGTTGTCCGGCAGGGTCAGCTCGGTGATCTGCCAGAGATCATCCGTCATGACCTTGCTTGTGCGCGGGATGAAGAGCGCATCGCGGACGTAAGCCTCCAGCTCGGGGCTGGCAAAGACGACCTCCTCGACCACGCCGACGATCGTGTAATCGCCCTGTGACAGCGGGCTGACCAGTCCGTCCTCGCCGACGGTAATCGCACTGACGTGCGTCGCGCCTGCTAAGAGCGCGATCGGCTCTGCGTAGACTTCGGAAGCGGTCGAAGGATACTGCTCCGTCAGAGAAACGTAGGTGCTGCCCGCATTTTCGATTTCCAAGGCGATGTATTCGTCATATTCTCCGGGCTCCGGCGTGAAGACCGGTGCGGCGGGACGCTTCGCATCAATCTCGCCGCGCAGATTTGGTGAGGTAATGCTGTCAAGCATCTTCTGCGCGTCAAGGAGCTTGTCCTGCGCGACGTATACCGAGGACAGCTTCGTATACAGCGCGGCGGACGGCTTTTCCTTGATCGCGCTGACCAGCGAACGCTCCGCCTTGGTGTAGCTGCCGTCAGCGATGCAGGCGTCCGCAAGAGCGAGCACATATTCTGCATTCTCCGGATCCAGCTTGACCGCCATTTCATAGCGGGAGACCGCTCTGGAGTATTTTCCGTCCCGCATCGCGTTTTCGCCGAGCGAAGCAAAGTTTTCGGCTGTCCAGAAGAAGTAGAACAGACCGAACACCAGACCGCCGACCAGAAGCAGGACGAGCATGGTAATCAGGAATTTTTTCATTTCGGATGCTCCATTCGAATTTTTCCTCATACATTATACTTCCTCGGCGGAAATAAGTCAATGAAAATTGACGAATTGCGCGGAAGGATAAGTTTTCCTGTCGGAAAAATGTGGAAAAGCGATTGCGGACGCGGATCGTTTATGATATAATACAGGAAATTGTCAGAAAGAAGAACAAAGCTTGAAGCAACGAAACGACGCCTTGCTGGAGGGACCGATCTGGAAGGGTCTGATTACCTTTGCCATGCCGATCCTGCTGGGGCAGATTTTTCAACAACTGTATAACACGGCGGACGCTTGGATTGTCGGACACTATCTGTCGGATTCGGAATATGCGGCGGTGACCTCGACGGGCAGTCTTGTGTTTCTGCTGATCGGCTTCTTCGGCGGCATCGCCGTCGGCGCGGGCGTTATCATATCCCGCCATTACGGCGCGAAGGACGTGGAGCGGCTGCAGATCGCCGTGCATACCACCGTGGCGTTCGGACTTGCGGCGGGTCTGCTGATGACAGGCATCGGCGTGGGTCTGACCCCGCTGATCCTGAAGCTGATGAAAACGCCGGAGAACGTCATGCCATACTCGGTCGAGTATTTCCGCTATTACTTCCTCGGCTCTCTTGCCATCGTGATGTATAACCTCGGCATGGGCATTCTCCGCGCCGTAGGGGACAGCAGGCACCCGCTGTACTACCTGATTTTTTCATCGCTCGTCAATATCGCGCTGGATTTTCTCTTTGTCGGCGGCTTCGGCTGGGGCGTTTGGTCGGCGGCTCTCGCGACCACGATCTCCCAGTTTGTCAGCGTCTTCCTGTGTTTGTATCGCCTGTCCCATTATAAAACGGACTATCAGCTCCGGCTGCGGAAGATACGCTTCCACCTGCCGATGCTGCGCGAGATCATTCGCTACGGTCTTCCGTCCGGCGTGCAGAATTCCATCATCGCCTTTGCCAACGTCATCGTGCAGGCGAATATCAATTCCTTCGGCGAGGACACGGTGTCCGGCTGCGGCACTTATGCGAAGCTGGAGGGCTTTGCCTTCCTGCCGATCACATGCTTTACCATGGCGCTGACGACCTTCGTCAGTCAAAACCTCGGCGCAAGGCAGTATGATCGCACGTTGAAGGGCGCAAGGCTCGGCACGATAGGCTCCGTGCTTGCCGCTGAGCTGATCGGCGTGATTATGATTGTCTTCGCCCGACCGCTGATGACCTTCTTTACGGACAACGAGGCGGCGATCGAGATTGGCGTGAAGCAGTCCAACGTCGAATCGCTGTTTTTCTGCATGCTGTCCTTCTCCCACTGCATTGCCGCGATCATGCGCGGCGCGGGCAAGCCGATGGTTCCGATGTTTGTCATGCTGGCGACGTGGTGCGCCATTCGCGTGGCGTATATCTCCATTATGGTGCCGCTGGTAAAAGAAAGCTGGGTGATCTTCAGTGCGTATCCGCTGACATGGACGCTCAGCAGCATCATTTTCCTGATCTACTATCTGAAATCCGACTGGCTACACGCCTTCGACCGTGCAGAAAAAAAGAGCGCCTTGACCGGATAAGTCAAGGCGTTCTCTTTTATGTTCGGAATAATCAGCCGCCGAAGACCTTGAGCAGGAAACCGGCCGCAATCGCTGAGCCGATGACGCCGGCGACGTTCGGACCCATCGCGTGCATCAGCAGATAGTTGTTCTTGTTGAACTTTCTGCCGACGTCCTGCGAAACACGGGCGGCCATCGGAACGGCGGATACGCCTGCCGAGCCGATCAGCGGATTGATCTTGCCCTTGGTGAGCCAGCACATCAGCTTGCCGACGAGCAGACCGCCGACGGTGGAGAAGCAGAAGGCGATCAGTCCGAGGCCGACGATTTTCAGCGTTTCTCCGGCGAGGAAGCGGTAGCCGATCATGGTCGCGCCGACAGAGGCGCCGAGGAAGATCGTAACAATGTTCATCAGAGAATTCTGCGCGGTGTCGGAAAGACGCTCGGTCACGCCGCACTCACGGAACAGGTTACCGAGCATCAGGCAGCCGATCAGGGGCGCGGTGGAGGGGAGCAGGAGAACGACAAAAATCGTAACGATGATCGGGAAGATGATCTTCTCTGTCTTGGAGACTTCTCTTGCCTGCTTCATGACGATCTCGCGCTCTTTTTTCGTCGTCAGCGCTTTCATAATGGGCGGCTGAATCAGCGGAATCAGCGCCATATAGGAATAGGCGGCGACGGCGATCGCGCCGAGAAGCTCGGGCGCGAGCTTGGTGGTCAGGAAGATGGCGGTCGGACCGTCCGCGCCGCCGATGATGCCGATGGACGCGGACTGCGCGCCGGTGAAGCCGATCTGGCTCGCGCCGAAGAACGCGAGGAAGACGCCGAGCTGCGCCGCAGCGCCCATAATCAGGGAGGACGGGCGGGCGATCAGCGGGCCGAAGTCGGTCATCGCGCCCACGCCCAAGAAGATCAGACAGGGGTAGATGCCGGCCTTGACGCCGATGTAGAGGATGTCAAGCAGTCCGCCATGCGCGAGGATCGTGCCGTAGCTGTGGTAATTGACGTGATCGGGATTGAGGAAATTGTCCCAGAGATCCTGATGGAAGAGCGCGTCGGGATTACCGCTGCTGAATTTGCACCAGAACCAACTGATATTGACCAGCAGGCAGCCGAAGGCGATGCCAACCAGCAGCAGCGGCTCAAACTGCTTTTTGATACCGAGGTAAAGCAGCACGCAGGCGATCACGATCATGATCAGATTCTGCCAGCCACCCTCCGCCATCAGAGCCGCAAAGCCGGAGTCGGTCAGCAGCCCTTTCAGAGTGTCGATGATGTTCATGGACGCCCCTCCTTATGCAAGGACAACCAGAGCGGCGCCGGTATCGACCTTGTCGCCGACCTTGCAGACGACCTGAGCGACCGTGCCTGCCTTGGGAGCGGCGATTTCATTTTCCATTTTCATGGCCTCAAGGATCGCGAGGGTATCGCCCTCCTTGACGCTGTCGCCCTGCTTGACGAGCAGCTTGAGAATGACGCCGGGCATGGGCGCGGGGACGGGCTCGCCGGCGGC
>CAJOMA010000086.1 GCA_905235655.1 uncultured Oscillospiraceae bacterium | reverse complement strand
CTAAAAATGCTTGCTTTGCAAGGATTTTGACTTACTGCGCAACTTGCACTCTACCGTATCTATATACGCCTACGAGTGCAAGTTGCTTGTCTTCCGAACTTTTTGACAGCCTGTCAGCGTGTCCAAAAAAGGTTTTTCGACACGCTGAAAATGAACCGCCTGTCATTTGACAGGCGGTTCATTTTAATGAGTACGGGGTCTTGATTTCTGTTCGACCCAACAGATAGTCCACGCTGACGCCGTAGAACGTCGCAAGCGTGTCCAGCACCGAGAGTGGAACGTTCAGATTGCCGCGTTCATAGTCGGAGTAGGTCGTCTGATGCACTTGCAGCAATCCGGCGACATAGGACTGCGTCAGGTCGTGATCTTCGCGCAGCTCCCGCAGTTTCAGTTCAATCATTAAGCATCACCAAGGCTATATTACAATATGGGATATTCCCTTATTGATATTTAAGGGAATATCCCTTAGAATATGCCAGAGGAGGTGTTATCATGCCGAACTATGAAAAGCTCTACCATCTGCTGTTCAACGCAATCACCGACGCGCTGAACGCGTTGGAGACGGAAAGAACGGACAGCGCAAAACTACTGCTGATCTGCGCGCAGCAGACTGCCGAGGCGCGGTATCTTGATGAAGAGGGATAAAAAAAGAGGCACAAACCGTGCCTCTATTTTTATCGTTATCGGTTGTCTACGCGTTCGGGGAACAGATCGTGCCGGCTCAGCCGCTGCCATGCGACGTCTTCCCACTTCGTGCCGGGCTTGCCGTAGTTGCAGTAGGGGTCGATCGACACGCCGCCCCGCGGCAGGAACTTTCCCCAGACCTCGATGTACTTCGGTTCGAGCAGACGGATCAGGTCCTTCATGATGACGTTGACCACATCCTCGTGAAAATCGCCGTACTGACGGAACGAGAACAGGTAGAGCTTCAGGGATTTGCTCTCGACGAGCTTCTGATCCGGCACATAGGAGATGTAAACGGTGGCAAAATCCGGCTGTCCGGTGATCGGGCACAGACTGGTGAACTCGGGGCAGTTGAACTTGACGAAATAGTCGTTGCCCGGGTGCTTGTTGCTGAACGACTCCAGCGCGCCCGGGTCGTAGGTCGAAGCATACGTCGTGCCGCTGCTGCCCAGCTTGGTCAGGTTTTCTTTTTCTCGCATCGTTGTTCTCCTTGCAGTTCGTATTTGATGACGCAGAAAAAGAAAACAGTCCTAATCGACATAGGACTGCCATAGCGATAGTCCCGGTTTTCTTTTACGACAGGAAGGTACCAATGAACTGTCGGCGTCATGCAAAACGTATTATAACACCGCCGGACGAAAAGTCAAGTCCGGCGGTGTGTCGTATTAGAAAAAAACCGTTCGCCCATCAGTAGCTTCCGTTTTGCCGCACAGCGACATCAGCGTCTGCATCCGTTCGATGTTTTCACGGAAGCGGCGCAGCAAGGCGGGCTCCTTCGCGTAGACCTCAAGGTAAGCGCAGTCATAGTACATAATACCGCACACGCAGCCGCTCTGCAGATAGTCCGCGTAATCCTTGAGCCGTCGCACCTTCATACCGCGCGGGAAAAGGTACAGGGACATCTCACTGACGTAGTACGGCGGCGATGAGAGCCGCTCCAAATCCTCGGCGGAAAGCGATCCGCCGCCGGACGGCAAGCCATCGGATGGGCAGACGATACCTCCCGTCGAATAAAGCTCGTATTCCGCAAGCGGGATACCCTGAAGCAGATCCATGATCTGAAACGGTTGCCGGTTGGAAAGCAACGCTTCCAGACCGCAGGTCATATCATACATTGGTCAGTCTCCGTCGTAAACGCCGATGATTGTTTACGGCTCAAACGGATCCTCCGGCAGGACGATCCCGTTCGGCATAGACGCATAGGTCAATTCGCCGATCTCCGGCGGGAGCTCGGAAGGCTCCGTGACCGTATTGGAAGAGGGGCTTGTCTCTCCGGAGTTCTCCGTCGGCTGCGCAGCTTCCGTCGATGCCGTCGCTTCGGTCTTTTCCGGCTGATCCGTCTTCTCCGTCGGTCCAGTTTTTTCCGACGTTTCTGTCGTTTCTCCGGTTTCCGACGCGCCTGCCGTCGACGCTGCTTCAGGTTCCTTTGCCGCGGGATTATCGCTCTTTGCCATATGATTCAGAACGATCATGCCCACCGCGATCAAGGCGATACACGCGGCGATTACGCCGACCCATTGCCAAATTCTTTTGTTTTTCACGTTACATCCTCCCCGCCTGCACGGCGCTAAACGTCTATACTTGTATTATAGCGCGAAAAGCGTCAAAGTGCAAGCATCTGTTGATCGCCCTTCCGCTACAGTGTTTCGATGAACCGCAGGAAGGCGGCTTTGCTGTCGGCATTGCGCTTGAAGACGCCCGCGTCCGCCAAAGCTCGCTCCTTGGAGCGCGGCAGCGGCGCCCAGCGCGCTGCACGCAGCCTCGCATTTCCGCCGCCGGTCGTTATACGCCGAGGCGGCAAGCGAATAGGACACTTTCTCATAATACGGCGCAAAATCCTTGCCAGCGGCAGAAAGATTCCCTCGCAGATTTCATCTGCGGGGAATGACAGCTTTGATGGATTTGCCGTAATACAAAATGCACCTATTTCTGTCATTGCCCGACTTGCTCGGGCAATCTGTGCGTATCAATGCGGGACACTTTACTGTGATATGCTACAACGTCCATACCTGCGACGGACGGATTCCCTCGCCGATTTCATCGGCGGGGAATGACACAGTTGGTGAGATTGTCGCAAAATACGAAGCAATTCCCATACCGGCGACGGACAGATTGCCACGCCACTTCGCGAAATTGGTACAGGAAATTGGACAAAAAACAGACATAGTAAATGACAGTTTTCAGTTTTCTAAGCGACAACTTGGCAAGGGGGAGAATAATTCAAGGCGCTGTGCGGTCTGACATAGTTATAGTAATGCTCGTAATAAGCCAACAACATGAGTCATATATTTGACAGAGCCGATTTCTGTCTTCATTGTTGCCATGCAGGCAGGTTTTTCTTTGTAATTTGCTCTTTATTGCTATGGAAACTGAACGCCGTGGGCGGCGCAGATGGTGTCGATCGTATCGCGTTCTTCCTGCGACAGGTCGAACAACAAGCCTGTATCGTATTCCATCGCGTCGCAGCAGCCGTCGAGCGCAGGGCAGTAGAGCCGGTCGCCGATCCGGAACGCGAAATAATCGTAAAAGCCGCACATCAGCTCAGCCGGGATATCCGAATAGCGTTCCTTCCCGTTGAAGATGGCAAGGATCTGCTCCGCCTCTGCTGCAGAAAGCTGCACTTCGACGCCGGGTTCCCCGCGGCTGGAGATCAGCGTCACGGGAGCACCCTGTTCGAGCTGCACCCTGCCGGAGGGGTAAAGCGCCGTCTCGTCAGAAAAAAGGTCATAGACGCGGACGTGGGAAACGCGGTCATCAAGGAGATAAATATAGCATATCTTCCCTTTTTCTGTCAGATAGGAAACAGTCTGTCTGTAAAGCGCGGCGCTGTGTTCGTAATGCGGCTGCCCGAGCTGCGCGTACAGCTCCTGCGTCGACCTGCCAACCCATTGCGACGGATCGGCGTCCTTCAGCGCGGTCATGTTGATTTCCTTCGTCAGCTCGCCTTCCTTGGAGAAACGGGCGACGGAGCGGACGGTATCGCTGTCGTCAGTTCCAATCACGAGGAAACCGTCCTCGACTCTCCAGACATACGGATCAAAATAGAGCCTGTCCAACGCATTCACGGTTTTCTGCGCGTTCGAACGCTTCATGCCGACGAGCGTGGTGTCCGATTCCTGCCCGCAGGCAAAGCACATAACCGCCAAGACCGCAAGTAGCAAAACCAATATATAGCGTTTCATTATTCTCACCGACCCATTATTATCGCATGCATGCGCCGCATTCGCGGCAGGTCTTTTGCTCTATTCCTCATTCAGCTTCTGTCGCGCACGCACCGCCTGCTCCACTGCGGTGCGGATGCGGTATTCCACGTTGTTCACGTCCGGGATATTCCGCAGCTCCAGCAGAAAGGTTGTATAGGGGGAACGCTCGTAATTCATTCCATAGCGGCGGGAGATCGTGGCTTCGCCGAAACGGATATCGCCGGAGCCGTCCGCCCGCTGGGTCACGGTCATGCGCGGCAGGTCGATCAGCTCCAGCGTCCGGACGGTCTTGCCGGTCTTCGCAATGATCCGCTGACCGGTCAGCGCGTAGCTGCTCCGCCGATTCTGTATCCGCTTGACCGTAAATCGACCCGCCACAATATACAGACCGACAAGCACGAAGGGAATGCCCCAAAGCTTGAAAAGGAAGGGGACGTTTTCTTTGAGCACGGTGACTTCCCAAAAAACGGCGACGCTGCACCAGAGAATACTGAACGGAATTAATAACATATCCTCCCTGCGGAAGAGGTGCCCCTTCCCCGGCTTGCCGCTCCAAAGCAGATTTTCACCCGGGTGCAGCAGCCCGCGCACCCAAGCGGTATCGTTTTCGTAGTCCAAGGCGTTCGCCTCCTTATTGAAATTATAGCATAACGCGGCAGAAATGTAAACACTTGCAGCCGTCGCGCGAATCTATGCAGCCTTATGACCGTGTTCAGAAACAGCCGCGGCGCTGCGCTGATGCATGTACGCATTATGGAGAAAGAACTACTCGGTTCCGCACATTTTCTGCCTGCGGCAGAAATAAAGGGCGCGTCGGCAGAAGCGGCGACATATTTCAACAGGTCATGAAAATGCGTGCGAATATATGAGGGAGTATGCGCACAAGGTTGTGCGAAATTGTGCACCATTTGTCACCTAAACCAGCATTATTTAAAAGGAAAAGCCCTTGCAACCGTAGTGTTTGCAAGGGCTTCGAGCTGGTGACTCGCGGGAGATTCGTCTGCATTTTTTGCCTGCGGCAAAAAATAGAGGTTCGACCGGTGTGCGCACCGGTCGGCAACAGCCCACTGGGCTGTTGCATTTAGGTCCTCGAGTCACACGGGGCGGATAATCATAACCACCGGCCGTGCCGGTGGTATGCACTAGCCCCCTTGGGGCACGCCCATGGCTGAGCCTATAGGCTCGTCGAATAGTCTGCCAACCGCGCG
>CAJOMA010000085.1 GCA_905235655.1 uncultured Oscillospiraceae bacterium | reverse complement strand
ATGCCGAGCGCATTTTTGATGCTCTCGATGATCAGCCGCCCGACTTCCTTGATCTTGTCCCAAACCTTGCCGACCATCTCCGCGATGCCGAGCGCCAAGCCGTCCATCAGCCTGCCGCCCACGTCGCGCAGGATCGTCCGGCCCTGTAAGAGGGTGTCTTTCATCGTGCGCAGGATCGTCGGCAATGCCTGCAGCAGCGCGTCAACCAGTATGGGAATCGCGTCCAGAATGCTCAACAGCAGCTGCGTCGCCGCGTCCAAGAGCAGCGGAGTGTTCTCGATCAGCATCTCGCCGATCGTTTTGACCATCTGCGGAATCATCGGCAGCAGCATTTGAATGACGATCGGCAGCGCTTCAATCAGTCCCGTCAGCATCTGTACCGCCGCGTTCAGCACCATCGGCAGGTTCTCCGCGATCAGTGTGCATAGCCCCTGAATGAGTACGGGCAGCAGCGGCAGAAGCTGCGCAAAGATCACGTCCATAGCGTCAATCAGCACAGCAAACAGCTGCATTGCCGCATCCAGCAGTACGGGAGCGAGACCGATCAGCGTATTCAGTAATTGATCGACCAGCGTAAACAGTACGGGAATCAGCTGATTCAGCAGTACCGGCAGCTCCGCTACCAGCGCGGACACAAGCCCCATCACCGCCGTGATCAGCAGCGGCAGCGCGGTCAGCAGCAGATCGGCAATCTGTGAGACCAGCTCCGGCAGCAGCGCGGCAATATACCCGACCAGCACAGGCAATTCCTTCAGCAGCAGCGCACCGACCACCTTGAACAGATCCGGCAGGACGGCAAGCACTGTCGGCAGCGCGTCCATCACGCCGAAGATCACCGCGTCCAGCAGGGGCAGCACAGTGTCCAGCAGCATCGGCAGCTGCTCCGTCAACGCATACGACAAATACAGCACGACCGTCGGCAGCTCCTGCGAGAGAATACCGCTTAGTGTGGCCAGCAATTCGGGGACAGCCTGCGCCAGAACCGACACGGCGGAGAGAATGCCCCGCATAAACGCGTCGCGGAATACCATCATGGTTTCCAGCAGAACGGGGATATTGGACACGAGCGCCTGCGCGATCAGCACGACCGTTTCCGCAAGCTGCGGCAGCAGTTCCGGGATTGCGCCCGTGATGCCGGAGACGAGCGTCATGAGCATGGCGTCCGGCGGAGAGCATCTGCGGCAGGCTTTGCAGGATGCCGTCCACCAAAGCAAGCAAAAGCGGCACCGCCACAGCGACCAGATTCGGCAGCGCAATGTTCATGCCGTCAATGAGCGCGGCAATGATTTGCTCCGCCGACGATACGAGCATGTCAATGTTGTCGGCAATACCCGATAAAAATACAGAAATGATGTTGACGGCGATCTGCACGACCTTCGGCAAATACTCGTTCACTTTGACGAGCACATTTGACACAGCCTGTCCGACCGCGTCGCCGATTTTCATCCAGTCGCCGTCCGCGGAGGCGAGCGCCTTGGTCAGGTCGCGCACAATGCCCGTCATGTCGGTGAGCGCGGTCTGTTTGAGAGAAGCGAAGATTTCACCCGTTTCGATCTGCAGACCTTCGAGCGCGGATTTCCAGCTGCGCTCCGTACCGGCGAGACCGGACTCCATCGTACCGGCCATCTCTTCGGCAGCGCCCGCGGAATCCTTGATCAGCGCGTCGAGTTCGGCAAACCGTCCGTTGGTCGATTCCAGCAGCGCGTTGACCGCAGCAATATCACGCTTATTAAAAATCGTGCTGATGGCGGCGGTCTTTTCCTCCTGCGACAGAGAGGAAAGCGCCTTGTTCAGATCGCCCATGATGGTGTCAAGCTGCCGCATGTTGCCCTCGGCGTCGTAGATCGACACACCGAGACGCTCCAGTTCCGCCGCGCCGTTTTTGGTGGGCGAGGACAGGGACAGCAACACATTACGCAGTTTCGTGCCGCCCTCAGATCCTTTGATACCGTTATCCGCCATCACGCCGAGCGCGGTATTGACCACGTCGAGGTCTTGCCCCGTAAGGCTTGCCGTACCGCCGCAGACGAGGATCGCTTCGCCGAGCTGCTGTACGGATGTATTGGACTTCTGGCTCGTCTTGGCCATCTGATCCATATACATGTCCAAATCAGAAGTCTGCATGTTCAGAGCCGACATACTATCCGTCACAAGGTCAGACGCATACGCAAGATCCATACCGCCCGCAGCCGCGAGGGTCAGCACCTTGGGCATGGTCTCGATTGCCTTGTTGGTGTCGTAACCGGCAAGAGCGAGATAGTTTAACGCATCGGCTGCGTCAGATGCGGTGTAACGGGTAGACGCGCCAGCGTCCTTGGCGGCCTGCGCGAGACGCTCAAAATCACCGCCCGCCTGTCCGATCTCATCGGCGGACATACCCATCGTCGCCGCGACCTGCCGCATGCTGTCGTCGAAATCCGCATATACGTCCACGCAGTCGCCGATCACGCCGACGACCTTTTTGACCGCAACGCCCATCGCGGCAAAGGCGGCTGTAAACGCCACGCCGAGACCTTTTGCGATCTTACCGAGCGTTTCCAGCTTATGGCCGCTCTTCTCGGCTTTCTCGCCGCTGTCTTTGACTTCCTCGCCGAACTTTTTACTCTCTTTGCCCGCGTCGTCGTATTCCTCGCCGGCATTTTCAAGCGCCTTGTTGTTTTGCTCCAGCTCACGCTCCATGCCGTTGAGCTCGGCCTGCGCTTTATTCAGCTTTTCCTGCCATGCCTTGGTGCGGCTGTCGGCTTCACCGAAGGACAGCGTCGCGTTGGCAAGCGCCTTCTGCAGGAGATCAATCTTGTTGCGCTGTTCGTTGATCGCGGCGTTCAGAACGGAGTTGCGGGCGTTCAGAGCGGCGACGCTTTTGTCCTGTTTGTCAAACTTCGAGGACACGAGCGTCATTTCGGAGCCCAGCACCTTCATGGTGTCGTTGATGTCCTTGAGCCCTTTTTTGAACTCTCTTTCGCCCTCGATGCCCAATTTCAGGCCGAAAGAATCTGCCAAAGCGTCTCACCTCACATATGGAAGATGACGCCGAAAAGGACAGCCGAGGCTTCGCCATGCAAAATATTTTTAAAGATTTTCAAAATTATACTTGACATCGCATACGACACCACGTATAATGGTAGTGTCGACAGAAGGAGGGTATTGGATGTCTCAATGGGATAAACTACTGGATAGGATTTTATCCTTGAGTCCGGAACTTCGGTTCGAGGAAATCAGGAAGGTTTTGGAAACCTATGGCTACGTGATGCACGGCACATCCGGCGGCAGCAGCCACTTTACGTTCCGCAAGCCGGGATGCGCCCCCATCACCATTCCGAAAAACGATCCGGTCAAAAAAGCATACGTTAAACTGGTCAGAAAAATCGTAGAGAGCGAGGAGGCTAATAAACGTGAAAACAATTGATGAATACATGGCGATGAATTATCCTATGGAAGTGATTAAGGATGAAGATGAAGGCGGCTACGTGATTTCTTTCCCCGATTTGAACGGGTGCGTAACCTGCGCTGAAACGATTGAAGCGGCATTGGCTGCCGCCGAGGACGCAAAACGCGCATGGATCGAAGCCGCGCTGGAGGAAGGCTATCCGGTTTCGGAACCCACTACGGACGATCAGTATTCCGGACAGTTCAAACTGCGCATGCCGAAATCTCTGCACCGCAGCCTCGCGCAGCACGCCAAACAGGACGGCGTCAGCATGAACCAGTACTGCCTGTACCTGCTGGCAAGACAGGACGCGGCGCACGCCGGATAACAACTGTCAAAACAAAACCATACCGCACACGAGCCGGACTCTTGCGAAAAGCAAGGATCCGGCTCCCGTCATATTCCCTGCGGGATCACATCGTCAATGGTCACGCTGTTCGCGGGTTTTGACAGACCGTTGAACTGTCTGTACACTTCCCATTGATCGAGAAGAGCGCCGAGCGGCATGAGCCATACTTCCCGTTCCGGTCGGCGCAGGAGCGTGACACCGTAAAAGATCAGCCGGGCGAACGATTCTTCTTCGCTTACCCGGCTGTTTCCGCGTTTTTTTCGTCCGGCTCCTCGCTCTGGACATACCGTTTGGTGCCTTTGTACAGCGCCGCGACGATCGCGTTTTTGTACTCGGCAAGGTCATACGGCGTGGAGAGCAGCTCGACGGCTTCTTCCGTCAGAAGCTCCCGCTTATCGTCCGGATGCCAGAGGTTGTGGATCATCACGGACTGATTGGCGAGCAGCGTGATGAGGTAGACGATCTCCTCAAGCGCGTCCTCGAAATGTTCCGTGTTGGACAGCTTTTCACCGAGGTTTTCCAAGCCGCCGTAACGCCGCGCGATCTGTTTGGTCGCCAGCGTCGAGAGAACAAGCTCATACTCCTGCCCGCCGAGCGTGATCAGCGCGGAGCGTTCCTCGATGGTCGGATTTTCCGCAGTTACGGGAATTGCTTTCATGATGTTCGTCCTCCTTAATCTCCTGCATAGGCAGGTTCATAAACCGACTGGAACCAGTTGGTGATGGTGGTGTCGGACACGCCGCTGTCGCCCTCGGTGACTTCCGCTTTCCAGGGATGCTTATCATTGCCGAGCGGCTTGTTCCGGCGCATGATCGTACCCTCAATGCTGGGTGTCTGGAAGGAAATGCTGTCGCCCTTCGTCTGCAGAGATACGGACGGCACGCCGAACTGCACCTTATAAAGCCAGAAGTATCGGTACTTGCCGTTGGATTTCTGCGCGCGGAAACCGATCGCCACATACGGCGGCAGGTCTTCCGATGTCGACACGAGCACGCCGTTGTCGTCCACGGACGCGCCGGTCAAAAGCTGCGCCTTGTCCACGCCGATATCGTCCACGCCCAGAGTCAGTTTGCCGTTCTTGAACGACTTGATCGACTCCGCAGCCGCGTCGTCGGCGTACAAAATTGCCTCGGCGATTTCAACGGACAGTTCGGCACTGATCGCTTTTGCCAGTTTCTGCGGCGTGCCGTAGGTTTCGGTGCCGTCCGTTCCTTCGGTGATCGGCGCATAAAACAGGGAATCCAAACCCAAAGTTGCCATATCGTTATCACTCCTTGATGATGTATTCTTTCTCCACGTCTACGACGTAGTGGTGATACCCGCTGTCGTCTTCACGCCCGATGTATCTCCGCAGCGTGATCGTAAATCCCGCGTGCTGCAGCGCGTCGACCAGCAGGTCTTTTGTGTACAGATAATTGCCTTTGGAAAACAGCGAAATGCGCACGGAGCAGACGTCCATGTGCGGTGTATTGTCTGCGAAGATCTCGAACGTGTCCTCCATTTGCGTCAGCACGACATACTGATCGGGTACTTTGCCGACATAGGACGCCGTCATCACAGGGATGCGCAGACCGTCCATAACCGTGACAAGTTCGTCGAGAATCATACCTTATCGATCTCCTCCCGCAGGACGGACTCCATCTTCGCCGTCGTGTCTTTCTTTGCCGCTTTTTTCGCCGGAGCGAGAAACGGTTTCGGCGCCTGACCTTTGCGCCCGTATTCTAGCACGTTCGCGATCATCGCGTTCGTGATCTGGCTGTACGACCGTTTTCCCTTTGCCGACGTCTGCTGTGAGCGTGGCTCGCGGAATCCGATTTTGACGTCATAATTACCGTTCTTATCGACTTTGACCGGACTGACGCCGAGCGCCGCCTGCAGCTCGCCCGTAGACCGGGATTCGACTTTCGTGTCTTTGCCGACGACCTGAGACAGATGTGACGCGACGGATTTATGCATCACTTTCCCGCCCTCGGTCAGCGCCTTTTCACAGATGCGGTCTGTATTCTGACCGAGCCGGTCGAGTTTCTTCATCAGATCCTCCGGCAGTTTCGGTTTCATGGTCGCCATCACGATTCCTCGCTTTCCAAACGCGCCACGACCTGCGTGTACAGATTGCGTCCGCGGATATTTTCGACGGATACAATATTGTACCGGTCGGCGCCGCAGACGATCGCCATGTCGGTCGTGATCTCGATATGCGGGATATGCCGGAACGTAAAGATAGCAGACGCTTCGCGCAGCACAGCGCGGCTGCTCCACCGTTCTGTGGCATTGCGCATCTCCGCTCTGGCGCGGACGCAGGCTATCAATTCTTCCGATTCGGTCGGAAAGCCGTCCCTGTCGCGTCCAAAGCGGAGACGCAGTATCTGGATGGGCGTGTTGAGTTCCGAAATCGGCATATCACACCACCCATTCTTTGCCCATATCGAGCAGAGCGTTCACAGTCTTCCACACGTTCCGTCCCGCCTCAACGCCGTCCCCGAAGAAGCCCGC
>CAJOMA010000084.1 GCA_905235655.1 uncultured Oscillospiraceae bacterium | reverse complement strand
GCCTCCGATGCCGCAGCAGCCGCCCGCTGCGCCGCTGCCTCCGAGGCCCATCCCTCCGCCCGCTGCGCCGCTGCCCGTTCCGTTTTTGGAAAAGCTCTTTCCCGGCATGGACAGCGGCGATCTGCTGCTTTTGCTCATCATGCTGCTCCTGCTCTCGGAGGGCACGGAGGACGCAGTCTCCACCGTCATGACGCTGGCGATTTTCCTGATCCTGCAATAAGGCAAACAAAAACAAGCTGCGCGACAGCTTTCTATCGCTCAGCTTTGTTTTTATGAACTGACGCCTTTGCCGCCTTACGGGTGCTGCGTGCTCCCAACCGCGTCATTGCGAGCTTGGCGGAGTCAAGCGTGGCAATCTGTGCCTCTCGAAGAGGGACACTTTTCCGACAGACGGTGAAGTTCCCAGACCTGCGGCGGACAGATTGCCACGCAGCCCGCAGCTGCTCGCAATGACGCGACTGAGAGAAATTGCGTATCATTGGCACGCAAAAAAGCAAGTGAGCGGATGCTCACTTGCCTTTTATCGCAATTCTTACTTGCCCATGTTCATCTGCTTCGCAACTTCCGCGGCGAAGTCTTCCTGCTTCTTCTCGATGCCCTCGCCCTTTTCATAGCGAACCGCGTCGACGAACTTCACGCAGCCGCCGAGCGCCTTGGCTGCAGCGTTCATATACTGCTCGACCGAGACGGAGCCGTCCTTGACGAACGCCTGCTGGAGCAGGCAGTTCTCCTCGTAGAACTTGTTGAGCTTGCCGGCGGCGATCTTTTCCTTGACCTGCAGCGGCTTGCTCGCCATCTTCTCATCGTTGTCCATCTGGGCGACGAGGATTTTCTTCTCTTCCTCGAGGATTTCCGGGGTCACGTCGCTCTTGTCCCAGAAGCGCGGGGACAGGGCGGCGATCTGCATGGCGATGTCCTTGCCGATCTGGGTAGCGTCGATGCCGCCCTCCACGATCAGGTTGACCAGAACGGAACGCACGCCGCCGCCGTGCACATAGGCGACGCTGGTGTTCTCAGGGAAGCGGACGAAACGGCGGATCTGCAGGTTCTCGCCGATCGCCATGACCTTCTCGGGCATGATCTCGGAAAGGGTCAGGTCTCTGCCGGGGTACTTGCAGTCCATCAGCGCGTCAACGTCCTTCGGATCATTCTTCGCGACGATCTCGGCGACGTCCTTCACAAGGGCGACAAACGGCGCGCTCTTCGCGCAGAAATCGGTCTCGCAGTTGACCTCGACCATCACGCCGATGCCATCGACGACAGCGGCGTAAGCCATGCCCTCTGCAGCAATGCGGCCGGCCTTCTTCGCAGCCTTGGCGAGGCCCTTTTCACGGAGCCATTCGACCGCCTTGTCCATATCGCCGTCGGTCTCGGTGAGCGCCTTCTTGCAGTCCATCATGCCGACGTTGGTCATTTCGCGCAGGGTCTTTACATCAGCAGCAGTAAATGCCATAGTAGTTTTCCTCCTAAAAAAATATCTTTGGAAAATGCCCGTCGTTCCGGCGGGCATTTATGTTTTTTGGATTACTCCTCGACCGGAGCTTCCTCAGTGGCTTCCTCCGCAGTCTCGGCGGGAGCTTCCGCGAGGGACTCGCCCTGACGGCCTTCCTGCACGGCGTTGGCCATGGTGGCGACGATCAGGCGGATGGCGCGGATAGCGTCGTCATTGCCGGGGATGACGTAGTCGATCTCGTCCGGATCGCAGTTGGTATCAACGATCGCGACGATGGGGATGTTCAGCTTGCGCGCCTCGGCGATTGCGTTGCGCTCCTTGCGCGGGTCGACGATGAACAGGGCGCCGGGGAGCTTCTTCATGGACTTCACGCCGCCGAGATACTTCTCGAGCTTTTCGATCTCGCCCTCGAGCTTGATGACTTCCTTCTTGGGAAGCATTGCGAAGGTGCCGTCCTCCTGCATCTTGCGAAGCTGCGCCAGACGGTCGATACGGGTGCGCATAGTCTTGAAGTTGGTCATCATGCCGCCGAGCCAGCGGGCATTGACGTAGTACTGATCGACGCGCTCCGCCTCTTCCTTGATGGCATCCTGCGCCTGCTTCTTGGTGCCGACGAACAGGACGTTCTCGCCGTTGGCGGCGAGCTCGCGTACGAAGCTGTAAGCTTCCTCGATCTTCTTCACGGTCTTCTGCAGATCAATGATGTAGATACCGTTGCGCTCCGTGTAGATGTACGGAGCCATTTTGGGGTTCCATCTTCTGGTCTGATGACCGAAGTGGACGCCTGCCTCGAGCAGGGCTTTCATGGATACGACTGCCATTTGATTTTCTCCTTTTTCGTTTGACCGCCATCCCGCTCATCTCCCCCGTCCACCGCAGCGCGGCACTGGGACGGAGAATCCCGGAATGTGTGGTTTCTTGTGTCACGCGATTCGCGTGCCGTATTATTATACCCAACAGGCAGTCGCATTGCAAGCATTTTTTTACAAAAAATCAAGGTTTTTTCATCAGAATATGTCCCGTTTTGCCCGCGGAAGGCGGCATCTGTCCAGATCTCCGTCCACTAAGATCAGATCGTCGCCGATCCGGCGGATATCGCACCACGGAATGACGTATTCCTCGTGCCGTCCGAGCAGTCCGAAGCACCTGCCCGGTCCGGGGACGATAATGGAGATGAGCTTCCCGGTTTTGCAGTCCACCTCCACGTCGCAGACATACCCCAGACGGCATCCGTCGCAAATATTGACGACCTCCTTGCATTTCAGTCCCGTAAAACGGCTGTTCATACGCTCCACCTCACAAAATGATACTGTCAGAGTATATGATTGAAATTCGCGGCGTATTCTGCTATAATACGCGAAGAAAGGAGGTCGCCTCCATGTCTGCTCTCACTCTGCGTATCATCGCCTGTATCTGCATGCTGCTGGATCATATCGGCTATTGCTTTGCAGGACGCTATCCGTTCCTTACGCCGCTGCGCTGGATCGGCCGCATCGCCTTCCCGCTGTATGTTTTTCTGATCGTCAACGGCTTCCGGCACACCTCCAACCGTCCGCGCTACGCGCTGCGTCTTTTGATCTTCGCCGTGATTTCGCAGGTGCCGTTCGCCCTGATGACACACCCGAAGAATATGCTCGGCACGCTCAACGTGTTCGTCACTCTGCTGCTTGCCCTGCTGACCGTCTGGGCGACGGATGAAATGCGCAAGCGCCGCTTCACCAAATACCTCTGCTTCCTGCCGACGATCGCGGTCTATTTCCTCTACTATTTCGGTCTGATCCGGTCGGACTACGGCGCGAAGGGCGTCCTGCTCGCCATGACGTTCTACCTCTTCGAGGGCAACATCGTTCTGACGGCGATCGGCATGCTCGTCTCGATCTACCACGCCTATGTTCTGCACTATCCGATCTCCGCCGCCTTTTTCCTTGTGCAGCGGCTGCGGGGAAGGGCGTATACCATCGCGCCGCTGACCGCGCCGAACGGGTGGCAGATGGCGCAGCTATTCTGTCTGGTATCGCTCGTGTTCATCCTCCTCTACAACGGGAAGAAGGGAAAAACGCCCTCGTCCAAGGCGGGCGCAAAGGCGGTGCAGCTCGGCTTTTATCTGTTCTATCCCGCGCACATGCTGCTTCTTTACGCACTGAGGCGGCTTCTGTGACTTGACGAAATCTGTCGCATCGTGTAAAATAATGACCGTTCTCCGCGCCGACAGTTCGAAACCCTCCTGTCGTAAAATAAAACCAGGAGATATTGATTTATGAACGCAAAAAAGACGACCCTTTACATCGCGCAGGCGGCCGTGATCGCGGCGCTGTACTTCGTTCTGGAACGTCACAAGACGCACCTGTTCGGAAAATGAAGACGGATCGTGTTCGCAGGCTTGCGCTGTGCGCGCTGTTAACGGCGATTGCGCTGACGATCTTCGTCGTGGAGGCGCAGGTTCCGCTGCCCGTCCCCGTGCCGGGGCTGAAGCTCGGGCTTTCCAATATCGTCACGCTCTTCGCCCTCGCGGCGTTCGGCTGGAAGGAAGCCCTTGCGATCCTGCTCGTGCGCATTTTCCTCGGCAACCTCATCACCGGGCAGATGATGTCCCTGCTCTATTCCCTCGCGGGCGGTATGCTCAGCTTCGTCTGCATGACGCTGATCCTGCGCCTGCTGAAAGAAAACCAGCTCTGGGTCGCGGGCGTGATCGGCGGCATCGCCCATAATTTCGGGCAGATGGCGGTCGCCCTCGCCGTGACGCAAACGCCCGCCCTGCTCGCCTATTTTCCTGTCCTTGTTCTGTGCGGCATTCTGACCGGCGCTTTGACCGGTCTGTGCGCGCAGTTATTACATCAAAAACTCAGGAGGTTTTTCCAATGAAAAAGCTGATTTCTCTGCTGCTTTGCTGCGCCCTGCTCGTCTGCCTGCTGGCAGCCTGCGGCGGCAAGAATCCCTCCGCGCCCGATGCTTCCGCAGAAACGAGCGCAACCGTTGTAACGCCTGCGGATATCGCAACCGAGCCGACCGCTTCGGAGCCTGTAACCGAAGCCACGGAGGAGCATGCGAACGATCATGTTCCTGTCAACTACAAGGGGCTGGAAGCCGCGGACTATACGCTCGAGGACGTGATCGCCGTGGAAGGCCGCCAGCCGGACCTGACCTACGAGCTGGACGAAACGACCACCTTGTATATCTATAACGACGTCACGCTGGGTGATCTGCTCTTTTCGCAGGTGCAGTTCTCCTTCGGCGACGCCTATAACCGCATTTCCTGCACCTGCGGCGGCGACGAGGAGCAGTCGGTCACGATCGACCGCATTCTGCAGTCCATGACCGCACAGTTCGGCGAGCCCTCCGAGTCCGGCGACACATACCGCTGGGGCGACGGTCACACCGCCAACTACGCGACGCTGACCGCGCTGAACGAAACGACCGTGCAGCTGGCTTTCTACTTCTATGACTAACCTGCTTTCCCGCGCGGTCGAGCTGCTGCACGGAGGCAGCTATACCTGCGTGCTGTGCGGCGAAACCCGCGTTCTGACCGACACGCGGCGCGGCATCACGCCGCTGCTGGAGCGGATCGAGGCAGGCGAAGACCTGCGAGGCTTCTGCGTCGCGGATAAGATCATCGGCAGAGCCGCCGCCATGCTGCTGATCCTCGGCGGCGTCAGCGCGGCGCACGGGGACGTCATGTCCACCGGCGCGAAAGCGCTGCTGGAATCGCGCGGCATCGC
>CAJOMA010000083.1 GCA_905235655.1 uncultured Oscillospiraceae bacterium | reverse complement strand
TGCCTTTCGGTTTGGTGTGAGCAACTCAACCTTAACACAGGTCATTCCCATTCGCTATTCTTTTTCTATCTACTGTCACACATCATTGTACAACCTACAAAATATCGAGTCGGTGGAAAACCTCCCGCTTGACTTGCCTGCCTGCGCGCTGTAAGATAGACAAGATAAGACAGGCAGGTGGTAATTTCTATGCAATTCAACGGTCTTCTGTTTTTTGTCATCGTGATCTGCGTCGGCTATCTTTCCGTGAAGAGCAGGCTCGTCCCGGAGAGCGCGACGGATGTGCTGCCCCCGCTGCTGTTGAACGTCTGCTTCCCCGCGATGCTGTTTACCAACTTTGCAGGAACGGATATTCAGGAGCTGATCGGCGTCGGCGTTCCGACCGTGATCGCAACGCTGGTGTTCTGTCTGCTGCCGTTTTTCGTTTCCATTGCGCTGTTTCGCCGCGTTGACGCAGATCGCCGCCCCATTCTGCGCTATCTCAGCGGAATCGGCAACAACTCCTTCGTCTGCATTCCCCTGCTGAGTCTGTTTCTTTCGCCGAACGAGATGACCGTCGTCTTTATCCACGGCGCGGTCGTCGACTTTCTAATCTGGGGTATCCATCATCAGGTCTTTCTCGGTTCATCCGGAAGCGCCCGCAGGGATATCGTCAGGAAGGTACTGCTTACGCCCAATCTGATCGCCGTGGCAGCCGGCGTGCTCTGCTCGGTCTTTGCGGTCCGGCTGCCGGAATTTCTGACCGATACGCTTGAAAGCATAGCCGCCGCCGTTTCTCCGATCGCCCTGCTGTTCATCGGCATGCTGATCTGCCGCTACGGTCTGTTCGGCTGGATCAAAAGCAGGACGGCGATCCTCTACTCCCTGTGGAAGGTGCTCGCGCTGCCGTGCATTGTCTTCGGCGCGCTGTATTTCATCCTTCCGCTCAAGACCGCCTGTATCCTTGCCATTGCTCTCGGCAGTCCCGCCCCGATCACCGCCGTCCTGTGGGCGAAGCAGTACGGCAAGGATACAAAGCTGGCGGTAGACTGTCTGATTCCCTCGACCATTCTCTATTTTGCCGTCATGGGCACGGTTCTGGCGCTTCTGCTGAAATCCGGCGTGATCGGCGGATAATATGCAATCCCTCCGGCTCGTATAACCGGAGGGATTATTCTTATAATTTTTGTCAAACGCTCCAAAATGCAGCACCGCAAAAAATGGAAAATCTGCTTGCTATTTTGATAAATTTGTTGTAGAATATACAATAATGTGCGCACGGTACCGAATCTGCGGCGCATTCATAGAATGAAAAAACAGTTGAGAGGATGATCTCATTGAAGAATAAACTGTCGCCGGAAGCCGCGATTACCCATTTCCGAATCAGCGGAACGCCCGTTATTATCAGTGAATTCGGCTCCGGTCACATCAACAGCACCTACCGCGTGCAGACGGACGATCAGCACGTCTATATCCTGCAGCGTATCAATAAGTACGTTTTTTCCGATCCGAAGGCGGTCATGGAGAATGTCGGCGCCGTGACGGAATACCTGCGCGGCCGCGTCAGCGATCCGAGCGAAACGCTGAACTTCATGCTCTCCGACGAGGGTACATACTACTACGTGGACGAGGACGACGAATACTGGCGCTGCTACGAATTCGCCGACGGCATCTGCCTCGAAGCACCGGAATCCGACAAGGATTTCTATGAGAGTGCGATCGCCTTCGGACGTTTTCAGGAGCTGTTGGGCGATTTCCCCGCGCAGACCCTGCACGAGACCATTCCCATGTTCCACAACACCGTCAACCGCTACCGCCAGTTCCGCGAGGCGCTGAACGCCGACCGCGTCCACAGAGCCATCACCGTCAGAGACGAGATCGCTTTCATCGAAGCGCGGGAGCAGGAGGCAGGAACGCTCGTCCGTCTTCTGGAAACAGGCGAGCTTCCCCTGCGCGTCACGCACAACGACACCAAGCTGAACAATGTTCTTCTGGACGCGAAGACCCGCAAGGCGATGTGCGTTCTCGATCTGGACACCGTGATGCCCGGTTCCTCCCTGTACGACTTCGGCGACTCCATCCGCTTCGGCGCGGCGACCGCCGCCGAGGATGAGCCGGATCTGGAGAAGATGGAGCTGAATCTCGATCTGTTCCGCGTTTATACGCGGGGCTATCTGACCTCCTGCCGCAGCCTGACCGAGAAGGAGACGGAGCTTCTTCCGCTCGGCGCGAAGATCATCACGCTGGAGCTGGCTGTCCGCTTCCTGACGGACTATCTCGACGGCGACCGCTATTTCAAGATCGCCTACCCCGACCACAACCTCGTCCGTGCCCGCACGCAGCTCAAGCTGGTCGCCGACATGGAGAAGAAGTGGGACGAAATGCAGCGGATCGTCAAGGAAGAGGCGGCGAACGCAAAGAAGCAGACGATGAATTATCTGGGCATCGACTATCAGGTGAAGAATCTGCCCGTGCTCGACGAGGATTTCATCCCCTTTGGCGTGTGGATCGACGCCTATGAAAAGGGCGCTGCGCAGCCGCTTGCCATCGCCATTGAGCGCGACAAGGGCAAGATTTCTGTTCATCATACCAAGATTCACGGCACCCCGGAGCTTGCCGAGGCGGATTACCGCTTCGTCGAACGCTACGTGAAGTTCCTGCTGTGGTCGATCGGCGGCTTCCGCATCTACATCTGCGGCAACAGTGCGCTGGCGCAGCGTCTGAAAAAAGCCTATACCCTCGAGGGCGAGCGCAAATTCGACGTGCAGTTCATGCAGGACGTGTACGAAGTTCCGTTTGAAGTCATCGACTGCAAATTGGAAGACTGCCCCAAGGCGAACGAGGCCGCCGTCCACATCGGCGGTCACATGGACGGCTGCCGCATCGGCTTTGACGCGGGCGGCTCCGACCGCAAGGTTTCCGCCGTCGTCGACGGCAAGACCGTCTACTCTGAGGAAGTCGTCTGGCATCCGAAGACGGAATCCGATCCGCAGTATCATTTCGACGGCATCGTCGCCGCCTTCCAGACCGCGGCGTCCAAAATGCCGCGCGTGGACGGCATCGGCGTCTCCTCCGCCGGCGTGTTCATCGGCAACAGCCCGATGGTCTCCTCCCTGTTCATCAAGGTCCCCAGAGAAAAGCGCGAACTGGTCAAGACGATCTATGACCGCGCCGCGAAGGAGCTGGGCGACGTTCCCATCGTCGTCGCAAACGACGGCGACGTGACTGCCCTCGCCGGCGCGATGGGCATGGAAGTCGGCTCCGTCATGGGCATGGCGATGGGCACGAGCGAAGCGGTCGGCTATGTCGACGCCGACGGCAACGTGCTCGGCTGGCTCAATGAGCTTGCTTTCGCTCCCGTCGATCTTTATGAGGGCGCGATGGCGGACGAATGGTCAACCGATATCGGCGTCGGCTGCAAGTACTTCTCGCAGGATGCGGTCATCAAGCTCGCGCCGAAGGCGGGCATCGAGCTGGACGACAGCCTGACCCCCGCCGAAAAGCTCAAGGCGGTGCAGTCGCTCGTGGAAAAGGGCGACGAGCGCGCGCGGAAGATTTTCGCCTCGATCGGCGCGTACCTCGCCCACACGATGAAGCTCTACTGCCGCTTCTACGATGTGCACCACATGATCGTCCTCGGGCGCGTGATGTCCGGCATCGGCGGCAGCATCGTGCTCGACAGCTGCCTTGCGATCATGCAGGAGGAATATCCGGAGCTTGCGGAAAAAGTGCGCGTCATGCTGCCGGACGAGAAGACCCGCCGCGTCGGTCAGTCCGTCGCCGCGGCAAGCCTGCCCGAAGCAAGAAAATAACAAACAAAATGGCATTTCGGATGTTCGGAATGCCATTTCTTTGAACGGAGGAAATCTTATGAATTACAAAAACGCATGGATCTATACCGAACAATTCCGCTTTGAGCGCGGCAGTTTTTCCGTTGAAAACGGCAGATTCTGCAGCGTCCTCGGCGACGCCGCGCCCGACGCGATTGACCTCGGCGGCGCGTACGTTATCCCCGGTCTGATCGACGTGCATACCCACGGCAATTCCGGCATGGACTTCTCCGACGGCAAGTTAGAGGGCGTAGTCGCTATGGCAAAGTATCTGGCAAAGAACGGCGTGACCTCGTTCGCGCCCGCGTCGATGACGCTTCCTTACGAAACCCTCGCAGCCGCCTTCGCTACGGCGCGCGCCTACGCGGACGACCGTCCCGAAGACGGCGCGGCGCTGCGCGGCATTCAGATGGAAGGACCCTTCTTCTCTGAAAAGAAAAAGGGCGCGCAAAACGGCGCATATCTCCGCAAACCCGATTTTGAAGCGTTCAAGGCGCTCTACGACGGCTGCGGCGGTCTGGTCCGGATCGTGGACGTCGCGCCGGAGCTGGAGGGCGCGGAGGACTTTATTCGCAAGGCAAAGGACCTCTGCACCGTCTCGATCGCCCACACCGACGCGGACTACGACGCCGCGCGTAAGGGCGTCGCCGCCGGCGTGACCCACCTGACGCACCTGTATAACGCCATGCCCTCGATCCACCACCGCAAGCCCGGCGTGATCGCCGCCGCCGCGGAAGCGGAAACGGTCAGCGCGGAGCTGATCTCCGACGGTCAGCACGTCCACCCCGCCTCCGTGCGGCTGGCGTTCCGCATGTTCGGCGCGGCGCGCATGGTGCTGATCTCCGACTCCTTGCGCTGCTGCGGCATGCCCGACGGCGAATATGAGCTCGGCGGTCAGCAGGTCTTCCTCAAGGACGGGATCGCCCGTCTGGAAGACGGCACGATCGCAGGCTCCGCGACCAACCTCTTCGAGTGCATGCAGCGCGCGATCTCCTTCGGTATTCCGAGAGAAGACGCCATCCGCGCCGTGACGTACAATCCCGCGCGGCAGCTCGGCTGCCTTTCCGAGGTCGGCTCGATCGCGGACGGCAAGGTCGCGGACTTCGTCCTCTGCGATGCGGAGCTCAACCGCAAGGCGGTCTACCTCGCAGGCAAAAAGCTGTAAGTTATATGAACGGACGACGGCGCTTCATAGCGAAGCGCCGTCGTCCGTTTCAGACTGTCAAAAAAGTCCGTAACCGTCAAAATCAATCAAACATTTTGAGTATTATGCGCTGATTGATCTTTTTATGTAAGTTCGGCGTTTTTCAAACTTTCGAGAGGTTAAAAACGCTTGCTTCGCAAGGATTTTGACTTACTGCGCAACCTACCGTATCTATATACGCCTACGAGTGCAAGTTGCTTGTCTTCCGAACTTTTTGGCAGCCTGCCAGCGTGTCGAAAAAGGTTTTTCGACACGCTGAAACAGGCCTGAACCGAAGTTCAGGCCTGTTTATCAAATGATTTGGGATAATCGAGCGTTATCTGACTTCGTTGTCGATCATGTCCTGCGTGACCTCGGATTCCGGCCACTCGCTCACCGTGTAGTCGCGGTAAATATCGAGTCCGGAGCCTGCCGGGATCAGCTTGCCGATGATAACGTTCTCCTTCAGGCCGACGAGATGGTCGACCTTGCCCTTGATCGCGGCCTCGGTCAGGACCTTGGTGGTCTCCTGGAAGGACGCGGCGGACAGGAAGGATTCGGTCGCCAGAGACGCCTTCGTGATGCCCATGAGCAGCAGCGTGCAGGTCGCGAGGCGGAGATCCGTCTCCCCTGCGTCGATGCGCGCCTGAATCTTGTCATTGGCGTCGTCGAATTCGTAGACGTCAATGACCGTGCCGCTGAGCAGCTCGGTGTCGCCGACGTCCTCGACGCGCACCTTGCGCATCATCTGACGGATGATGACCTCGATGTGCTTGTCGTTGATGTCAACGCCCTGCTGACGGTACACCGCCAGAACGCCCTGCGTCAGATAGTTCTGCACTGCCTCGACGCCGGAAATGCGGAGCACGTCGTGCGGGTTCAGCGCGCCGTCGGTGATCGGCTCGCCCTTCTTGATGCGCCTGCCGGTTTCGACCTTCAGACCGACGGAATACGGCACCTGATAAATCTTGACCTCGCCGTCGTCCGCGGTGATCGTGATGTCGCGCAGCGCGCTGCGGTGGCTGTCGTCCACATCGACCGTGCCGTCGATCTCGGAGATGACTGCCATCTTCTTCGGCTTGCGCGCCTCGAAGAGCTCCTCAACACGGGGCAGACCCTGGGTGATATCGTCGCCCGCGACGCCGCCGGTGTGGAAGGTACGCATGGTAAGCTGCGTGCCCGGCTCGCCGATGGACTGCGCGGCGATGATGCCGACCGCTTCGCCGAGGTTGACCAGTTCGGAGGTCGCGAGGTTCATGCCGTAGCACTTGGCGCACACGCCGCTGCGGGCGCGGCAGCCGAGGACGGTACGGGCATAGACGCTGTGGATGCCATGCGCCTCAAGCAGCTTGGCGTCCTCCTCCATCATCATCTTGGTGTTCGGGACCAGCACTTCGCCGGTCTCCGGATCGAGGATGTCGTTGACCGGATAGCGGCCGTGGATGCGGGAGGCGAAGCTCTCGATGACCTGCCCCTTTTCGACGACCTCGGCGAGGTTGATGCCGTGCTTGGTGCAGCAGTCGTGCTCACGGATGATGACCTCCTGCGAGACGTCGACCAGACGGCGGGTCAGATAACCAGAGTCCGCGGTACGCAGCGCGGTATCCGTCAAGCCCTTGCGGGCGCCTCTGGAGGAGATGAAGTATTCCAGAACAGACAGACCTTCACGGAAGTTCGCCTTGATCGGAATTTCGATGGTGCGGCCGTTGGTGTCCGCCATCAGTCCGCGCATGCCGGCGAGCTGACGAATCTGGTTCATGCTGCCTCGAGCGCCGGAGTCCGCCATCATATAGATGGGGTTGAAGCGGTCGAGGTTCTCCTGCAGCGCGCCGGTAACGTCCTTGATGGTCTGCTCCCACTGGTTGACGACCAGGCGGTAGCGTTCCTCGTTGGTGATGAAGCCGCGCTTATACTTGCGGTCGATCTTGACGGCCTCTTCTTCCGCCGCCGCGACGAGCGCGTATTTCTTTTCCGGGATCGCCATATCCGCGATAGAGACGGTGATCGCGCCCTTGGTGGAGTACTTGTAGCCAAGCGCCTTCACGCGGTCAAGCATCTCGGTGGCGATGGTGAAGCCGTGTTTGCGGATGCACTTGTCGATGATGACGCCGAGCTTCTTCTTGCCGACCAGGAAGCTGATCTCCAGATCGAACATATGCTCGGGATCGGTGCGGTCGACATAGCCGAGATCCTGCGGGATCGGCTCGTTGAAGATGATGCGGCCGACGGTGGTGTCGATGATGCGGCTGCACTTCTCGCCGTCGATCTCCTTGGTCATGCG
>CAJOMA010000082.1 GCA_905235655.1 uncultured Oscillospiraceae bacterium | reverse complement strand
GTTGACGTCCACGAAGGCGTCGGGCAGCTCGGAAGCGTCAGTCGGGACATCGCGGATGTTATCGGGGCCGGAGGGGGTGTAGCGGATCGGGCAGAACGGATCGTTGCTCGGGCCGCAGTAGCCGCCCCAGTCCTCGCTGTCATAGATGATGACCTGAACTGCGTGGTTATTTTCGGGGTTCTCGGGGTCTTCGATATAGGGAACGACCATCTCCGCGCCCTCGTCGATCACGATCTCGGCGCCGGGCTGGATGTACATATCCTGCTTGCACGTCAGCGTGCCGCTCTGGACTTCAACATGGAAGTCGCCGTTCAGCGGCATCATATAGTCGGCGGAGTTCACGGTCAGACCATCCTCGCCGCCGGCAATCGTCAGGGAGATGGAGTTGATGCTGCAGTCGCCGTTGACCTCGAAGCAGAGGCGGTCGTTCTCGGCGTCATAGTACTTGGTAAAGGTGCAGCCGTTTTCCATCTGGAACAGGGCGCTCGCGCCGGCGCGGTCGATAAAGGGAACGGTCGCGGCGGTAACGGAGCCACCCGCGTTCGTGACGGAGCGGACGTATTCCTTCGCGCCGTATTCGAGAGTGAGGCGGGATTCAATATTCTGGACGTAATACTGGGAGATCGGGAAGACGCCCTGCGGCGCAGACATCATCTGCATGGTGGCGGTGCCGCCGCGGAAGTCCATGACCTGGAAGGGCTCGTAAACCGCAGCGCCCTTCTTCGCGGTCACTTCGCCGTCACCGACGATATAGCCCCAGCAGTAGAGCTTGGCGTTGTTCTGAACGGTAATCTCGCTGCCTGCCGACAGTTGAATGAAGCCGTATTCGCCGACCGTCGCGCCGGGCGCGAGGGTCAGGGTGCGGAACGGGCGGGTATTGCTGAAGTTCGGGAGCTGCTCAACCGCTTCCGGATCGGTGGTGACCAGCTCGAAATCGCCGCTGCACGGGATCAGGAGGGTGTTGCCCTGCGAGATGGAGTAGTTGCCCGGGCCAAGCGTGCCATCGCTCAGCAGGATGATCGGCTCGTGGTTCAACCGCGTCGCGGCGCGATCCGCCGCGTTCAGATCGGTGTAGGTTTCCGTGCCGACCTTAAACTGCAGGGTACCATCATTGAAGAAATAGGGGTAGACCACGCAGTCGCAGGTGATCAGCAGCGTGTCGGTCGCGTTCGTGGACAGGCAGGTGAAGTCCAGATCGTTGAACCAGCCGAGGAAGGTGTAGCCCTCTGCGGGCGTGGCGGATACCTCGAAGGTCTCGCCGAAATTTTTCGTCTTGGTCTCTTCCTGCTCGACCTCGCGGCCGTCAACGGTATAGGTGCCGTTTTCCGGCGCGGCGAAGGTAACGTTGACCTCCTCTTCGACCGTGAAGCTGACGTTATAAAGCTGCATGCCGGTGCGCTGCTCCTCATAGTCGCAGGAGAGGACGTCGATGTCGATGGATTCCCACGGGCTCAGCGAGATGCTGTAGCTGCCGTTGGACAGGACGTTGACGCCGTTGATCGTGATCGTGCCGGCGTTCAACTCCAGCATATAGTCAAAGGAGAGATTTGCAGGCTGGCTGGTATCGTTCTTCAGGGTCAGCTTACTGGGGATGGGCGTGTAGGTGGTAGCGCCGCCGCAGCCCTCCGCCGGAACGGTCATCGTGCCGCCGATGTAGCCGTATTCGTTGACCTGCCAACTGCCGCCGTCATAGGTGACGGTCAGACCGAGGATGCCTTCCGTCGCGGATTCCAGCGAAACCCCGGCAGCCGAAGCGGCCGGCACGATCGCTGCGACGAGCGCAACGACCAGCGCCATAACTAAAAATCGCTTCAAAACCTGTTTCATTTCTTCTTACCTCCATGGTTTTTCGAGTGTCTTTTCTTAACTTCGTAATAAATGCTCAAGCCGATACAGACGGACAGGATCGCCCACAGGTGGGAAAGATGAAATATGCTGCCCGCACCCTGCTCGGGTACTTTTCCCGCAACCTGTTCGCTGAGGGTCGCGCGGAAAAACTCTATCACAAAACGGAACGCTCCGTAGCTTACCATATAAAGCGGGAAAATCTCGCCGTAGTTTTTCTTGCTCTGAATGCGAAGGATCAGGAAGGTCAGGATCACCACGTAAAAGGCGATCTCGAGCTCGCGGGTCGGCCAGCGCGCCCCGTCCGTGCCGGGAATCCTCGCGCCGAGGCAGCAGCCCTCAAACAGGCAGTTGATTCTGGCGCAAAGCAGCGTAAACACCATGGAAACGGTGAAGATATCGAACACGTCCGCCATCTTCCGTTTGGAAAGCTTCGCCAGCAGGTAATAAAACAGCGGCAGGAAGAAGATCGCGCCGAACAGGCTGAACGTGACCGATTCGGAAGATACGCCTCTTCCGATATTCTCCAGCTTTGCAAACGCCACCACAGCGGCGACGCCGACAATCGTATGCAGCAGCGCCAGCGGCGCGGCGATATACCATTTGAAGCGCAGCCTGTCGCGGTTCAGCATCGTCCACGCGAAGGTAAACGCCGTGCCGAGCAGAAGCAGCAGCAGAAGCACGCCGCGGTCGCTTAAAAATTCAGACAACTGTCCTCACACCCCCCATTTCTCTGCATAAATATGCAGTCAGGTGATAATTTATTTATTTATATAGTATCGCAGTATTTCCAGCGGCGTTCCAGCAAGGAGGGAGACTACCTCATACTACTCCATACTCGGTTACAATCATACTACAAATCCTTAAAAAAGTCAAGCAACTTGTCGTTAATTCTTGCATACGAGGGTATTTTGGCACATCTTGTGCTTTTTTCTGCGGACTGTGTAACATTTAGTAATTGCAATCCATCGATAAATCGGTTATAATTTAGTGTGAAGAAATTTCTGCACGGAGGAACTGATTATGAACAAGCACCTTACGCGACTTTTATCCGTCGTCTTGACGCTCGCGCTGCTTCTGTCCATGCTGCCGGCGGTCTTTGCCGCAGGCGTGCAGAGCGACGAGGACAAGCTGATTCAGGCGCTGATTGACGCCGTCGCTCCGACCAATAAAATCCTCAGCGACCGCAGCTATAACCCGATCCCGATCGCAACGCTCACCTTCGATCCGGACGCGCTGCAGGCAGACGTCATGATCCTCGACACGGAAAAGCGCGCGATCAAGATGCTCGAGGTTCCCTTTCTCAAGGAGCTGTTCAGCTACAAGGAGATCTATGCGCTGCAGATCGGCGAGGATCTGATCGAGTACGAATCGCTCAATCAGTTCAACATCATGCTCGCCGTTGGCCATAACACCATCGGCACGGGCATGGGGCTGGAGGCGTACTATGTCTGGCTCAAAACGCTTGCCGATACGCTGACGATCTCCTCGATGGACGGTCACGACGTCAACATCAAGGTGATTTGCCGCTCCGACCGTGACGACGAGGAAACCGAGTATTCCGTCACGATCAAGCTGCGCATCTATAACCGCTTCCACAAGATCACGTGGAACTTCAACAACGGCGCCGATCCCGATTTCTATGTGAACCCCAAGGTCGAGGTCGGCGAAACCGTGAGACGCCCGAATCCCGCGCCCCCCGCAGGGTATAAATTCTTACGCTGGGAGCCGGAGGTTCCCTCGGTCATGGGCACCACCGATCTGACCTTCGACGCAATCTGGATTCCCACCGACCACGCGGGCTTTGAGGTTCGCCATCGCCTGCAGACGCTTGATCTGAGCGGCTATGAGCTCGTGGAAACGGAGTATCTCTCCGATAAAATCGGCGCCTCCGTTCTCGGCTCCGACATGGCGAAAACGTTTGAGGGCTTCAAGCTGAACAACCTCCCCGACAATACAAAAACTTATGTGATCTCCGAGGACGGCACGACGAAGATCAACCTCTATTATGACCGCGTCAACGTCAAAATCACATGGGACTGGGGCTTCAAGAAGGTCAATAAGAACGTCAAGTACGGGCTGATGCCCGAAGCGCCCGATATGCCGACCCCGCCGGACGACGGCAGAGACTACGTCTTCGTCCGCTGGGACAAGGAGATCGTTCCGGCGACCGAGCCGACGACCTATAAGGCGCGCTATGCCGACGACAAGATGCTCGTCCTGACGCTGAACGCGGCAGGCGGCACGGTCTCGCCGTCGGAGCTGTACCTCTACATCGGCGATACCTTCGCCAATCTTCCCACCCCGACCCGGGAGGGTCATACGTTCCTCGGCTGGTTTTACGAGGACGGAACTCCGGTCGACCCGAGCAGAGTCGTCGATGCAGAGGGCGAGGAAACCATCGCCGCCCATTGGAGAATCAACCAGTACACGATCTATTTTGACACCGACGGCGGCACGCAGATCGGGCCGGTCACGCTGAACTACGGCGCGGTCATCACGCCGCCCGCCGATCCGGAGAAGGAAGGCTGTCTCTTCCTCGGCTGGTCGCCGCTGCTGCCCTACACGATGCCCGCCAAAACCCTGTTCGTCACCGCGCAGTGGCACATCCATAACCCCGTCCCGAAGGCGGCGGTCGCCGCGACCTGCACCGCAGCAGGCAACAACGCCTACTACGACTGTGCAAGCTGCGATATGTTCTTCTCCGACGCGGCGTGCAATCACGAGATCGCCGAGAACAGCTGGATCATTCCCGCCCTCGGTCATGATTTCAAAGCCACCGAAGTTGTCACCCCGTCCTGTCTGGAGGGCGGCTACACCGTTTACGCCTGCACCCGCTGCGACGCGGTCGAGCAGCGCGATCCCGTTCCTGCCCACGGTCACGTCTGGAACGGCGGCGTTGTGACCACGCCCGCCACCGCTACCACCGACGGCGTGAAGACCTTCACCTGCACGATCTGCGGCGCGACCAGAACCGAGGTCATCCCCGCGACCGGCGGCGAAGGCTGCCCGCATACCTCCTCCCGTCCAGAGCACAAGGATGCGACCTGCACAGAGGCAGGCTATGACAGGACTGTCTGCAGCAACTGCGGACTCGTTCTCTCCGAGACGGTCATCCCCGCCCTTGGCCACGACTACCGGAATTATCCGGCGCAGGCGGCGACCTGTACCGCCGTGGGCTGGAACGCCTACAGAGAGTGCGCCCGCTGCCACGACACCGACTACAAGGAGATCCCCGCGCTGGGTCACAACTATGAGAACCACGCGGCAAAGGCGGCGACCTGTACGGAGACCGGCTGGAACGCCTATCAGACCTGCTCGCGCTGCGAGATCGCGGCGCTCGGTCACAACATCGTGACCGACGCGGGCAGAAGCGCGACCTGCACCGAGCCCGGTCTGACCGCCGGCGAGCACTGCACGCGCTGCGACTACCGGATCGCGCAGGAAGTCCTCCCCGCACTCGGTCATGACTATATCGTTACCGCCGCGACCGCGGCGACCTGCACGACGGGCGGCAGCGCAACCTACACCTGCTCCCGCTGCAAGGACAGCTATACCGAAACGTATACGCGCCTTGGACACGACTTCAAGGTCACCGTCGTCGCCCCGACCTGTACCGAAAAGGGTTACACCTTCTACGAATGCACCCGCGAGGGCTGCGGCTACACCGAAAAGGGCAGTTGGACAGCCGCGCTCGGTCACGGCCACGCCTATCCCGAGCACAAGGACGCAACCTGCACGGAGTCTGGCTATGACAGAATGGTCTGCGACGACTGCGGCGCGGTGATTTCCGAGACAGTCATTCCCGCTCTCGGTCACGACTGGGACGAGGGCAAGATCACGACGCCCGCCACCGCAACGGCGAACGGTGTGAAGACCTTTG
>CAJOMA010000081.1 GCA_905235655.1 uncultured Oscillospiraceae bacterium | reverse complement strand
CATCTTAAAGAAGATCGACGAGATCGGAATCGTAGAGCTGGACAAACGGGATGTGGTACGTCATCCGCTGGTCCAGAAGATCGTGGAGGCTTACGAAAAAGAGGAGGAGCGGCAGAAAAACCGCAGTTATACACATCGATGACCATCCATATTGAGGACGAAACCGGGGAAGCGCTTCCGTTTTCCCTTCAGGAGACCGCGGATCTTCTGATCCAGGCTGTAATGGAAGAGCTGGAAAGTCCGTTTGACGCGGAAGCGGATCTGCTTCTTACAAACGATGAGGAGATTCATCAGATCAATCTCGAGAACCGCGGGATCGACGCCGCGACCGATGTGCTTTCTTTTCCAACTGCGGAATTCCTGAACCCCGGGGATCTTTCCGAACTCGAAGATGAAGTGGATCTTTTCGATCCGGAGACCGGTTTTTTTTTCATGGGAGATATCGTGATCTCCCTGGACCACGCGAAAGCGCAGGCAGAAGAGTACGGCCATTCACTGAAGCGGGAGATCGCCTTCCTGATCACCCACAGCCTGCTGCATCTTTGCGGCTTTGACCATATGGAGGATGATATGCGGCTGGAGATGGAAGATCTTCAGCGTAAGATCCTTGACAATGTCGGGATCAGCAGATAAATTCCTGTTCCGTTACCGGGACAAATAAAGAAAAGGGCAAAAATTATGAGTGAACAACGACATGAGAGAAATCAGAACAATTTTCTGGTCCATGGCGGAATCCTGGCGTTAGCTTCTGTTCTTGTACGTATCATCGGGATGATCTACCGTGTTCCGATGGTCCGGATCATCGGCCGGGAAGGGAGCGGTTATTATTCCACCGCCTTTTCCATTTATAACATCCTGCTTTTGCTTTCTTCTTACAGCCTTCCGCTTGCCGTGTCCAAAATGGTCAGTGCCAGGGTGGCTTTGAAGAAATGGAAAGAGACAGAACGTGTGCTCCTGGTGGCAATGCTTTTCGCCGTCGGCGTAGGTCTGGTATTTGCACTGCTCACTTATTTTGGGGCGGACTTCTTCTGTACCAAAGTCATGCGGATGCCGCTGGCTGCCGTGGCACTGAAGTGGATGGCGCCGACAATCTTTATCATGGCAGTGCTGGGGGTGCTGCGCGGCTTCTTCCAGGGGCTGCAGACCATGATCCCGACCGCCATCTCGCAGGTTATCGAACAGATTGCGAATGCGTTTATCTCCGTCGGCATGGCGTTCGCGCTGGATATGCCGCTTGTCCTGCTGCTGGTCGGACTGATTTATATTATCGAAACGCTCTCCGATATCATTCAGGTCTGCTACTTCAAGCTGACCCACGGAAAGCGAATCTTCAAAATGGCGCCGATCCACCACCACTTTGAGATGTGCGGCTGGTCGGAAGTAAAAATCTGGACGGTTTTCGTCCTCGTCACCGTGATCATGTGCGTGATTGCGTATTTCGGCGTTCGTATCTGGTTCTGAGGAGGGACGGCATTGACCCGAAGCGGGAAGTCAAATACGGAAGAATTCACAAGGCATGCTGCGGTCAGCGACCTCGGCGTCATTGATCTGCCGTATTTGCTCCTCACGCTGCTGCTTGTCGCAATCGGTCTGATTATGCTGTATTCCGCCAGCTACGCGCGGGCGTACTACGTCACCGGCAATCCCGCCAGCTATTTCACTGCGCAGCTCGTTTTCGCGGCGGCGGGGATCTTCGTGCTGCTTGCGGTCAGCCGCGTGCCATACGACTGGTACCGGAAGCTCTCCAAACCGATCTACGGCGCGACAGTGCTTCTGCTGACGGCGGTTTTGCTGGTCGGAACGAACGTCAACGGCGCGACCCGCTGGATCAACCTCGGCTTTACGCAGTTTCAGCCCTCGGAGGTCGCAAAATTCTCCCTGATTCTGTCGCTTTCCGTCGTGATGACGCGCTATCAGAAGGAGGTTCGCTCGTTCCGTATCTTCCTGCTCTGTGCGGCGGCGATGATCGTAATCGCGATCCTGCTCGTCTTAGAGCCGCATTTTTCCGCCACGATCATCATCGCGTCGCTCTGCTTCTGCATGATGGCGATCGGCGGCGTAAACTTAAAATATCTCGGTATCGTCGCCGCGCTCGGCGCGGCGGTGCTGCTGTTCCTGCTCCTGAGCGGCGGCTATACGGGCGACCGTATCAGCGCGTGGCGCGATCCGGAGGCAGATCCGCTGGATACGGGTCTGCAGATTTTGCAGTCCGAATACGCTATCGGCTCCGGCGGTCTGCTCGGTCTCGGCTTCGGCAAGAGCCGTCAGAAGTATCTGTATCTGCCGGAGGAGCACAACGACTATATTTTTTCTATCGTCTGCGAGGAGCTCGGCTTTATCGGGGCGATCGCGATTCTGCTCCTGTTCGCCCTGCTGATCATCCGCGGCTTCTGGATCGCGATTCATGCAAGAGACCGCTTTTCCATGCTGCTTGCCGCAGGGCTGACGACCCTGCTCGCCATTCAGGTTCTGCTGAATGTGGCGGTTGTGACGAATCTTTTGCCCTCGACGGGCATCTCTCTTCCGTTTTTCTCCTCGGGAGGCACGGCGCTGATCATGCAGCTTGCCGAGTGCGGCATTGTGCTGAATATCTCCCGCAGCATTTCCCAAAGTCCGAAGTAAAGGAGACTTTCCATGAAGGTCGTTTTCACCTGCGGCGGCACCGGAGGTCATATCAATCCGGCGATCGCAGTCGCGAAGATACTCAAAGAGCGCAAGCCGGACTGCGACATTCTGTTTGTCGGCGCAGACGACGGCATGGAAACGGAGCTTGTGCCGCGGGAAGGCTTCCGCATCGAGACCGTGCGAATCTCCAACTATCTGCGCAGCCTGAAGCCAACGGCGCTGTGGCACAACGCCAAGGCGGTCTTCATCATCCGGCAGGCGCTGCGCAGAGCGAATCAGATTATCAAAGACTTTCAGCCGGACGTGATTCTCGGCACGGGCGGCTACGCGAGCTACCCGATGCTGCGGCAGGGCGTGAAAAACGGAATCCCCACCGCCCTGCATGAGGCAAACGCCGTGCCCGGCCTTGCGACGAAGCTGGTCTGCGACAAGGTGGACAAAATTCTGGTTAGCTTCGCCGAGAGCAAATCGCAGTACAAGAACGCGGATCGCGTCATTGCCGTGGGCATGCCGGTGCGCGGAGAATTCGTCTATACCAAGCGCGAGAACGCGCGCAAAGAGCTGGGGCTGGACGACAAGCCTCTGGTCGTTTCCGCATGGGGCAGCCTCGGCGCAAGGGAAATGAACAAAAAGATAGCACAGTTTATGAAACTGGAATGCGAGGAGGAACCGTTCCACCACATCCACGCGACCGGCTCGTTCGGCTGGCGATGGATGCCCGATTACGTGAAAAATCTCGGTGTTGACCTTGCCGCGCACCCACTGGTGCAAATGCAGGAGTATATCTACAATATGCCGACGGTCATGGCGGCGGCGGACGTCTTCATCAGCCGCGCCGGCTCGTCTACCCTCAACGAAATCGCCGCGGCGGGAACGCCGTGCATTATCGTCCCGTCGCCGAACGTGACGAACAACCATCAGGAAAAAAACGCGCGCATTCTGGAACAGCGCGGCGCGGCGGTCGTGATCCGTGAGGCGGACTGCGACGGCGAGGCGCTCTACCGCACGGCGAAGGAGCTGCTTGCCGATCCGGAGCGCCGCAAAAAAATGCGCAGCGCGCTGCGAGAGATTGCGGTAATCGACTCCGCGGAGCGCATCTATCAGATTATCCTTGACTTAGCGAAAACACGCTGAACGTCTGACCTGCATAGAATGGGGCAAATTTCCGTTACGGAGGTTTGCCTATGGGGGCGTATCAGATCATCGGCGGCAGAGCGCTGGAGGGCGCGGTGGAGATCCACGGCGCAAAAAACAGCGCGCTGCCTATCCTTGCCGCGACGTTGGTCAGCGGCGGGCAATATACGATTTACAACTGTCCGGAAATCTCCGACGTCGATACCGCGCTCGATATCCTGCGCGCGCTCGGCTGTACGGCGGAGCGCGACGGCGCACGGGTGTGCGTCGATACAAGCGCGGCGGAGAATCGGGAGATTCCGCAAGAGCTTATGAAAAAAATGCGGGCGGCGATCCTCTTTTTGGGCGCATTACTTGCCCGTTTCGGGAACGCGCGTGTGTCCGCGCCCGGCGGCTGCGTCCTCGGCGAGCGGCCGATTGATTTACATCTGCTCGGACTGCGCCTGATGGGCGTGGAATACGAATACGACGCCGAGACGCTGCGCTGCAGGGCGAACGCGCTGCACGGCTGCACGGTCGCGCTTCCGTTTCCCAGCGTGGGCGCGACGGAAAACCTGATTCTGGCGGCGCTTGCCTGTGACGGCGAGGTCACGCTCTGCAACGCGGCAAGAGAGCCGGAGATCGGCGACCTGATCGGCTTTCTGCACGCCTGCGGTGCAAAGATCGACGGCGCGGGAAGCTCCGTCCTGCATATCGGCGGCTCGGAGCCTCTGCACGGAGCGCGATACGCCGTAATGCCGGATCGCATGGAGGCGGCGACCTATCTCGCTGCGGCGGCGGCAACCCGCGGACGGCTCGTTCTGCATCGGCGGGGCGTGCTACCCGGAGACGCATCCCGAAAGCGACAACAGCTTTGACGATCTGCGTCACCTGAAGGAAAAGCAGGACGCCAAGTCTGCGCGTCAAGAAAGGTTGGCTGCTAAGTATGAGATTACTGATTGATGTTAACATTCTTCTGGATGTTCTCCAGGCAAGAAAGCCCCACCTGCGAGAGTCATCGCTTATCTGGAAGCTGTGCGAGACCCGACAGGTGGAGGGCTATGTCCCTGCCCTTTCCTTTGCAAACTTGGTTTATATTATGCGCAAAGTAGATGGAAAAGAGCAACAAGTGAAGAAAACTACAAGAAATACTGTAAAAATTACTCTTATCAAACTGAAATAATAATGAAGGAGCTTATAGAATACTATAGGCTCCTTTAGTATTACTCTATAGAAGTAACTACTTCACAATCATCTGAAATACTGTTTAAATAGTGAAAATCTCTTATGCTTGCTTTTTTGATGCTGTAGAAAACTTCTTGCTTTGCTGTAAGAATAGATTCAATTTTATCTGATATGGTTTCATCATAGCTAATAATCAAGTAGTGTCTTACTGATGAACTATAGCAGAACTTAATATATCCATCGACATTATCTAATATATTAGATAAATCTTCATATATAGAATCGCCATTTCTGATAGTGAGGAATAGAACTTTAGCTTTT
>CAJOMA010000080.1 GCA_905235655.1 uncultured Oscillospiraceae bacterium | reverse complement strand
GACGCCGCCTGATCGGCGATCTCCTTCGTGCGCGCCACGATACCCGCGACGCGGTCGCCGACGTGACGCACCTTGCGATTGAACAGCCGGCGGTCATGTGGCGAGGGCTCGGGGTTGCCCTGCCCTGCCTGCATATAGTACACGTCCGGGCAGTTTTCCGCCGTGATAATCGCGGCGACGCCGTCGAGCTTTTCCGCCTCGGAGGTGTCGATTGACTTGATGTACGCGCTTGCAAACGGGCTTCTGAGCACATGCAGCACCCATGCGTTGGCGGGAACCTTGTCCTCAACGAAGACCGGCTCGCCGGAAACCAGCGCCGCGCCGTCAATCTTGTCCATCGGCTTGCCGACGATCTCGAGCTTCGGACGGAAAGAGGGCGCGATCTCGCTCTGATACGCGCCGGTGTCACGCAGCTCGATCGCCAGCTTGACGGCAAGATAGTAATGCTCGTAGCCGGCGTCTCGGATGAAGATACCGGTCAGAACGTCTTTGATTTCCTCCCTGGTGGGGTACGGGTTCTTTTCCAGCAGCCATGTGAGGATCAGCGCAGCCGTCGGCGCGTTGTACGCGCTGGCGACGATACCCGCAGAGATCATGGCCTTCTGCACATAGTTGAGCTCTCTGCCGTTCAGAAGTCCTTCCGCCGTGCGAAGCTCGGCGCCCTCCGCCTGATACAGGAGGATAAAGTTGGAGTATCTCAGCTTTCCGTTAAAGATGATGGTGTCGGAACCGGCAAAGCCCTCCGCGTCGTCGCTGTCGCGGACGGAGAGATAACCGCTGCGGTAAAGAACGTCTCTCAAACGCTCGGTCGGCTCGCCGATCAGCGTGCGAAGCTCGCCGTTGATTCTGCATTTATATTCCATCGCGCTTACCTCCCCTGTTCAAAAACGATTTTGGCAAGATACTTCTTGTAGTCCGCGCTGCCGGTCAGATCGTCCCGGTATTTCAGCGTTTCGTAGAGCTTCGGGCTGTCTCCGACGGCGAAGCCGCTGCCGTGGACGCTGAGGGCGTAGACGTTTGCGCTCTGTGCCGCGATCACGGCGGCATGCGAGGCGGCGGTGTTGCCGAAGCGCTTGACCCTGCCGGTAATCGACGGGTCGATCACAAAGCCGCGGAGCAGGCAGGTACAGTCGCAGGAAAGATACTTTGCGATCGGCACTTCCCTGTCGCCGTCCGGCGAGGTCGCAAGGACGGTCGCGTTCGCCGCGGCAAAGGCTGCGGCGAGATAGCTGTCGTCCCGGCGCAGCGCGAGGTTGCCGCCGACGGTCGCGGCGTTCCGTTTTTCAAAGGAGGAGCAGAAGCCTGCCGCCTCGCGGAGGAAGGCGGGAACCTTCTCGCATTCCTTCAACGTCTGCAGGGTGCAGAGCGCGCCGATGACGAGCTTGCCGTCCTTTTCCTCGATCGTGTCGGAAAGAAGACCGTTGATGTCGATCAGGTCTTTGCCTGCCGCGTCGGAGCCGAGGCGAAGGTCGTCCGTGCCTCCCGCGAGATAAACGGTATCATCCGGGTGCTCTGCCCGCAAGGCGACTGCCTCGCGGACGGTCGTAGGTTTGTAGATCATCGTTCCATCCTCCGATCATTCCACTCTGCCTTCCGGATGGCCGGAAGCGAGCGCGTCGATAAAATATGCCAACATTCTTCTGGTGGAATTTCTTCTGTATTCCGGCATGGCGTGGGGACTGATGACGCCGTTCCACGCATTCAGGAATTCTTCTTTGACTGCAGGCAGCTCGGAGAGCTTCCTGCCGATCAGGAGCTCTTCCGCCGCTCTGCTTCTTGCGACCTTGGGGCCTGCCGCGCCGGAGGAGGCGCGGAAGTCGATCACGACGCCGTCTTTGACGGTCGCTGCCGCCGAGAGCGTCAGCTTGGAGATCGCGTTGGCGCGGCGCATGCCGATCTTGCGGAAGAAGATGTGCGTGAACTGCTGCGGCGGCAGGATGATCTCGGTGATGATCTCGTCGTCATGCAACGCGGTCTTCTTGCTGCCGAGAATGAAATCATCCACTTTCATTCTGCGCTCGCCGTCCACGCTCTTCAAAACGAGCTCGGCGTCGAGCAGGATCAGCGGCTGCGGCATATCGCCCTTCGGAGAGGCGTTGCCGATATTGCCGCCGATGGTCGCGCTGTTTCGCAGTGCGATCGCGCCCATGCGGGACGCAGCGTCAATGAGCAGCGGATGCACCAGCTCCGAGCGGCTGATCTCCGCAGAGGTCGTCAGCGCGCCAATGGAAACGCTGCCGTCGGCGTTCTGACGAACGCCCTTGAGCTCCTTCACGCCGGCGATGATCACCACAGGGTCGGTAAACGCGGGCGTAACGCCTGCGCCCATGCTCTTGGAAACCATCAGGTCGGAGCCGCCCGCGAGGATCGTCGCGTGGTATTCCTTGCGGATCTCCAGCGCCTCCTGCAGCGTCTGGGGCATGAAGCATTTTACCTGTTCCATAACGCCGCTCCTTTCTTCGCCGCCAGATGGATGGATTCGACGATCAAATCGTAACCGGTGCAGCGGCAGATGTTGCCGCTGATACCGACTCTGATCTCATCCTCCGTCGGGTCGGGATTCTTGTTCAGCAGGCAGTAGGTCGCCATGACCATGCCGGGAATGCAGAAACCGCACTGTACCGCGCCGCCCTCTGCGTAAGCGTCGATGATGCATTTGCCCTTCTCGGTGTCGCGAATGCCCTCGATGGTGAGAAGCTCGCAGCCGTTGATCGCGCCGATCGGGATGATGCAGCTCGTGACCAGCTCGCCGTCCTTGACGATCGAGCAGGCGCCGCATTCGCCCTCGCCGCAGCCCTCCTTGGAGCCGGTCAGACCGTAGTCCTCACGCAACACGTCCAGAAGCCGCCGCAGCGGATCGCCCTCGTAGCATTTCTCTTCGCCGTTGAGCTTGAAACAAACGTTACTGTACATTCTTCAACGCCTCCTCAATATCTTCCGGGGGAATCGGAATGGCTGTAAAACTGGTATTCAGCGCGCGCTCTACTGCGTCGACAAAGGCGGCAGACGCGCCGTTAAAGACCAGCTCGCCCATGCCCTTTGCGCCGTAGGGACCCCAGGGATAGGGGTTTTCCTGAATGTGGTAAAACTGTTTCGGGAAGTCCATGGAGGTCGGGATGACGTAATCGGACATGCTCTTCTGGCGGAAGAAGCCCTTCTTGTTTTCCAGCTTTTCCATGGAGCCGTAGCCGAGCGACTGGATGACGCCGCCGTTGATCTGTCCGTGGACGATCAGCTCGTCGATCGCCTTGCCGATCTCGTGGGAGGTCCAGATACCGACGGTCTTGATCTCATTGGTCAGCTTATCCGCCTCGACCTCGATGATCGCCGCGCCCCAGCCGTAGCCGAGATAGGCGTCGCCGCGGAACGTGCTCTGATCCCACGGATAGCCCTCGGGATGCTCATATTCGACCTCGACGGAGAAATCGCCCTCGTTCCAGCGCTCCTTCATCTGCTTTGCCGCGCGCTCGACCAGGCGGCCGACGATCATCGTCGAACGCGACGCCGCAGTCGGACCGGAGTCGACGACCTTCGAGGTGTCGGGATCGGGGTAGTCCACGTTGTCCATGGAAATGCCGAGGGTCGCCGCGCAGATTTTCCGCAGGGCGGTCTTGAAGCCCTGACCCATTTCGGTAGAGCCGACCAGAATGGTGACCTTGTCGCCCTTCTTGACCAGCAGGGAGTGCGCCTTGATGATCGCCTGCTCGCCGTTGCCGGTGAAGGCACCGCCGTGGTTATACATCGAAATACCAATGCCCTTGCCGCAGCCGGGCTTGTATTCCCTCGCCTTTCTCCAGTAGTCGGATTCCCTCGTTAAAACGTCGATCATTTCGGGGAGCTTGACCTCCTCGATGATATGACCGTTGGTGGTCGTCTCGTCGCCCTGCTTGCACAGGTGCTTCATCTTGAATTCCAGCGGATCGACGCCGAGATGCCGCGCGATATGATCCATGTGGGTCTCGATGGCAAACAGCGTCTGCGGCGCGCCGAAGCCGCGGAAGGCGCAGGTCGGGAAGGTGTTCGTGCCGATGCCCTCGCCCTTGAGATAGGTGTTCGGGAAGGTGTAGACGCCGTTGCCGTGGAAGACGCCGCGCTGCAGCACAACGTAAGAGGAGGAGAGATAAGCGCCGCAGTTGTAATAGATATGTCCCTGCACGCCGATCACTCTGCCGTCCTTGATCGCAGACTTGTAAACGCACTTGGACGGGTGGCGCTTGACGGAGAACTGCGTGTCCTCCTCGCGGTCAAAGATCATCTTGATCGGCTTGCGGATGACGTTCTCCGCAACGAGCAGCGCGCCGCAGATGACGTCGGGGAAATGCTCCTTGCCGCCGAACGCGCCGCCGGTGGTCTGCTGGCGGATGACGATGTCTTCAAACGGGATGTCCAGCAAGCCGGCAATGGACTTGCGGATGTAGAAGGGACACTGCGCGGAGGCATAGAAGACAAACTTGCCGTCCTCATAGGTTGCAATCGCGCTGTTTGTCTCCAGATGTACATGCTCCTGATACGGGGTGGTGATGGTCTCCTCAAAGACCTCGTCCGCCTCGGCGAAGACCTCTTCCATGGGTCTTCCCTTCTCACAGAACAGCTCGCACATCACGTTGCTGTTCTTTTCGGGGAACATCGGACCGCCGACGCAGGCGATGCCGTCGTCGATGGTGACGGCGGGCGTCTGCTCTTCGTAGTCGATCTTGATCTTGCTCTTAAGCTCCTTCAGAACGCCGCGGTCGGGACCGACCACGACGCCGATCGTCTCGCCGACGTAGAGGACGTACCCGTCTGCGAAGCACCGCCAGTCCTTGGTGATCATCCACAGCTCGTTCTTTCCCTTGGCGGGGATGTCCTTCGCGGAGATGAAATAATAGCCTTCGGGGAAGTCCGGGAGCGAAATGTTCAGAATTCTACCTCTCGGAACGGTGGAGCGCACCATGTATGCGTAATGCATGTCCGGGAAGGTCAGATCGCAGACGTATTTCGCTTCGCCGCGCGCCTTCTGAACGGCGTCGACTCTCCGTATTCTGTCGCCGATTTTCGTTGCCGACATTGTTTTGCCTCCTTGCACTGAGATTCAGCTGCGCTTATCATGCGTTGGCGGAAGCAGCCGCAAAAATGCGCACTACTCCCATTACTCTGTATAAAGTATACTATATATTTTTCGCAAGTGCAAGTGATAATCGACAAAAAAACATAGTAAAATTCGTTATTTTTTATAAAAAATAACCGTTTCCGTTTTTCGCGTTTTCTGATGATTTCGGCTATGAAAAACAGGCCTGAACCGAAGTTCAGGCCTGTTTCAGACTGTCAAAAAAGTCCGTAACCGTCAAAATCAATCAAACATTTTGAGTATTTTGCGCTGATTGATCTTTTTATGTAAGTTCGGCGTTTTTCAA
>CAJOMA010000079.1 GCA_905235655.1 uncultured Oscillospiraceae bacterium | reverse complement strand
CCAAATGGCGTATGAAGAACGCTGTCCTGTGGAACCGCTGATCTTTCACACAGACCGCGGCTCAAACTATCATTCCAAAACCTTCTGTGCGCTATTGCGCTCTCTCGGCGTCACGCAATCTTTTTCCAGAGCGCATATCCCGTATGACAACTCCGTCATGGAGGCTTTCTTTTCCAATTTAAAGCGTGAGGAACTCTACCGAACAAAATACCGTTCCGAAAATGAATTCAGAACGGCAGTAGACACGTATATGGTTTTCTATAACGAACAACGTCCGCACGCCAAAAATGGATACAAGACACCGGTCAAGAAGGAACTGGATTTTCTCAATAAACAAGCCCTTTTGGAGCTGAAATCGAATTAGACATGGGGGTTCGAATCGCAAGACTTTTTTGTTTCCGGTTTCCATTTTGAACTTTTTTGTTTTTCAAGTCCAATTCGGAGTCTGGAATCAAAAGGCCGCAAACCCGCATAAAATCAGGGAAAATGAAGAAACATCCTTTGGTGTCCAAACCCAGGGGGTTCAGATTGCAAAGGATGTTTCAGATGGTGGAGGCGGGGAGAGTCGAACTCCCGTCCGAAAGCAGCTTGACAGGAACTTCTCCGGGTGCAGTCTGTTATTTACATTCCCTCATCCGACCGGGAGCAGACACTCTGCCGGATTCAGTAGCTTCATTGATGCATGGTACGGGCAAAGCTTACCGCACGCACGTTCTCCACTCAGATGACACCCGAGCCCGACTCGTGGACCTTTCGGGGCGGATGGGCCGGCCTAATTAGGCAGCCAGAGCAAACTGATTGTTGTCAGTTAATTTATAAAAAGTTACCCGTTTTATCGTGGTCAGGCGCCACGACCCGCTATTCAAGCCTCACTGCCCCCGTCGAAACCGGTGCGCCCCCGTATTTCGCGGTGAGCGGTTGTCAACCCCGCTCACCGACGGGCAGTATATATTATCTGTGGAAATGGTCCGGCAGCTTCTTCGGCTCCGGATAGGTCTCGCCCTGCGTATCGACGCGGATGGACTTGATCTTCTGCTCCGTCGTCGGGCGGTCGTTGCCGTCGGTCTTGACCTTGCAGATCGCGTCCACGACCTCCATGCCGCTCAGTACCTTGCCGAACGCCGCGTACTGCTTGTCCAGATGCGGCGCGTCCTGATGCATTATAAAGAACTGCGAGCCGGCGGAATTGGGAGACATCGCTCTTGCCATGGACAGCACGCCGCGCTTGTGCTTGAGGGGATTGTCCACGCCGTTGAAGAGGAATTCGCCCTTGATGCAGTAGCCGGGGCCGCCCATGCCTGTGCCTTCGGGGCAGCCGCCCTGAATCATAAAGCCGGGGATGACGCGGTGGAAAATCAGCCCGTCATAGAAGCCGCTGTTTGCCAGCGCGATGAAGTTATACACAGACTGGGGCGCTTTATCGGGGTAGAGCTCCGCGGTGATGACGCCGCCGTTTTCCATTTCCAGCGTAACAATGGGATTTTCCATATCAGTGATTCCTTTCTTTCATCGCGCGGTCGATCTGACGGCGCGCGTCTTTGTTCGCAGCGTCCTGCCGCTTGTCGTAGAGCTTTTTGCCCTTGCAGAGCGCGATCTCGATCTTCACGCGGGAGTTCTTGAGATACACGGAGAGGGGAATGATCGAATAGCCCTCCAGCTTGACCTTGGAGAACAGGCGCATGATCTCGCGCTTGTGCAGCAGCAGTCTGCGCGGACGCATCGGGTCTTTGTTGAATATATTGCCCTGTTCATAGGGGCTGATATGCATTTGGCGGATCCAAAGCTCGCCGTTTTTCACCTGACACCACGCGTCCTTCAGATTCAGCGTGCCGAGCCGGATGGATTTGACCTCGGTGCCGAAGAGCTCAATCCCTGCCTCGAAGCGCTCCTCCACGAAGTATTCGTGAAACGCCTTGGCATTCTTCGCTATGAGCTTGACGCCCTTGTTCTCCATTCGCTCACCGCCTTTCGTACTGGTTTATTATATCATCTCTGTCAAGCCCCGATCGCAGAATTTTGCCGAAAATACAATTTCCGTAAAATTCCTCTTGATTTTCGAACATTTGTTTGTTATAATGAAAATATCAAAGAAAAGGGAAGGGAACGGCTTGAATTTGCAGATTGAAATGATCTCCGTCTTTTCGACGGACGGCAGTATCACCCCGCTGCGCTTCCGGCTGGAAAACGAGGAACACTGTTTGGAGACGGTTGTGATCTCGCAGGTCGTCAGCGCAAAGCCGATCTGCTTCGCGGGGATCGACGCGATCCAGTATTTATGCAAGGCGGTCGTGGAGGAGAAGGAAAAGCTCTTTGAGGTGCGTTATACGGTCAAAACGCACCGCTGGACGCTCTTTCGGGTGGTGTACTGATGAATAAGGTTATTTTTCATGTTGACGTGAACAGCGCGTTTTTATCCTGGTCCGCCGCCTACCGCGTCCGTGTGCTTGGCGAAAAGCTCGATCTGCGCGACGTGCCCTCCGCTGTCGCCGGCAGCAAAGAGAGCCGGCAGGGGGTTATCCTCGCCAAAAGCATGTCCGCCAAGAAATGCGGCGTCAAGACCGGCGAGCCGATCTTTCAGGCGCAGCAGAAATGCCCGAATCTGATTCTCGTGCCGCCGGATTACGGTTTGTATGTCGAAGCGTCGCGGCATTTGACCGCCCTGCTGCGGCAGGTCGCGCCCGTCGTGGAGCAGTATTCCATCGACGAGGCGTGGGCGGATATGACCGGCACGGAGGGCTTGTACGGCTCGCCGGTCGCCGCGGCGGAGATGCTGCGGCAGCGGATCTATGACGAGCTGGGCTTCACGGTCAATATCGGCATTTCCTCCAACAAGCTGCTGGCGAAGATGGCAGGGGAGTTTGAAAAGCCGAACAAGGTGCACACGCTCTTTCCCTGGGAAATAGAAGAAAAGCTCTGGCCGCTTCCGGTACGCGAGCTGTTCATGGTCGGCTCCGCGACGGAGCGAAAGCTGCATCTTCTGGGGATCGACACCATCGGACAGCTTGCGCATGCCGATCCTGCCCTGTTGCGGCAAAAGCTGCATAAGCCCGGCGTGGATCTGTGGCACTCTGCCAACGGCCGGTATTCCTGCACCCTGCTTCCGCAGCCGCCGGAAAACAAGGGCTACGGCAACGCGACGACGACGCCTGCGGACGTGACCGACGCGCCGAGCGCCTATCGTATTCTGCTTTCGCTGTGCGAAACGGTCGGAATGCGGATGCGGCGGGACAAAAAATCCGCCCGCTGCATCGCCGTCAGTCTCCGCACCAATCAGTTTGATACCTTTTCCCATCAGATGACGCTGCCCAACGCTACGGACAGCACGGAGGAGATGTTCCGCTACGCCTGCCGTGTCTTTGACGAGGCGTGGGACGGCGCGACGCCGCTGCGGCAGCTTGGGGTGCACGCGACCCGTTTGGAAGAGCGCGGCATGCGGCAGTATGACCTGTTCTCCGTTGTCAGCGCGGAGCAGTACGAAAAGAAAGCGGCGCTCGACAACGCCGTGGACGATATCCGCGATAAATACGGCGAGGGAATCCTGCGGCGGGCGCGCTTCATCGGCGAAGCGGTCGTCCTCGCCGGCGGGCTTTCCAAGGAACGCCGCACCGGGATCACAAAGCCTGTTTAGGCTTGACACGATATGATAAAATAATAGTAACAAAACCCGCATAAGGTGGTGTGGGGGTGGTTTCATGTCCTACTTCAAAAAGTACGGGATATTCTATGTTTTCGTCTGCACGGCGGTACTGCTGTCGGCGCTGCTGCTTTCGCGGCTCACATCGGCAATTGCCGTCAGCTCCGTAACGGCGGAATCTGCGCCGGTCATCGTCATCGACGCGGGACACGGCGGAGAGGACGGCGGCGCGCTCTCCGTCTCCGGCATCCGGGAGAGCGGAATCAATCTCGAAATCTCTCTGCGGCTGAACGATATGCTGCACTTTCTGGGCGCGCAGACGCGGATGATCCGCACGGCGGACGTTTCCGTCTATACGGAAGGGAACACCATTGCCGCGAAAAAGGTCTCTGATATCAAAAACCGCGTCGCCCTCGTGCGCAATACCCCGAACGCCGTTCTGATCAGCATTCATCAGAATCAGTTCCCGGAGGAAAAATACCGCGGCGCGCAGGTCTTCTACGCCGCCGGCAGCGAAGACCTCGCAAATGCGCTGCAATCGGCGCTGATTGCGCAGGTAGACCCGAAAAATCACCGCGCATGCAAACTGGCGAAGGATATTTACCTCATGGAGCACGTCTCCTGTCCCGCCGCCCTGATCGAATGCGGCTTCCTGTCGAACTACGCGGAGGAACAGCTCCTGCGCGATCCGACCTATCAAAAGAAGCTGGCGGCCGCCATCGCCGGCAGTCTGCTGACCTGTCTGGAGGAACGAAATGAAATCTAAAACCGTCTATGTCTGCACGTGCTGCGGCAACGAGTCGCCCAAATGGGCGGGTCGCTGTCCGTCGTGCGGGCAGTGGAATACGCTGGAAGAGTACACGCCCTCGCCGGCAGTCAAGACTGCCGTCCGCTCCGGCGCGACGCCGAAGCGTCTTTCGGAGATCAGCTCGGACGAGGCGCTGCGCTTCTCCAGCGGCATGGGCGAGCTGGATCGCGTGCTCGGCGGCGGCGCGGTGCGCGGTTCTCTTGTGCTGGTCAGCGGCGCGCCCGGCATCGGCAAGTCGACGCTGTTGCTGCAGATTTGCGAGCATATACTCAAAGATCAGACTGTGCTCTACGTTTCCGGCGAGGAAAGCGAAAGTCAGCTCAAGCTGCGCGCGCAGCGGCTCGGCGTGAAAAGCGACGGTCTGTTTCTGCTGTGTGAGACGAATCTGGACAGCATCCTTGCCGCCGCAGAAAACGTCAGCCCCGATGTGCTGATCGTCGACTCTGTGCAGACGCTCTATTCCGAGGACAAGCCTGCCTCCGCCGGCTCCGTTACGCAGGTGCGCGACTGCACGATGCGCCTGATGCAGTATTGCAAGGGGAGCGGTGTTACGGTCTTTCTGGTCGGTCATATCAACAAGGAGGGCGCGATCGCGGGGCCGAAGGTGCTGGAGCACATGGTCGACTGCGTGCTGTATTTCGAGGGCGAAGCGCATACCTCGTACCGCTTGCTGCGCGCTGCGAAGAACCGCTTCGGCTCGACGAACGAGATCGGCGTGTTTGAGATGCACGACACGGGTCTTTGCGAAGTGCCGAATCCATCGGAAATGCTCCTGGCAGGCAGGCCGCTCGGCACGCCCGGTACCTGCGTCGCCTGCGTGATGGAGGGCACGCGCCCGATCCTCGCGGAGGTGCAGGCGCTCGTTTCCCCGTCGTCGCTGTCCGTGCCGCGCCGCACGAGCAACGGCTTGGACTATAACCGCGCCGCCATGCTTCTGGCGGTATTGGAAAAGCGCGGCGGTATTCGGTTTTCGAACGCGGACGTCTATCTGAACGTCATCGGCGGCTTGCGGCTGGAC
>CAJOMA010000078.1 GCA_905235655.1 uncultured Oscillospiraceae bacterium | reverse complement strand
GCCTATAACCATTTCCCCATGCGTCCTCTCAACTGGAGGTCTCCCAAATCTGTCCTTTTTTCTTTCCCAAAAGTGTAACACATCATTGACAAACCTACAGAGGTTTTCCACCGACTCGATATTTGCAAAAAATGGTATTGACAAATTAACCGGAATGTGCGTATAATACAGAAAACCGCAGATGACGAGTAAGTATGTCCGCAGCGGAACGCACAGAGAGCCGCCGATGGTGGGAACGCGGCAGGGAAGCACGGACAGAATGGACGTCGGAGGGCGAGCTGAACTTGCAGTAGGCGAGACGGAGTGACACTCCGTTACCAAAGTCGGCGTATGAAAGTACGCATAAGTGGGCGCAACGCGCCAAGCCGGGTGGCACCGCAGGAATTCTATCCTGTCCCAGCAAACAAACTGGGACAGGATTTTTGTATCCTCTCCCAAAGACATGAAAGGAGAAACAGCAAATGGAAATCCCGTACAAAATCTATCTGGAAGAATCGGAGATGCCGAAGGCATGGTACAACGTCCGTGCCGACATGAAGAACAAGCCCGCGCCGCTGCTGAATCCAGGAACGGGCAGACCGATGACGCTCGAGGAGCTGTCGTCAGTTTTCTGCCGCGAGCTTGCCGAGCAGGAGCTGGACACGGAAAACGCCTATATCCCCATCCCGCAGGAGATTCGCGATTTCTACAAAATGTACCGTCCGTCGCCGCTGGTGCGGGCGTACTGCCTGGAAAGGAAGCTCGGCACTCCTGCGCATATCTACTACAAGTTTGAGGGCAACAACACCTCCGGCAGTCACAAGCTGAATTCCGCGATCGCGCAGGCGTATTACGCGAAAAAGCAGGGACTGAAGGGTGTGACGACGGAGACCGGCGCAGGGCAGTGGGGCACCGCGCTTTCCATGGCGTGCTCCTATTTCGAGCTGGACTGTCAGGTCTTCATGGTCAAGGTATCCTATGAGCAGAAGCCCTTCCGCCGCGAGGTCATGCGCACCTACGGCGCGTCCGTTACCCCGTCGCCGTCCATGACGACGGAAATCGGCAGAAAGATCAACGCGGAATTCCCCGGCACGACCGGCTCCCTCGGCTGCGCAATCTCCGAGGCGGTCGAGATGGCGGTCAAGCAGGAGGGCTACCGCTACGTGCTCGGCAGCGTCCTGTCGCAGGTGCTGCTGCACCAGTCCGTCATCGGTCTGGAGACCAAGGCGGCGATGGAAAAGTATGGGATCAAGCCCGATATCATCATCGGCTGCGCAGGCGGCGGCTCCAATCTGGGCGGTCTGATCGCGCCCTTCGTCGGGCAGAAGCTCCGCGGCGAGGCGGATATGCGCATCATCGCGGTTGAGCCCGCCTCCTGCCCGAGCCTGACGCGTGGAAAGTACGCCTACGATTTCTGCGATACCGGCATGGTCTGCCCGCTTGCCAAGATGTACACGCTGGGCAGCTCCTTCATCCCGTCTCCCAACCACGCCGGCGGACTGCGCTACCACGGCATGAGCAGCATCATCTCGCAGCTCTACGACGACGGCTATATTGAGGCGAAGAGCGTCGAGCAGACGGCAGTCTTCGAGGCGGCGACGGAATTTGCCCGCGTCGAGGGCATTCTGCCCGCGCCGGAGAGCAGTCACGCCATCCGCGTCGCGATCGACGAGGCGCTCAAGTGCAAGGAAACCGGCGAGGAGAAGAACATCGTCTTCGGTCTGACCGGCACGGGCTACTTCGATCTGGTCGCCTATCAGAAGTATAACGACGGCGAAATGCAGGATTATATCCCCACGGACGAGGACATCGCCAAGAGCCTCGCGCTGCTGCCGAAAATCTGAAACGGCTTCAAATCATGCCGCGTAAGCGGCAATTCACGACGGCACAGCCGTCAATTCATAAAAAAACAGGATGAGAAGAACGGACATCCCGTTCCCTTATCCTGTTTTATTATGCGTTCCTGTTTGCTCCTCTTCAGAAGCACCGTTCTTTTCTCTGCTTTCGGCATGCGCCGAGGTCGGCGCACTTATAGCAGACCTCGTTGTCGCAGACGCCGTCTTCAAAAAACGAACGTATATTGCTCGCCGTGGTGTCTGCAATATTCTGCAGCGCCTCCTGCGTCAAAAACGCCTGATGGGAGGTGACGATGACGTTCGGCATGGAGATCAGCCGCGCCAGCGTATCGTCCTCCATGATATGACCGGAGAAATCCTCGAAGAAAAGATCAGATTCCTCCTCATATACGTCCAGACAGGCAGCGCCTACCTTGCGCGCCTTGATGCCTTCAAGGAGCGCTTCCGCGTCGATCAGCGCACCGCGCGAAGTGTTGATGATATAGACACCCTTTTTCATCTGCGCGATCGCGTCAGCGTTGATCAGGTGCTGGGTGTCCTCCGTCAGCGGACAGTGCAGAGAGATAAAGTCGCTGCGCTGAAACAGCTCGGACAGCGGCACGTAGTCGATTCCCGCGTTTTCCGCCGGATACTTGTCGTAGGCGATCACCTTCATCCCGAAGCCGCGGCAGATGTCAATGAACACCCTGCCGATCTTGCCCGTGCCGATCACGCCGACGGTCTTGCCGTGCAGATCGACGCCGGTGAGTCCGTCCAGACGGAAATTGAAATCCTTCGTGCGGATATATGCCTTGTGAATGCGGCGGTTGGAGGTCAGGAGCAGCGCCATCGCATGCTCCGCGACCGCATAGGGCGAGTAGGCGGGCACGCGGACGACGTGGATTTTTCCGAAGCAGCAGCGCAGATCGACGTTGTTGAAGCCAGCGCAGCGCAGCGCGATCAGCCGGATACCGTAGCCATACAGCCGGTCGATCACGGCGGCGTTCACCGTGTCGTTGACGAAGACGCAGACGCCGTCAAAGCCCTTTGCCAGCTTTGCCGTGTCCTCGGTGAGCCTGGTTTCGAAGAATTTGAACGTGACGCCGTGCGCCGCGCCGCTTTGTTCAAAGCAGGGGATATCATAACTTTTGGCGTCAAAAACAGCAATATTCATAGGGTCATTCCTTATTTCAGAAGCATTTCTCCGGCCTTGTAGATGTCGCCTGCGCCGACGGTGAGGATGATGTCGCCGTCACGGGCGATGGATTTCAGATACGCGGCGACCTCCGGCAGGGTCTCGAAGAAGACGGAGCCGTCGATCTTCGCGGCAAGGTCTGCGGAGGAAATGCCGATTTTGTTGCTTTCCCGCGCTGCGTAGATCTCCGCCAGCACCGCCACGTCCACGCGTCTGAGCTGCTCGACGAAGTCGTCGAACAGCGCCTTGGTGCGCGTGTAGGTATGCGGCTGGAAGGCGAGGATAATGCGCTGGTAGCCCATGGTCTTGACCGCGTCGATCAGGGATTTCAGCTCGCCAGGGTGGTGGGCGTAATCGTCGTAGACCTCCGCACCGTGGTAGGTTCCCTTGTGCTCCATGCGGCGACCCGCGCCGTAGAACGAGGCAAGTCCGCGGTTGACGGCTTCTCCGTCCACGTTCATGACGTAGGCGGCGGCAGCGGCGGCAAGGGCGTTATAGACGTTGTGCCTGCCGTAGACGTTGAGCTGCACATGGCAGTAGAGCTTTCCGAAGCAGATCACGTCGAACGAGCGCATGTCCTCGGACAGCTTTTCCGCATGAATGTCGTTTTTCGGGTCGAAGCCGAAGGAGATATAGTGGAGGTCTGCGAGGGTAAGAACGGTGTTCTCATCGTCGCCGTTGGCGATGACGTAGCCCGTGCGCGGCACAAGCCCCGCGAACTTGCGGAACGACCGCTCGACCGCCTCCAGATCCTTGAAATAGTCCAGATGATCGGCCTCGATGTTGTTGACGATGGCGATCGTCGGGTAGAAATTCAGGAAAGAGTCGCAGTATTCGCAGCTTTCCATGATGATCGTGTCGCCGTTTCCGACGCGGTGACCCGCGTGCAGCAGCGGCAGGAAGCCTCCGAGCATGACGGTCGGGTCGCGCTGCGCCTCCATAAAAATATGCGTAATCATGGAGGTGGTGGTCGTCTTGCCATGTGTGCCGGATATGCAGATTGCGTTCTTATACTCGCGCATGATCACGCCCCACGCCTGCGCACGCTCAAAGACCGGAATGCCCAGCGCGCGGGCGGCGGCGATCTCCGGGTTATCATTATGCGCCGCGGCGGTGCGAATAATACAGTCCGCGCCCTCGATATTTTCCGCGTTGTGACCGATATGCACCTCGATTCCCTTGGCGATCAGCTCGTCGGTCGAGACGGAGGAGTTCATGTCAGAGCCGGTCACGGTCATGCCCATGCCGCGTAAGACGAGTCCGAGCGGACGCATGGAAACGCCGCCGATACCGATCAGATGAATATGCTTTCCGGGCACCAGATAGGCGTCCAGTCGTTTACGGATTGCCATAGAAAAGCCTCCTGAGCAAATTTCAACCTATATTATACGACAACGGGGGATATTTTACAAGGAAAATCATTCCGCGGGCAGCACGTCGACGATCACATATTCGCTCACGCCCTGCGTACGCACATCGTAGCCCCAGCCGCAGATACCGGACGAGACGATCAGCGTCATCTCGCCGAAGCGGTATTCGCCGTAGTTCGGGCTAATCAGTGCGACGGCATAGCCGAGCGGCCAGATCTGCCCGCCGTGCGTGTGGCCGGAGAGCATCAGATCGGCTCCGGCGGCGGCGCAGTCCTCCGCGCCGGACGGCTGATGGGAGATCAAGAGGGAAAAACGGTTATTTTCCGCGCCCTTTAGCAGCGATGCGGCGGGCAGGCGATCACGGGAGGAACGATCCTCCGCGCCGTAGAGCATCAGCTCGCCGACCTGCGCGCTTTCGTCGCGCAGGATCGTAATGCCGCTGCTTCCGATTGCGGCTTCCAGCTCCTGCTGTGTAAAGCCGCTGCCTGCGCGGTCGTGGTTGCCGTAGACAAAGTATGCTCCGTAAGTACTTTCAATCCCGCCGAGGGCGGTGAACGCCGCCCGCATGTCCGCTTTTTCCGTGGCCTCGTCCACGATGTCGCCGCCGAGGACGACGAGATCGGGCTTCGCTTCCTGCATTTTTTCGCAGTACGTTTGCAGCCGCTCGGCGTCCATGGCGGTGCCAAAGTGCAGGTCGGAAACGAAGAGAATCCGCGTCGGCGTTTCAATCTTCTCGCTGACGACGGTGTAGGTCGTTTGCCGCACGTCGCGCATGTGGAAATAGCCATAGGGGAGCAGAATGGCGACGATGATCACGGGAATCAGCCCGCAGCGCCAAACGGAGCTCCATTTTGTCTTGCGCAGCGGGTAATGGAGCAGCAGGTGCAGAACGTCCAGAATGACGGCAAACAGCATGACAAGCAGAACGGCCAGTGTGAGCTTCCCGCGCAGCCGCAGCATGGCGCAGCCGATCAGCAGGGCGACGGCTGCAAGGATGAGGTTGACCCACCGTTTCTCCGTCGGTGCGCCCCAGAATTTCGCGGCGCGGCGCAGGAAGAAAAAATAATAGACCGCGACCAGCAGGGTCGGGATCGGTCGTATGAAAAACAAAGCAGCGGACATATGATAAACCGACAATTAATATAACTGTGAAAATATATTTCGCTTCAGATAATTATTTAATATTAAA
>CAJOMA010000077.1 GCA_905235655.1 uncultured Oscillospiraceae bacterium | reverse complement strand
GGCAGCCACAACTACATGCTCAAGGAGAGCGGCGACGGCTACACGATGTTCAAGGGCTGCAAGGTCCTGCAGGACGAGATCGCGCTGGATAACGAGGTTCTGATCCGCTACATCCGCGACACGCTCAAGGGCGTTGTGGCGGCAGACTCCATCTACGCCAACCCGCGCGGCGAAGGCCGTATCAAGGTCATCAATGAAGTACCCAATCCGTTCACCGACGTGAAGGACGGCAACTACTTCTATGACGCAGTTCTGTGGGCAGTGAGCAAGCAAGTCACCAAGGGCACGAGCGCAACCACGTTCAGCCCGGCGGACACCTGCACCAGAGCGCAGGTCGTGACCTTCCTGTGGAGAGCGAAGGGCTGCCCGGAGCCGACCCTGACCGAGAATCCGTTCAAGGATGTCAAGGAAAACGACTACTTCTACAAGGCAGTTCTGTGGGCAGTGGAGAATGAGGTCACCAAGGGCACCGCTGCCGACACCTTCTCCCCGAACGCCGGCTGCACCAGAGGACAGGTCGTGACCTTCCTGTGGAGAGCCGAGGGCAAGACCGCTCCGGAGAAGACCGAGAACCCGTTTAAGGATGTCAAGGAAGGCGACTTCTACTATGACGCAGTTCTGTGGGCAGTCGAGAAGGAGATCACGAAGGGCACCGCTGCAGACGCGTTCTCCCCGAACGAAACCTGCACCAGAGGCCAGATCGTAACCTTCCTGTATCGCGATCTTGCAGAATAAAACGAACGATCCCTGAATACAGCAACCGTTAGTTTTGGCGGGGCGGCTCATTGAGCCGCCCCCTTTTTTACAAATTACTCTTTACAGAATCTCCTTCTTCGGGTATACTGTATAAGGAAAATTTTGTAACGGAGCAACTGCGATGATTGAATTTGACGAATACAAGGTGAAACTGAACGACCTCAAGCCGAAGCTGGACGAGCTCGAGGCGGCGTTCCTGCCGCAGTCCGCGCTGGACGAGCTGGAGCGGCTGCACGCCATGGCGGAAGCGCCCGGCTTCTGGGACGATCCCGCCCGTTCGCAGAAGGCGGTCATGCGCACGAAGACGCTGGAGGGCAAGCGCGACAAGTTCCACGCCATGAAGGCCTCTTGGGACGACCTCATGACGATCTGCGAAATGGCGCTGGAGGAAAACGACGACTCCATGCTCTCCGAGCTGACCGAGGGCTATGCGAAGCTGGAAAAGGACATGGAGGAAGCGCGCCTGGAGACCCTGCTCACGGGCGAGTACGACGGCAACAACGCCCTTTTGTCCTTCCACGCCGGCGCGGGCGGCACCGAGGCGCAGGACTGGTGCTATATGCTCTACCGCATGTACACCCGCTGGGCGGAGGCGCACGGCTACACCTATAAGATTCTGGACTATCTGGACGGCGACGAAGCCGGACTCAAGTCCGCGGATATCATGATCGAGGGCGCGAATGCCTACGGCTTCCTCAAGGGCGAAAATGGCGTGCACCGTCTGGTACGCATTTCCCCGTTCGACGCCGCCGGCAGGCGGCACACCTCATTCTCTGCGGTCGAGGTCATTCCCGAGATCACGGACGACGTCGAGGTCGAGATCCGCCCCGAGGACATCGAAATGCAGGTCTATCGTTCCTCCGGCGCGGGCGGTCAGCACATCAACAAGACCTCCTCCGCCGTCCGGCTGATCCACAAGCCGACCGGCATCGTCGTCTCCTGCCAGACGCAGCGCGATCAGTTCCAGAACCGCGAGACCTGTATGCGCATGCTGCGCTCGAAGCTGATCGAGATCAAGGAGCGCGAGCACTTGGAAAAGATATCCGATATCAAGGGCGTGCAGCAGAAGATCGAATGGGGCAGTCAGATCCGCTCCTACGTCTTCATGCCCTACACGCTGGCGAAGGATACCCGCACCGGCTTTGAAAACACCAACATCAACGCGGTCATGGACGGCGATCTCGACGGCTTTATCAACGCCTACCTGACCTGCAAGGCGACGGGCAACTGGGTGACAAAATAATAGGAAAAATCGAAAAAAGTGCTTGAAATCATCCGCACTCTGTGGTAAAATCATCAGTACTGTGTGCAAATACGTTCGAAAGAACTTGATTCCGGCGCGCCGCCGGCCGTAAGCGCGGCATACTTTGGAGGTAATAATGGATACTTTGAGAATCGTTCTTCTGGTTATGCAGATTCTTTCCTGTGTTGCGCTGACTGCGATCATCACGATGCAGGACAGCAAGGAAGGCGCTATGGGCGCGCTGACCGGCAATTCCGAAAGCTATATGGGCAAGGGCAAGGCCGCGACGAAAGACGCGAAGCTTGCGAGCATCACCAAGTGGATCGCAGCAGCCTTCGTTCTGCTGACGCTGGTTGTCTCCCTCCTCTACACCGCTGCATAACTTCAACGATAAAATTACTGCTCTGTTTGATGACAGAGCAGTTTTTTTATCTCCGTACCGGGATAATAATGCGCGAGGATCGCCTCAAAATCGCTGCCGTCCTCCGCCATCGCCTTCGCGCCGTACTGGCTGAAGCCGACGCGGTGGCCGAAGCCGTGGGTCGTAACGGTGATCGCGTCGTCCGTCACGACAAAGTCCATATCGGTTGAGCGCACGCCGAGCGCGCTGCGCAGCGTTGTGCCCTTGATTGCCGCGCCGCCGATGAAGACCGTGCCGATCCCGCCGCCCTCCGTCCGCTCGACGGCGCCGATCCAGTTGGCAGGGGAGCCGGAGAGGTTGACCTCCGGACAGACCGCCGCGAGCTTCTCGGCAAATTCCTCCGCACTGAAGATCACTGTGTCCTCATAGCGTGGCGCGTCCTCCTCGCCGGGGCTGACCACGCTCTGCAGGTAGGGGATATCGCTGCCCCAGACGGCGAGCGCGGACTCCGTTTTCCCGCCGGTGCAGCAGAAAAAGGTCGCGTCGATCAGCTTGCCGTCGTAGGTGACGACCAGCCCGTCCGTCGCGCGGACAGCCTGCGTAATGCGTTCGATTTCTTCCGCCGTACCGTCCGCCGACCAGCCCTGACAGCAGGCGTAGCTTGTGCAGACGTCCGCGCCGACGTGTTTTCCGGTCTCCGCCTTGCGCAGCGCGAAGGTGCGCGAAGCGATCGCCTGCGCCTTGAGCGCTTCTTCCGGAAAGCTCGCGGGCATTTCCGCCAGCAGCGTCCCGATCAGATAGTCTTCCAGCGACATTTCCTCCACGCCGCCGTCCGTCAGCACGCGCAGCGTCACCTGCGCGTCAAACGGCTCGCCGGCTTCGGCTTCCTGCTTCTGCGGAGCGGCAGAGGAGGGGCGCGGCGGCTCTGCTTCTCCTTCTGCAAAAAGGAGAAACGGCGCGCAGCAAAGTAAAACGACGAAAAGAGGAATAATTACCAACCGTTTCATAAGAAATCTCCTTTGCTTCCCCAAAAATTCTTGACGATTTGCTTTCTCTTTGATATAATAAAGCAACTTTTACCGGAGGTGATCCCATGTCCGAATCGCCAGCCTTCGCGGAGTCTCTTCACACTCTATGCGCGGATTACAAGATTCATAACAGCCTGACCGAGGAAGCGCGCAATAACAGCAGCATCAAGCGCGGCCTCAGAAACGACGACGGCACCGGCGTGATGGTCGGCTGCACGAAGGTCGGCAACGTTCTCGGCTACCGCCTTGTCGACGGCGAGCGCGAGCCGATGGAAGGCGAGCTGATCTATCGCGGCTACGGACTGACCGAGCTGGTCAACGCCTATATCAAGGAAAAACGCTTCGGCTTCACGGAGGTCGCCTACCTGCTGCTGTTCGGCAACCTTCCGAATCGGGAGAAGTACGCGATGTTCCGCTCCATGCTCAACGAGTGCACCCTCCTTCCGGAGAATTTCACGGAGGATATGATCCTTAAGAATCCGAGCCATGATATCATGAACAAGCTCGGCAGGTCCGTTTTGGCGCTTTACTCCTGCGACCCGAATCCGGACGATCTGAGCGTGGAGAATATGATGCGCCAGTCCGTTGAGCTGGTCGCGCGGTTCCCGACCATCGTGGCCTACGCCTATGTCGTCAAGCGCCATTATTTTGAGAATGACAGCCTGTATCTGCACCGTCCGGTGCCGGAGCTTTCCGCGGCGGAAAGCTTTCTGCAATTGATCCGGCCGGACAAAAAATTCACCGAGGAGGAAGCGCGCGTGCTTGACCTCTGTCTGGTCTGCCATGCAGAGCACGGCGGCGGCAATAATTCGACCTTCTCCTGCCGCAGCGTCGCCTCCACGGGCACGGACACCTACTCCGCCATCGCGGCGGCGGTCGGCTCGCTGAAAGGTCCGAAGCACGGCGGAGCTAATATCAAGGTCATGGAAATGATGCAAAATATCCGTGAAAATATCACCGATCATACCGACAAAGACGAGATAGCCGCTTATCTTGAAAAGATCATCAGCAAGGAAGCATTTGACGGAAAAGGTCTGATCTACGGTATGGGTCATGCTGTTTATTCTCTCTCTGATCCGAGAGAACGGGTGTTTAAGAAGTATGTTCAGCAGCTTGCAAAAGAAAAAGAGCGAGAGGACGATCTGCTCCTCTATGAGAACATCGAACAGCTTGCTCCTGAGATCATTGCAAATAAACGTCATATCTATAAGGGTGTGAGTCCGAATGTTGATTTTTACAGTGGTTTTGTTTATGATATGCTCGGAATACCGCAGGAGCTCTATACCGCTATCTTTGCGGTCGCAAGAATTGTCGGCTGGAGCGCACACAGGATAGAGGAGCTGATCTGCACAGATAAGATCATCCGACCTGCTTACATGAGTGTTATGGAGGAAAAGTAAAAATCAGCATCATGAATAAAATGAGAGCCTTTTTAAGGAAGAACATGAAGCTGATATCTGCTGCGACTTTTTTGGCAATCATCATTTTTTGCATTGTTAATCACAGGTTTTTTTCAATGGAATATCTTAGTACGCATATGCCGTCAAAACCTATGACTGCTACTTGTTACAGCCTGCTTATCTATGCTTTGAAATCGCTTTCTGTCATGTTCCCGAAAAGAGCAATAGAAATAGCAGTCGGAGCAGTTTTTCCTAAAGGTTGGGCATTTGTCATAAATCTTACCGGAAGTGCTCTTGGCTTTGCGATAGCTTATTTTATGGGAAAAGCACTTGGTGAGGAATATGTAGACAAACTCGTTTATCGTTACCCGAAATTCAAGGCAATAGTAGAATGCCAGAACAGCAGTACAGTGTTTATCAGCTTTTTTCTGAGAACAATGACGTTCATTCCAATTGATGTTGCAAGTATGTATATGGGGGCTTCTAAAAGCTCTTTTGGGAAATATATGCTCGGCAGCGTTATCGGTATAATTCCAAGTGTTATTATCGGTACATTTATGGGGCAGTATTTTCTCGATCCGTTCTCAAAAGGATTCATATTGTCTTTTGCATTGCTTGCTGTGATGTCAGTGATATCGCTTATATGCTATCTCCTGTATATCAGGAAGCACGCCCGCCCGCATTCTGATACTTGAGCCTGTAAATTATGATCCTATAAAAATAAACTGCCCTGCTATTGAGAAGTGAAACAGCATAGAGCAGTAAGATATTCGTTACAAGGATACAGGGAGCCGTGTCTGTTTATGATGCAATAAGATAAAATTTAAAAGAAAGGCATTTGCAATGAATAGATTCTTTTCA
>CAJOMA010000076.1 GCA_905235655.1 uncultured Oscillospiraceae bacterium | reverse complement strand
GTTTTTCGCGCTCGTAAACCCCGGCGATACCGTAATGGGCATGGATCTGAATCAGGGCGGCCATTTAACACACGGCAGCAGGGCAAACTTTTCCGGCAAGACCTACAATATCGTCTCTTACGGCGTCGATCCCGCAACCGGACGCATCGACTACGACGAGATCGCGAAGCTGGTCGATATCCACAAGCCGAAGCTGGTCGTTGCGGGCGCGTCCGCCTATCCGCGGGCGATTGACTTCAGGCGCTTCGCGGACATCGCACACGCCAGCGGCGCGCTGCTGATGGTCGACATGGCGCATATCGCCGGTCTGGTCGCGGGCGGCGCGCATGACAGCCCGATCCCCTACGCCGACGTCGTGACGACCACCACCCATAAGACCCTGCGCGGTCCGCGCGGCGGCATCATCATGGGCAAGGAGGAGTTTGCGAAGAAGGTCAACTCCGCCGTCTTTCCCGGCACGCAGGGAGGACCCCTGATGCACGTGATCGCCGCGAAGGCGGTCTGCTTCAAGGAGGCGATGCAGCCCGAGTTCAAGGACTACGCGCACCAGATCGTCAAAAATGCCAAGGCGCTGGCGGAAGAACTGCTTGCGCACGGCTTCGACCTCGTCTCCGGCGGCACGGACAACCATCTGATGCTCGCCGACCTGCGCCCCCTGCACATCACCGGCAAGGAGCTGCAGCGCAGACTGGACGAGAACTATATCACCGTCAACAAGAACGCGATCCCGAACGATCCGGAAAAGCCCTTCGTCACGAGCGGCGTGCGCATCGGCACGCCGGCAGCGACGACCCGCGGCATGAAGGAAGAGGATATGCGCGTGATCGCGCAGTGCATCTACGACACCGCCGCCGACTTCGAGGGCACGCAGGAGCAGGTGCGCGCCGCCGTCACCGCCCTGACGAACAAGTACCCGATTTACGAGTAAACCGGAAAGCGTATCAATTCTTTCATTCCATGTCCCCGCCGCGTCATTGCGAGGCTGACGGAGTCAGCCGTGGCAATCCGTGCGTTGCAGGGTTGGGAACTGTGTCGTTTTTACGACAACCCCACCTACTGTGTCATTCCCGCCTGACGCAGTCAGGCAGGGAATCCGTCCGTTGCAGGTATGGCATGTGCATCATATTACGGAAAGTGTCCCGTATCGATACGCACGGATTGCCACGGTTTGCTTTGCAAACCTCGCAATGACGCGGTGGGGAGACAGTACGTTTTTCCGGCTCACAATGACGCGGGTTGGAAATGCGTTCATGGTTTTAATGAATGGTACATGATTGAAAATAGGAAGAAACGCCGCTTAGCGTTCCTTCTTTTTAGGAAAACTATGGGGAAATTTTCAAACGTCTTTTTTGCGAGCGATTTCGACCACACGCTGACCGGACAGGACAACGTCCTGCGCGGGCGCAACGTGGATGCGATCCGCTATTTCATCGCCGAAGGCGGCAGATTTGCCGTCGCGAGCGGACGCAGCATTCCGCTGTTCCGCAAGCGCGCCGCGCTTGTGCCGGTCAACGCGCCGTGCATTCTCTATAACGGCGGCGCGTGCTACGATTATCAGAGCCAGACGCTGTATTACGCCCATCCGCTGCCGGACTTCGCCATGGAGATCGTGCGCGAGGCGCAGCGGCTCGACCCGTCGCTTTGCATTGAGATTCAGGGCGTGGAGAATCATTACGTCTTCGGACGCAATCCCATCCGCGACGCCTTTCTGAAAGCAGAGGGCTTCACGCCGATCCTCGTGACCGACGACGTGCCGAAGCCGTGGATCAAGATCGCGATCTGCGCGAGCATCGGCAGCGATCTTCAGCATCCGGTCTTCACGGCGGAGGACGCCGCGCGCTTCGCGGCGGTGGAGCGCGGTCTCAAGGAATTCTGCGCCGGACGCTGCTACGTGACGCGCTCCATGGCGTACATCCTTGAGATCGGCAATCCGGACTGCAGCAAGGGCGGTGCGGCGCGTGCGCTGGCGGAGCGATACGGGCGGAAGCTTTTGGTCTGCGCGGGCGACGCGCCGAACGACATTTCAATGCTCGACGCGGCGGATTTCGCCTTCGTGCCGCAAGACTGCGATCCCGTCCTGCGGGACAGACCTTATATCAAAGCCGCGCCCTGCGACGACGGAACGGTCGCCGACGCGATCGAAAAACTGGAAAACCTGCTGTAAAACTGCTGCCGCACGAATCCCGTGCGGCAGTTTTTTCATTCGACGTGTCATTGCGAGGCTCCGCAGGAGCCGTGGCAATCCGTCCCTTTCAGGATTGGACGATTTCCGCAATACCTGACACTTCCCGGATCTATGAGTTGCACTTTCCGGACAGATATGGTATAATATCTCCAAATTTGCGAAAGAATGGGAGGAACGGCATGAAAAAGAAGGCGTTTTGGGTCTGGCTCGTGTTCACCGTCCTGTGGATCGGCGTGATCTTCTGGCATTCCTCCCGCGTCGCCGCGGACAGCGACGCCGAAAGCCTCGGACTGCTCTACTATATCCAAAAAATCCTCCCGTGGATGACCAACAACCTCCTGCGCAAGTGCGGGCATTTTGCGGAATTTGCCGTGCTCGGCGTTTTGCTGACGGGGCTGTTCCGGCAGCTCAGGAATTTCATCCTGCTCAAGCCGGTCGCCTGCGCGCTGTTTGTCGCGCTGTGCGACGAGACGATCCAGCGCTTCGTCCCCGGGCGCAGCGGCAACGTCAAGGACCTCTGGATCGACCTCGGCGGCGCGGTGTTCGGCGCGCTGGTCATCTATCTGTTCTTCCGCCTGCGGAAAAAGAAAGCGTAACTACATTTCGGAAAGAAGGAACGTATCATGTGTGATTCCTGCAAAAAGAAATTCTATATCACGACCCCGATCTACTACCCCTCGGACAAGCTGCACATCGGGCATTCCTACTGCACGGTCGCGACCGATACGATGGCGCGCTATAAGCGTCTGCGCGGCTACGACGTCATGTTCCTGACGGGGACGGACGAGCACGGGCAGAAGATCGAGACCAAGGCGAAGGCCGCCGGCGTCACGCCGCAGCAGTTCGTCGACAATATTGTCACAGGCGAAAAGGGCGTCATCGACCTTTGGAAGCTGATGAACATCTCCTACGACCGTTTCATTCGCACGACGGACGACTATCACGTCGCCGCGATCCAGAAGATTTTCAAGGCGATGTATGACAAGGGCGACATCTACAAGGGAAAGTACACGGGCATGTACTGCACGCCGTGCGAGTCGTTCTGGACGGACAGCCAGCTCAAGGACGGCAAGTGCCCCGACTGCGGCAGACCCTGCCAGCCTGCGGAGGAGGAAGCCTATTTCTTCCGCCTGACCAAATACGCAGAGCCCGTGCGCAAGCTCCTGACCGAGACCGACTTCCTCGAGCCGCGCAGCCGCGTCAACGAGATGGTCAACAACTTCATCGACGCGGGACTCGAAGACCTCTGCGTTTCGCGCACCAGCTTCACCTGGGGCGTGCCGGTCGACTTCGATCCGGGTCACGTCGTCTATGTCTGGGTCGACGCCCTGTTCAACTATACGACCGCCCTCGGCTTCATGAACGGCAAATACGACGATTACAAGGACTTCTGGCCCGCCGACGTGCATTTTGTCGGCAAGGAGATCGTCCGTTTCCATTCGATCATCTGGCCCGCCATGCTGATGAGCATGGGCATGCCCCTGCCGAAGAAGGTCTACGGTCACGGCTGGCTGCTCTTAGACGGCGGCAAGATGTCCAAATCCAAGGGCAACGTGGTTGATCCGTATCTGCTTGCAGAGCGCTACGGTACGGACGCGCTGCGCTTCTTCCTGATGCGCTCGTTCCCGTTCGGCTCGGACGGCAACTTCTCCAACGAGCTTTTGATCTCCTGCATCAACACCGACCTTGCCAACGACCTCGGCAACCTCGTCTCGCGCACCGTCGCAATGGTGCAGAAGTACTTCGGCGGCAGGCTGCCTGCGCAGCAGCAGTCCGATCCCGCCCTCGACGACGCGCTGATCGCCATGGCGAGCGGGCTGCATGAAAAGTACGAAGAGCAGATGGAGCGCTATGCGTTCCAGAACGCGCTGAGCGAGGTCTTCGCGCTCATTTCCCGCGCCAACAAGTATATCGACGAGACCGCGCCGTGGATCCTCGCCAAGGACGAGAGCAAGCGCCCGCGCCTTGCCCGCGTGATGTATAACCTGCTCGAGACCGTCAGAATCTGCGCAGGACTCCTGACCCCCGTGATGCCCGCGACGGCGGAGGAGATCCGCTCGCGCATCGGCGCACCCGCCTACGACTGGGACAATCTCTGCGTTTACGGTGTGCTTCCCGCCGAGGCGGCGGTCATCGCCGGTCCCGCCCTCTTCCCGCGTATCGACGCGGAGAAGGAGCTTGCCGAGCTCGAGGCGCTGACGGTCGCGGCGGAAGCGCCCGCCGCCGATCCTCTGCCCGAACCCCTGCCTCCCGTCTCCTTCGACGACTTCTGCAAGGTGGAGATGACGGTCGTGAAGGTGCTGACCTGCGAGAACGTCAAGAAGTCCGAAAAGCTCCTGAAATTCACCCTGAACGACGGCACGGACACCCCGCGCCAGATTCTCTCCGGCGTCGCGAAGTTCTATCAGCCGGAGGAGCTGATTGGCAAGACCCTCGTGGCGGTGACGAATCTGCCGCCGCGCAAGATGATGGGACAGGAATCCTGCGGCATGCTGCTCTCCGCGGAGCGCGGCGAAAAGCTCCACCTCGTCATGCTCGACGATAGCATCCCCGCCGGCGCACGGCTGGTTTGATCACAGAAAAGCGGTCTCCCGTTCGGGAGGCCGCTTTCACTATGATACAAACAATTCCCGCTCCGTGTCATTGCGAGCCTGCGCGAGCAGGCGTGGCAATCCGTCCCCGGCAGTCTTTGGACGCATTCTCGTAAGAAGTAATGTCTCCCGATTTGCGTTCTTCTGCCAAGGGAATCCTTCGTAATACAGAAACGTGCCATACCTTCCACGGACGGATTGCCAAGACCGACTCCGTCGGTCTCGCAATGACGCCGAAGAAAGGCGCAAAATAACCGGCGCTGCGCGTTAGGCGCGGCGCCGGTTTGTCATATCTTATCGGTTATTGTACTTCTCAATCGCCATTTTCAGCAAATCGAGCGCGCGCTCCAGCTCCTCCGCGCAGCGGACGTAGGCGATGCGGATCTCGCTTTTTCCCGCGCCGGGCGTGGCGTAGAAGCCGCTGCCGGGCGCGAAGGTCACGGTCTCGCGGTTGTCCTCAAACTCACCCAGCAGGAACATCTGAAAGTCCTCCGCGCTGTCCACGGGCAGCTTCGCCATCGTGTAGAACGCGCCCTTCGGCTCGGTCGTCACGACGCCGGGAATCTCCCTGAGCTTGCGGTAGCAGACGTCGCGGCGGTGCTGGTATTCCTGCCGCGTTGCCTCGAAATAAGACGGCTCCACGCCGTAGAGGGCGGCGGCGCCGATCTGGTCGAGGGTAGCGACAGACAGCCGCGCCTGCGCGAGCTTGGTCGCCGCCTCGATCAAGGCGCGGTTGCGGGAGATCAGCGCGCCGATCCGCGCGCCGCATGCGCTGAACCGCTTGGAGACGGAGTCGATCAGGATGAGCTGCTCTTTCATGTCGTCGAAGCTGCCCGCGGTGGTTTTTTCGCCGCCGTCGTAGATAAACTCGCGGTAGACCTCGTCGCAGATGAAGTACAGATCATGCTCCTTTGCGATGTCCGCCAGCAGGCGCAGCTCCTGCGCGGTCAGCACCGTGCCGGTCGGGTTGCCGGGGTTGGTGACCAAAATGGCGCGGGTTTTTTCATTGATAAGCGGCTCGATCTGCTCACGTGTGGCGTAGCGGTAGCCGTCCTCCGGCTTGGTATGGACCGGAC
>CAJOMA010000075.1:6038-9060 GCA_905235655.1 uncultured Oscillospiraceae bacterium | reverse complement strand
GGATGTGGCGGCTGTCCTCATCCAAAACAAGCTGCCCGACGGATACCGCCTGCGGCGCGGGAGCGGTATGCTTCCGGCTCTCAAAATCAACGCGGCGGAAGATCGCCCGCACCCGCATCAGGAGCGCCATGGCGGAAAAGGGTTTTGTAATATAGTCGTCGCTGCCGAGTCCCAGCCCCATGGCGTAGTCGTTTTCGGAATCCCTTGCCGTGAGCATGATGATCGGAACCGTGCTGATTCCGCGCAGCTCCGTACAGATCGTAAAGCCGTCCGAGCCGGGCATCATGACGTCCAGAATCGCAAGGTCGCAGGGCGTCTGCCGGAAGCGCTCCAGCAGGAGGTCGCCGGTCGGAAAATCCTCGACCGTGAAGCCGTCGCTTGCCAGAAAGGTCTTAACGATTTGGCGGATGTTGTCGTCGTCGTCCGCGATGTAAATGCGCTTGCTGTCGTTTTGCATTTCGATCCACCTCGTTTTCTCGCTTTTTCTTCATTATATCAGCCCAAAAGCGCAAAATCAACGACAATCAGGGCGGAAACTGCCGCAATCCATACGAAGACTTTCGTGAGCTTTTCGTATTTTTTGCCACTGTTCCTCGGAGATTTCCGCCTTTGCCGCGTGCTATCATTGGTTCAGAAATCAAAACCGACCCCAACGCAAAGGAGGCAAACGACATGAGCCAGGTGCAGAGCTGTTTTCAGCGATACGAAAAGAAATACCTGCTGACGCCGGCGCAGTACCGGGCGGTGCGGCAGGGCATGGCGCGCTATATGACGCCGGACGCGCATCCGCGGTACTCGATCAGCAACATTTATTATGATACCGAGGGCTACGATCTCATCCGCACGTCACTGGAGCGGCCGGTATACAAGGAGAAGCTGCGGCTGCGCAGCTACGGCGTGCCCGCCGCCGGCGACGACGTGTACGTCGAGGTGAAGAAGAAGTTTGACGGCGTCGTGTACAAGCGCCGTATCCCGATGCAGATGCAGGACGCGGCGCGCTGCCTGCAGAGCAGAAAAAACGAAAGCGACTGCCAGATCGGGCGCGAGATTGACCGGTTCCTGGAATTCTATCAGCCGACCCCGAAGGTCTTCATCGCGTATGACCGCGAGGCATGGGCGGCGGCGGACGGCGGCGAGCTGCGCGTCACCTTTGACACCGCGCTGCGCGTCCGCTCCAACGAGCTCGACCTGCGCTTCGGCGATCACGGCGTCCCGCTTCTGGACGAGGACGTGATCCTGATGGAGGTCAAGATTCCCGGCGCCGCGCCGCTGTGGCTGGCACGGCTGCTTTCGGAGAACGGCATTTTCCCGACGACCTTCTCCAAGTATGGGACATATTACAGAAATTTTGTGCTTGGCGGCAGGTCCGCCGTTATGAAAAAGGAGGTCCTTCGCAGTGCTTAACTCAATCATTACCGGTACGGAGATCACCGTGTCCGCATTCTTCATCTGCACGGCGGTCTCGCTGGTACTCGGTCTCGGCGCAGCCGTACTGAGCATGTATAAGTCCAAATACTCCCGCAGCTTCGTCGTGACGCTCGCCGCTCTGCCGGTGATGGTACAGATCATCATCATGATGGTCAACGGCAACATCGGCGCGGGCGTGGCGGTCGCTGGCGCCTTCGGACTGATCCGCTTCCGCAGCGCGCCGGGCAGCGCGAAGGAGATCGGGCTGGTGTTTCTCGCGACGGCGATCGGACTGGCGACCGGCATGGGCTATGTGGCGATCGCAGCGGTGTTCTTTGCGATCATCGCCCTGTTCATGCTGCTGCTGACTGCGATCGGCTTCGGCGCTGGCGCTGCGGATGAGCGCGAGCTCAAGATCACCATTCCCGAGAATCTTGATTATGACGGACTGTTTGACGACCTGTTTGAGAAGTACACCCGCAGCGCGGAGCTCGATCGCGTCAAGACGTCGAATATGGGCACGCTCTACGAGCTGTGCTATAAGGTCGTGCTCCGCGACGCGCGCCTGACGAAGGCGTTCCTCGACGATATCCGCACCCGCAACGGCAACCTGAACATCGTTTGCGGCAAGCCAGCGACGAAGGAAACGCTGTGAGGCGCAATATTTCAAAGCCTTCTGAACGCTGTAGGCGGAGAAAAGCGACGCATAGAGACAATCAAAAGTAACACCCTGCCGTGTGACCGCGGCAGGGTGTTACTTTCTATGGAGCTTGCAACAAAGTGACCGGAATACTGCGGCGGCAAGCCGCCTCCGTGACACTTCGCATTTGCTTTGTTTCTCCGCGCGCGGAGAAAGGCATCGCTCCGCGCTGCCAAATGCTCGTGTTCGAACCATGCTTCTCATCAAACGACTATCGACGTGAAACGGCAGGGAGAGGCGAATTCCCCTCCCTGCCGTTTGGTGCCGGTGGCCGGACTCGAACCGGCACGCTGTTGCCAGCGGTGGATTTTGAGTCCACTACGTCTACCAATTCCATCACACCGGCATAATGCGCGGCGCAGCTTCACCGCTCATCATTATAACTGCTGTGCGGCGGAATTGCAAGGATTATTTTCGGTTTTACGAAACCTGCCGCAGCAGGTCGCGGCGCAGACGCTGCATGATGCGCTTTTCCAGACGCGAGATGTACGACTGCGAGATTCCCATGAGGTCTGCGACCTCCTTTTGTGTCTTTTCCTGTTGCCCTGCCAGTCCAAAGCGCATAGAAACGATGTAGCGGTCGCGCTCCGGCAGACGCGAAAGCGCTTCGCGCAGAAGCTGATGCTCGACGTCCTCCTCCATCGGGCGCATGACGGTGTCATGATCCGTGCCCAGAATATCGGCAAGCAGCAGCTCGTTTCCGTCCCAGTCGGTATTGATCGGCTCGTCGAGGGAGACCTCGGTTTTCTGCCCCGATATTTTGCGGATATGCATGAGGATTTCGTTCTCAATGCAGCGCGAGGCGTAGGTCGCGAGCTTGATGTTGCGGTCGGAGCGGAAGGTGCCGATCGCTTTGATCAGACCGATCGTGCCGATGGAAATCAGGTCTTCGATGTTGATTCCCGTGTTCTCAAA
>CAJOMA010000075.1:0-6015 GCA_905235655.1 uncultured Oscillospiraceae bacterium | reverse complement strand
GTAGACGACGAGCCGCAGATTCCGCTCAATCAGGCATTGCTTTGCCTGCTCGTCGCCCTCGGAAATGCGCTGTAAAAGCTCCTGCTCCTCCGCGCCGGAAAGCGGCGGCGGAAGAACGTCGCTCCCGCCGATATAGAGGACGCTCTCCGGCGGGTTGAGCAGAGCGTTGATAAGCTGGGACAAGGATTTAAGCATGACGGTTACCTCCGGTCAGCGCCTCATACGCGCCGCGCTCCGAAACAGGCGTCGGAGAGAGGGCGACGAGGCCGGTTTTGGTGTGATTGTTGAGCGTGATTTCGCAGGGGATCGCAAGCAGGAGCCCTGATGCTACGCCGACGGCGCGGTAGGGGATCAGCCGCGGCGCATAGTCCTTCAGCCGCAGCGCGAGGATCGCGGGGGAGGAAAGATCGGCATCGGTGAGGGCGAAGGGGAAGAGCGACCTCGCCGCCTTCCAGTAGACGGTCAGCACGCTTTCGCCGCTGACGGGATCGCAGAGCGTGTTGCCGCTGTCGCGCAGCGCGCTCAGGCGGACGGTTCTGCCGTTCAGCCGCAGCGTAACCGGCAGAATACTGTCTGCGGCGAAGGTCAGCTTCGGCAGCAGCAGGCGGCCGGCAAGGCTGACCGCCGCGGCAGTCAGCAGGACCGAGAAGAAGGTGACGGGGTAAAACAGCGCGTCCGCGCGGTAGTGAAGCTGCCCGCCCCTTAGCAGCTCCACGCCGTAGACCGCGCCGCAGAGCGCCAGCGTCATCCCGCCGAAGACCGCCGCAAGCCGCAGTGCGCTGCGCCGCAGGCCGAAGGAAAGCGCGAGCATCCCTGCGGCACACAGGAGCTTGACGGGAAACGCGGAAAGCCATCGCAGACCGGGAAGATACACCGCAACGGCGTAGCTTGCGCCGAGCAGGGCGGCGCAGAGCATGCGTTTGCTCCGGATCGCCGCGCCGCCGAGCCGTGCGCTTGCGCGAAGCAGCAGGTAATTGACGGAAAAATTCAGGACGAAAACAGCGTCTGCGTATACGGTCAAGGACATCTCCTCCGTGGACAAAGTATAGAGCCGCGCGCATAAAAAACCGGTCGCAATCCCCGACGGGGAATGCGGCCGGTTTCGTATCGGTCAGTCGCGTTTTCCGGTATTTCCTTCGGGAATTCCATTTCCCGAGCAGCTTTTTTGCCAAAAACCGTATGGCGCGGTCGAACGATTATTCCGTATGCGTTATCGCCTTGATATTCTTTTCCACCTGAAAGCGCGGGAGCATGATTTCGTGCCCGCAGCCGGTGCATTTGAGCTTGAAATCCGCGCCGATGCGCAGGACGCTCCAGGTTTTGCTTCCGCAGGGGTGCTGCTTTTTCATCGTCAGCACGTCGCCCGGGCGAATGTCCATCATATATTACTCCCTCATTTCTTGATCTCGTCCCAGTAGCGCTTGGCAGCCTGCTCGATCTTGTTGTCGCCGTACTCGTAATAGCGCGCGTCCTTGATTTGATCCGGCAGATACTGCTGCCTGACCCAGTGGTTCTGGAAGCTGTGCGGGTAGAGATAGCCCTGCTCGCGCTCCTGTCCGAAGGAGTCGGCGTGGACGTTCTGCAGCTGCCGCGGAAAATCACCGATTTTGCCGGCGCGGACGTCCGAAAGCGCCTTGTCGATCGCCATGACGCCGGAATTGGATTTCGGCGCGGTGGCGAGGAAGAGCACGGCATCCGCCAGCGGAAGTCTTGCCTCGGGCATGCCGAGCTGCAGGGCGGAATCCACGCACGCCTTGACGATCGGGATCGCCAGCGGATAGGCAAGCCCGATGTCCTCGCAGGCGGAGCAGAGGATTCTGCGGCAGCAGGAGGGCAGATCGCCGACCTCTAAAAATCGCGCGAGATAGTGGATCGCCGCATCGGGATCGGAGCCGCGGATGGACTTCATCAGCGCGGAAAGACAGTCATAATGATTGTCGCCCTCGCGGTCATAGCGCATCGCGGAGCGCTGGGTCACCGCCTTTGCGTCCTCCAGCGTCAGAAGCAGGGAGGTATCGCCCGGACGGGCGGCGATGAAGAGCGCCTCCACGGCGTTGATCGCCTTGCGGATATCTCCGCCGCAGGAGGTGGCGATGTGCTCCAAAGCGCCTTCCTCCGCCGTGACGGAAAGACCGGTTTTGCTCGTCATGTAATCTACGGCGCGGCTGACTGCCTTCAACGCCGCCTCCGGCGTGATCGGCTTGAACTCAAATACCGTGCTGCGGCTCAAAATCGCGTTGAACACGTAGAAATACGGATTCTCGGTCGTAGAGGCGATCAGCGTGATCTTGCCGTTCTCGATATGCTCCAGCAGCGTCTGCTGCTGCTTCTTGTTGAAGGACTGAATCTCGTCCAGATAGAGCAGAACGCCGTTCGGCGCGAGCAGCGTGTCGAGCTGGGAGACGATCTCTTTGATGTCTGCGGTCGAGGCGGTCGTCGCGTTGAGCTTGTACAGCGTGCGCTGCGTGGCGTCGGCGATGATGTTGGCGACCGTCGTCTTGCCGGTGCCGCTCGGCCCGTAGAAGATCAGATTCGGGACGTTGCCCGATTCAATCATCCGGCGCAGCATCTTTCCTTCGCCGAGGATTTCGTCCTGACCGAAGACTTCATCTAAGGTTGTCGGGCGAAGTTCATCCGCCAGAGGTTGATACATCGCTTACGCTCCTTTCCGGCAGCTCGCTGACGAGAGCCGCACCGAGAATGAGAACCGCGCCGACGAGCTCCTTCCAACCAAACGGCTCTTTGAGCAGGAGCGCGGAGAGAAGTACCGCCACGAGCGGGTCAATATAGCTGAGAACCGCGAGCGTCTGCGCCTTCAGGGAGGGGATCGCGCCGAAATACAGCGCGTAGGCGACGCCCGTGTGGACGACGCAGACAATAAGCAGCAGAATCACCGCCCCGGGAGTGAAGTCGGAGAAGTCCCATTCCTCCGCCAGAAGCGTGTAGGGCAGGGTGATCGCGGCGGCAAAGAGAAGCTGCACGACGGTCTTGTCGAAGGCGTTGACCGCCGTCAGCTTTTTGCTGAGCAGGACGATGATCGGGTAGAGCAGCGCCGCGCCCAAAGTGAACGCAATGCCGCCAAGCTTGGAGGCTTCTCCGCCGATCACGCCGGATATGAGCACCATGCCCGCGAGCGCGACAAGGATACAGATCACCTTGCGCGCGGTCAAACGCTCCTTGAGCGCGAACGGCGCGGCGATCAGCAGCAGGATCGGCGCAAAGTAATACGCCAGCGTCGCGCTCGCAACGGTGGTGCGGTCATATGCTTCAAAGAGCAGCAGCCAGTTCGCGCCGAGCGCCGCGCCGGACAGCGCGAGGGGCAGGAAATTGCGCCGGATGGCAGTCCAATCCGGTTTTTTTCTTAAAACCAGAAGGAAAATGACCAAAGAGAGCGCACCGATCAAGCCCCTGGCGCAGGCGATCAGCCCGGAGGGAAGAGGAATATAGCGCCGGAAGACGCCGATGGTGCCATAGAGCGTCATTGCGGCGATCAGCATCCATTTTCCCCGGCGTTGCATTATTTGGACAGGTATGCGTCGCAGACTTTTCTTGCTTCTTCGGCGATAACCGGTTCGTCGATGTTGACAAGTCTGCCCCGATCGACCGTGACCTTGCCATTGACGACGGTGTAATCCACCGCGCCGCGCAAGCCCACCGTGCCGAAGACGTTCTTCGGGTCGTAGGTCGCGCCGACCAGCTCGAGGCGGCGGGAGTCGACGAGGAAGAAGTCCGCGCACTTGCCGACCTCGACGGAGCCGATGTCGGTTCTGCCGAGCAAAGATGCCGAGCCGCGGGTCGCCATCTTGAGCACGTCGTAGCCCGTCGGCGCCTTTGACGAGGAGTTCAGACGGTGCAGCAGGAAGCAGATACGGATTTCTTCAAGCAGATTGGAGCCGTCCTGCGAGGCAGAGCCGTCGACCGCGAGGCCGACCTTCACGCCGCGCTCCAGCATCTCCGGAATGCGGGCGATGCCGGACGAGAGCTTCATGTTGGAAACCGGGCAGTGGGCGACGCCGGTGCCGGTCTTGGCGAGAACGTCCAGCTCTTCCGTGGTGAAGTGGATACCGTGGGCATACCACACGTCGTCGCCGATCCAGCCGAGCGATTCCATATATTCGAGCGGGCGCATGTTGTAGCGGCTGAGGGTATAGTTTTCCTCATCCTTCGTTTCGCAAAGATGGGTGTGCAGGCGCACGCCGTACTGACGGGCGAGGATCGCGGACTGCCGCAGAAGCTCCGCAGAGACGGAGAATGGCGAGCACGGCGCGAGCACGATCTGGTGCATCGAGCCGAAGGACGGATCGTGATACTTTTCGATCAGATAGGCGCTGTCCTTCATGATCTCGTCGACGGTCTGCACGACGCTGTCGGGCGGAAGCCCTCCGTCCTTGACGGACAGATCCATGCTGCCGCGGGAGGAAACCATACGCATGCCGAGCTCGTCGGCGGTACGCATCTGCGCGCCGATCAGATCGCCCGTGCCTGCCGGGAAGACATAGTGGTGGTCGAAGCAGGTCGTGCAGCCGTTCTTCATCAGCTCGCCCATGCCGGTCAGACCGGAATAGCGAATAACCGTCTGATCCAGATTCTTCCAGATTTCGTAGAGCGTCTTGAGCCAGTCGAACAGCTCCATGTTCTGCACCTGCGGCAGATTGCGGGAGAACTGCTGATACAGGTGGTGGTGCGTGTTGATCAGACCGGGATAGCAGAACATATACGTTCCGTCGATCTCACGGTCGGCCTTCTGCGCAAGCTGCTTGCCGATGGCACGGATCACGCCGTCTTCACAGTATAGATCGACGTTGTTCAAAAGCTCGTCGGCGTCGTTGCAGGTGACAAGTGCGGAAATGTTGCGGATCATCAGCGTAGACATAGAAAAACCTCCTATAATTTATTCTCGTTGGTTAGTGTGCGAAGGGGATTATCGCGGATGGAGGCGCGCTTTGCCTCCTCGCGGATTTGACGGATAAGGGCGGCGATCTTCTCGTTGACCTGCTCGATCTCGCCCAAAAGCTCGTTTGCGGAGATGCGCAGCACGCCGCTGCGCAGGGCGGAGAGCTGGATCAGCGCGTCCGAGGTCGCCACACGGACGGCATAGTTTCTGCCGATTTTGCCGACCAGCGTTTCAATATAGAGGTCGGCGCTTTCGTTTTCCCTGGTATAGACGACGCGGAGATTGTCGTGCTTTGTTTTCGAGCCGACGCCGCCCTTGACGCGGTAGCTGTCAAAGACCACGACCAGCTCGCACGGCCGGTAGCCGCAGTAATTGCTTAAGATGTCCAGAAGACGTTCTCTCGCGCCGGACAGGTCGCTTTGCGCCTGCTCGCGCAAGCCGTCCCACGCGAAGATCATATTGTAGCCGTCGACGATCAGATAGTCTTTTTTGCGTGGCGGCAGGGTGATCTCCGAGGCTTCGACCTTCGGCGGCGGCCGGTGAAGCGTGTATTTTTCGGGGCCGAATTCGCGCTCCATAATGCGCTGCAGCTCTTTTTCGTCCAAGTCCAGATTCTGCGCCCTGAGCTGTACGGGCGCATCCTCGCGCTGCGGGCGCAGGACGCTGCTCAAGTGCATGTGGGAAAAGACCTGATCCCATTTGATGGTGAAGCCGCCGCCGTGGGCGCAGAAGACGGAATCGGGCGTGTTTTCCAAGTCGCGCTCCGGATCGTAGGCGAAGGCGGCAATGACCTCCGCCGCATTGTGGCAAGGCGCGTAGCCGCCCACCTCACAGATTAGCCTGCCGCGCCCCTTCGTATAGGACACGACCTGCGCCATATAGTCCTGCAGTTCGGACACCGGCGCTCTGCCGACGAGCTGCATGCCTTCTTCGACCTCGGCGGGAGAATCAAAGCTCCCGCCCATGGCGCGGATATCGTTGATCGCCCGACCGATCTGATCGGCGGGAACGGTCAGCGTGAATTGATAAAACGGCTCCAGCAGCACGCTTTCCGCCTGCATGAGCCCCTGCCGGACGGCGCGGTAGGTCGCCTGCCGGAAGTCGCCGCCCTCGGTGTGCTT
>CAJOMA010000074.1 GCA_905235655.1 uncultured Oscillospiraceae bacterium | reverse complement strand
GACCGAGCCGCCGTCGACCTGCCAGCACAGCTATGTTGACACGAAGGTCAGCGCGACCTGCACGGAGCCGGGCTACACGCTGCATACCTGCACGAAGTGCGGCGACAGCTACCGCACCGACTTTACCGACCTCGCGCCGCACAGCTTCGTCGAGGGCGTCTGCAAGGTCTGCGGCGCGGTCGATCCGAGCTACAAGTCGGGCGACGACGAGCCGATCAACTGGGATACCCCGCTGTACGCGAGCTTTGTTGATCTGGACAAGGAAGCATGGTACCGTCCGGGTATCATCTACTGCCTGCAGCACGGACTGATGAACGGCGTAGGCAGACCGAACCAGACGGTTGCGGATCACTTTGAGCCGAACGGCAACGTCACGCGCGCGATGCTGGTCACGATCGTCTACCGCGCGGCGGGTGAGCCGAGCGCGAAGGGACTGAAGATTCCGTTTGAGGATATTGAAAGCGGCGTGTGGTATACGAGCGCGGTCGCATGGGCGGCGGACAATGAGATTGTCAAGGGCGTTTCGGAAGAGCTGTTCGCACCGAACCGCTACATCACGCGCGAGCAGCTTGCGACGATCCTGTACCGCTATGCGGGCGAGCCGGAGGCGAAGGGCAATCTGGCAGCCTATCCCGACGCGGGCAAGGTCAGCGAATACGCGCTTGCCTCGATGAAGTGGGCGATCGGCGAAGGGATCATCAACGGCATCAACGGGCGGCTGGCGCCGCAGGAATACGCGACGCGCGCGCAGATCGCTGCGATGATGTTCCGCTTCCTCGACCCTGCCGGCGCAAAGGCCGCGCAGGAGCTCCTCGACAAGGACCCCAACCCCTTTGACTGATACGCGGCACAAATAAAATGAACCCCCGTGGTCTGTTGACCACGGGGGTTATCTTTAGGGTTATAGCTTGAGCAGCCGCCGCGTCCTGCCCATGATGATTTCATAGGTCTTGCCGAGCCGCTCCTTCATCTTTAGAAAATCACGGTAGCCGACGTCGCAGCCGTGGATGTCGCTGCCCAGCGCGACGACGCTGTCCAGCTCTTTCGCCCAAGCCATCGACCGCCTTCTTTTTCGGAAACGGCAGAAGGATTCCGCGTTGATCTGCGCCCGAAAACCAAGCGCTAAGAGAAAATCGACGGTGGCGTCCGGGTAGCGGTCGATGTGCGCCAGAACGATATCCAGCTTTTTACCGTACTGCAGACCGTCCAGCGTCTGCTCATAAGCACGGATGGAAAAATCGTGCGGCAGCTCCAGCAGGAGCACGTTAGTTCCGGGGAAGCAAAGCCGCTCCAAGCCGTCGATATCCTCCATACCGCGGCAAAGATGCGTCTCTGCGGCGACAAGGATTTTCGGCGCGTTGATCGGCAGCGCTTCGCGCAGGCAGAGCGCCGTTTCCCTTCTGCGCTTCAGAAAATCAGACAGAGACTCCTGCTCCGGATAGAAATGCGGCGTTGCGGCAAGAACGTCGATGCGTGCGCGCCGCGCCAGCCTGACCTGCCGAAGCGAGGTTGCAAGGCTGCTGCTGCCGTGATCCGCTCCCGGAAGGATGTGCGCATGAAAATCAATGTTCACGGCAGAGGCTCCATTATCTGAAGGTTTCGCCTGACGATGAACCGCTGCCGTCGCCGTAATACTTATAACGCTTGTAGCGGTAATACTTGTTGTAGCGGTAGCTGTAGTGCGCAGCGGTCGTATTCTCCGGATCGTTGAGGATCATGCCGACAATGTTGCCGTTCATCTCCTCGATCTGGTGTACGGCCTCGCTGACGTCCTGCATGTGATTCTTGCCGCTCTGCACGACCATGATATAGCCCGTGATCTTGTCGGCGATAACCGTGGAGTCCGTGACGATGTTGACAGGCGGCGTGTCGATGATGATGTAATCAAAATGCTGCCGCGCGTAGTCCAGAAGGACGTCCATCTGCTTTGATCCGAGCAGCTCCGCCGGATTCGGCGGAATCTGACCGGCGGTCAGAATGAAGAGATTGTCGATATCCGTCGGGCGCAGCTTGAGCTCACCGTTCAGACCGGCAAGATATTCGCTCAGACCGTGGCGGCAATCGACGCCGAAATAACGGTGACCGGAGGGCTTGCGCATATCCGCGTCGATCAGCAGGACGCGCTGCTCCGCCATGGCGATAGAAATCGCCAGACTGACGGAGATGGTGGACTTACCGTCGGAAGCGAGGGAGCTGGTGACGGCGAAGACGGGGCATTTTTCACCCTTGCCGGTGAACATCAGCTTCGTTCGAATGGAGTTGTACGCCTCTTTGATCGCAAAGGGGCTTTCGAGCGTCAGCCGGGGGCGTTCGGAACGGGACGAGCTGCTCTTGAAGCGGCTCTTGCTATTACGACGAAACAGCATAATCGCTTACCTCCTTCTCTTGCGCCTGGCCGCGGCAATCGCGGCCGCGCTCATCGGGGGAACACTGCCGAGGATGGGAATGTTGAACGCGCGCTCCAAATCCTCCTCGCGCCAGATGGTCGTGTCCAGCAGAGCGATCAGAATCACGACGGAGCAGGACAGGAGCAGACCGAGCACAAGGCCGACAGTGGTGTTGGAAGTGATATTCGGAGAGGACGGCATGGAGGGCGTCTTGGCGTGGTCGACGGAGACCATCTCGCCGCCGTGCGCCAGAGCGTTCAGCACCGTCGGGCCGACCTCCGCGAGAGAATTGCCGATGTCCGCGATCAACTGCGGTCTTGTGCCGCGGATGGTAACGTTGATGATCTGTGTATTCTTTTGAACGCTCGCCGTGATCATACTGCGAAGGGATTCGGGGGAGACCTTGCCGTCGAGGTCTTCGCTGACGGCGTTCATGACGGGCTGGCTGGTGATCAGCACCTGATAGGTGTTTGCGATACTGGCGTCCGCCGTCAATTCGCCCGTGGTAACGCTGGAGGCGGTGCTTCTGTCATTGGCGAAGACGCAGACGGAGATCGAGGTGGAGTAGATCGGCGTGACAAAGTAGGTGGAATATGCCCACGCGGCGATCATGGACACCAACGAAACCGCGACGATCCACAGAATGTACTTTTTTAAGGTCCAGAGAATATCTTGGAATGTAATTTCAACTTTATTCAAAAGGAACCCTCCTTATTCGCCCATTATTTTATGTTATCATAGCATAATTCATGCTGAATTGCAACAGAAATCTCATCTCTCGCCGAAAATCGAAAGCTTTGCTTGCAAAGAAGAACTGGTTGTGCTATACTTTATTTGTAAAAATTTGTGCAATATGCACCGAATATCGGAGGTAATGAAAATGACGAACAACAAACCCTTGGTCGGCGCCGCTGTCATCGGCCAGTCCGGCGGTCCCTCTTCCGTCATCAACGCCAGCGCCTACGGCGTCATCAAGACCGCGCTGGAAAGCGACTGCATCACCGCGGTCTACGGTGCGCATCACGGCATCGTCGGCGTGCTCAACGACCGTCTGATGGACATGAGCAAGGAGGACCCGAAGGAACTGGAGCTTCTGCCCTATACGCCCTCTTCCGCGCTCGGCTCCTGCCGCTACAAGATCACCGATCCCGACGTGGACGATACCGACTACAAGCGCATTCTCGAAGTTTTCAAGAAGCACAACGTCCGCTATTTCTTCTATAACGGCGGCAACGACTCCATGGATACCTGCAACAAGATCAGCCGCTACATGAAGAAGGTCGGCTACGAATGCCGCGTCTTCGGCGTGCCGAAGACCATCGACAACGATCTCTACGGCACCGACCACTGCCCGGGCTTCGCCTCCGCTGCGAAGTATATCGCGACCTCCGTCATGGAGGTCTCCCGCGACAGCAAGGTCTATGATAAGGGCATGGTCACCATCGTCGAGTGCATGGGACGCCACGCCGGCTGGCTGACTGCCGCTGCCGCCCTTGCCGGCACAGCAGGCGACGGACCCGACCTCATCTACCTGCCCGAGATCGACTTCACGATGGAGCAGTTCCTCGCCGACGTCAAGCGCGTCTACGAAGAGAAGAACAACTGTCTCGTCGCGGTCTCCGAGGGCGTCCACTATGCCGACGGCCGCTTCGTCTCCGAGGCGAAGACCTCCGGCACCGATGGCTTCGGTCATGCGCAGCTCGGCGGACTTGCCGCAAGACTCGCGGACGCCGTCAAGAGCGAGCTGGGCGTCAAGGTGCGCGGCATTGAGCTGTCCCTGCTGCAGCGCTGCGCGGCGCATCAGGCGTCTCTGACCGACATCGAGGAGTCCTTCAACTCCGGCAAGGTTGCCGTGGAATCCGCCCTCGCCGGCGAGAGCGGCAAGATGGTCGGCTTCGTCTGCGACCGCGATAACGGCTATGTCTGCCACTATGAGCTGTTCGACCTGGAGAAGGTCGCAAACTTTGAGAAGAAGGTTCCGCTCGAGTGGATCACGCCGGACGGCTGTCACGTCACCGACGACTTTATCCGCTACTGCGCGCCGCTGGTGCAGGGCGAGACCAAGCTCCGCTACGAAAACGGCCTGCCGCGCTTTGCGAAGCTGAAGAAGGTTTTTGCGGAGTAGTTTTCGATGCTGCCCACCGGGTAGCAGCCGCCGAAATAGTGCACGCTCTCTCTACCGCGTCATTGCGAGGCTGACGGAGTCAGCCGTGGCAATCTGTGCGTCGCAGGGCAGGGAGCTGCGACATACTTTGCAGAATCTCCCCTGGCTGACACAGTCAGCCAGGGGACAGACTGTCAAAAAACTATACAGACGTCCCTGTTTCTGATATAATGAAAGAAACGGGGGTGTTTTTTATGGAGCAGTGGAAAAAGGACGGACGGAAAGAAGTCGTGATGGTGGATTTGGAAGCGTTGGTGCCGAAGGATCACCTGCTGCGGAAAATAGAGCAGGTCATGGATTATGACTGGCTGTATGAACGTCTATCCCCATATTATTGCCATGACAACGGCAGACCGGGAACGGACCCCGTCGTACTGATTAAGATGGTGCTGATCCAGCACATATTTGGGATTCCATCGCTGCGCCAGACGTATAGAGAGATACAAGTCAACCTTGCCTACCGCTGGTTTTTGGGATACGGACTGTTAGATGAAATTCCCCATTTTGCGACGGTGAGCTATGCGTTCTGCCAGCGGTTTCCGGAGGAATTGGCGCAGGAGATATTTGAGCATATACTGAACAAAGCGCTGAATAACCGAATGGTCGATCCGAGCACGATATTCATAGATGGGACGCACATAAAAGCAAGCGCGAACAAGAAGAAGTTCCAAAAGACACAGGTGGAAAAGGCAGCGAAGGTATACGCGGAGCAGCTTCGTCAGGAAGTCAACGCAGAACGGGAGATGCTGGGAAAGAAGCCGATCGAAGAGGAAGAAGACGACGAGAATGATCCGCAATCTCCAGGCGGCGGAGGAATGACAGAGAAGACGGTATCCACAACCGACCCGGACTGCGGGATGTTCGTAAAGGGAGAGCACGAAAGACAATTCGCATATGAAGCACATACCGCCTGTGACAGCAGAGGCTTCGTATTAGAGGTAGAAGTAACGGCAGGGAACGTACATGACAGCGTAGCATGGGACACACTATATGACAAGGTAACGAGCAAGCACAAGGTACAATTCGTAACAATGGACGCCGGCTATAAAACGCCGTGGATTGCAAAGAAAACGATAGAGGATGGGAAAGTTCCGATTCTGCCGTATACACAATACAAAGGAAAACAAGACAGATATAAACCGTGGGAATACATATATGATCCGGTAAACGACACTTACACCTGCCCATGCGGCGGCATTTTACGTCATACCACAACGGATAAAGAAGGCAAACGGACGTACCGCAGCATGCCGGAGGCATGCAGGAGCTGTCCTTGCAAAGCGAAGTGCGGAGCGAATGAGAAGGGGCAGAAGGTACATACGACGCACATCTGGCAGGAGTATCTGGATTTAGTGGAGCAGATACGAAAGACGGATCGTGCGAAAGAAATTTATGCACAACGCAAAGAAACGATTGAGCGTGTCTTTGCGGATGCAAAAGAGAAACACGCGATGCGTTATACACA
>CAJOMA010000073.1 GCA_905235655.1 uncultured Oscillospiraceae bacterium | reverse complement strand
GGGCTCGCCAAAGACGCCGCAGGTCATGCCGACCAGCTTCTGCGCTGCCATGATCTCCTCGTCGGTCACGTTGACGACAATGCCGTTGGACTCGCGGATTGCATTGAGTGCTTTGTCCGCGTTGCGCGGCACGCCGACTGCGATGGAGTCGGCGATGGTGTTCTCCTCCATCGGATACCACGGCTCGTTGTTGGCGATGGCGCGGTTGATCGGATGGCAGCCCTCCGCCTGTGCGGAGATCAGACGCGGCAGCTTGTCGATAAAGCCGATCGCGTGCAGGTCCTTCAAGCCCTTCCATACGCCCGCGATCGTGCAGCCGTCGCCGACGGAGATCGCCAGATAATCCGGCATTTTCCAGTCAAGCTGCTCCGCAATTTCCAGCGAAACGGTCTTCTTGCCCTCGGACAGGTAGGGGTTGATCGCCGCGTTGCGGTTATACCAGCCCCACTTGTCGATCGCCGCCTTGGACAGCTCGAAGGTCTCCTCATAGTTGCCCTGCACAGAGACGACGTTTGCGCCGAAGGTCATGAGCTGCGCAACCTTGCCCTTGGGCGCGCGCGCCGGAACGAAGATATAAGTCTTCAGACCTGCTGCAGCGGCATTGCCCGCCAGAGAGGAGGCGGCGTTGCCGGTGGAGGAGCAGGCGATGACCTTCGCGCCCGCCTCCTGCGCCTTGGCGACCGCCATGGCGGAGGCGCGATCCTTCAGCGAGGCGGTCGGGTTCTGCCCGTCGTCCTTGATCCACAGCTTCTTGATGCCGAGCACCTTTGCCAGCCGATCCGCCTCGTACAACGGCGACCAGCCGACGCGCAGGGGCGTATCCGGCGTGGTTTCTTCAATCGGCAGCAGCTCGCGGTAGCGCCACATGGTGTTGTTCTTCCGCGCCGCCATTTTTTCCTTTGTCAGGACGGTCTTGATATAGTCATAGTCGTAGATAATGTCCAGAATGCCGCCGCAGGAGCAGTTGGTCAGATTGGGGACAGCCTCATATTCCCTGCCGCACTTGACGCAGCGAGCGCATTTTACGTTACGCATAGTATTCTCCTTATGATTATTATGAAAAACAGGGAGGGGACTAACCCCTCCCCTTTGTATTCTCTTACAGCGCCTTGAGCAGGCCGGTCGCCTCGTTGAACTCGTTGATGAGCTCGTCCATTTCCTTCGCCTGCGCGTGGACGGCGTCCCACGTTCCCTTGGTATCGTACCAAAGAGCGTTCAGGTCCTTCACGTCGCGCGCCTGCTGCTCGACCCAGGTGTAGTACTTGAGGTTGTGGACTCTCTTGCGCTCGGTGTAGGTCAGCTCCAGAAGGTTGTCGGTCTTGAGTCCAAGGATGTGGAGGTTGTGATCCAGTGCGGCTTCATGGACGTTGTATGCGCCGTGCATCTCGTCGAGCTCGGCGATACGGGAGCCGTACATCACGGCGGAGTCGGTCAGGACGGTCATGAGGACGTCGTGCTCGGTCAGCTCGTAGTATTTCGCCATCTTGATGCAGCACAGGACGTTCGCGATGCCGGAGATGCCGAGCCAGCTCAGCTTCTCGACCAGCTCTTGATCAAGTCCGAGGACTTCGCGCAGGTACTTCTTGCCGTCTTCCTTATTGAACAGACGGAGCAGACGCTGAGAGTCTTCGTCGTCAATGGCGATCGCCATGTCGGTATTCTTCACATTGTGGATCCAGGGAATGTGCTTGTCGCCGATGCCTTCGATGCGGTGGCCGCCGAAGCCGTTGTTCACGATGGTCGGGCACTGCAGCGCCTCACCGACAGCGACCTTCGCGGTGGGATAGTGATCCTTCAGGTAGTCGCCTGCGGACATGGTGCCTGCGGAGCCGGAGGTGAAGGCGCAGCCGAACAGACGGTCGCCGTCACGCTTCAAGGACTCATAAACGGTCGCCAGCGCTTCGCCGGTGACGTTGTAGTGCCACACGGGGTTGCCCATTTCCTCGAACTGATTGAAGATCATCATGGACGGATCCTGCTTCAGCTCCCAGGTCTTGTCGAAGATTTCCTTGACGTTGGACTCGCAGCCCGGGGTCGCGATGACCTGACCGGCGATGCTCTTGAGCCAGTCGAAACGCTCCTTGGACATCTCAGCGGGCAGGATGGCAACGGAGTCGCACGCCAGCAGCTTGGAGTTGAACGCGCCGCCGCGGCAGTAGTTGCCGGTGGAGGGCCATACGGCATGATGATAGGTCGCATCAAACTGACCGGTCACGAGACGCGGAACGAGGCAGCCGAAAGAAGCGCCGACCTTATGGCAGCCGGTCGGGAACCACTTGCCTGCCATCGCGACAATGCGGCAGGGCACGCCGGTGAGCTTGGACGGGAACTCGATGTAGTTCGGAACCTTCTGATACAGACCGCCGAATTCCTTCGGCTCGTTCTTCCATGTGATACGGAAGAGGTTCAGCGGGTTGACGTCCCACAGGCCGACGTTGGTGAGCTTTTCCTTGATCTTTTCGGGGATCAGCTCGGGGTTCTGCATCTGTGCGAAGGTCGGGATAATGATGTTGTTTTCCTTGGCCTTCTGCAGGTTGTGCGCAAGGCCTTCCTTGTTGATGCGAAGATCAATCATTGTTTTTTTCCTCCTGTTTTTACTTCTAAATAAGAATATAGGGTATGCTTCATAGCGCTGTCGGGGATATGGCTCGATGTGGAGTAGCGGAGCTTACCGTCGACTGAATTCGTGCGTCGGCGCGCATTTGCTCCACTCCATTTTCATCTGATTCTATCATAGCATAATCCTATAAAAAATCAATCTTTTTTCCCAAAAAAATCGGCAATCTAAAGAATATTTTCATTTCACAAGAAGTCGTCGGATTATTGCAAAAATGTATTTGACTTCTGCAATTGTTATGTTATTATATAGATGTACCCGTATGAATACGGAAGTGAATCGAAACAAATGACGGAGGGTTATTTCATGGATTTTGAAGCAATCAAAAAGGCTGCGCAAGGCTACCGTGCAGACATGAGCCGTTTCCTTCGCGACATGATCGCGATCCCCAGCGAGAGCTGCGAAGAAGAGGGCGTCGTCATGCGCATCAAGGCCGAGATGGAGAAGCTCGGCTACGACAAGGTTGAAATCGACAAGCTCGGCAACGTAATCGGCTGGATGGGCAGCGGCGACAAGATCATCGCGATCGACTCCCACATCGACACTGTCGGCATCGGCAACATCAACAACTGGACCCACGACCCCTACAAGGGCTACGAGACCGAAGAAATCATCTACGGTCGCGGCGGCTCCGATCAGGAAGGCGGCATGGCTTCCGCCACCTACGGCGCAAAGATCATGAAGGATCTGGGTCTGATTCCCGAGGGCTATAAGATCATGGTCGTTGGCTCCGTGCAGGAAGAAGACTGCGACGGCATGTGCTGGCAGTCCATCGTCAACGAATACTTCAACGGCCCGGAAGACGCCCGCAGCAAGATCGAATTCGTTATCTCCACTGAGCCGACCGACGGCGGCATCTATCGCGGCCATCGCGGCAGAATGGAAATTCGCGTCGACGTGCGCGGCATTTCCTGCCACGGCTCCGCGCCGGAGCGCGGCGACAACGCGATCCACAAGATGGCGGAGATCATCGAAAACGTCCGTGATCTCAACGAGAACGACGCGGCTGACGACAAGGAGATCAAGGGTCTTGTCAAGATGCTCGATCCGAAGTACAACCCCGATCATTATGAAGACGCGCGCTTCCTCGGCCGCGGCACCTGCACCACCTCCCAGATCTTCTACACCTCTCCTTCCCGCTGCGCTGTTGCGGATTCCTGCGCGATCTCCATCGACCGCCGCATGACCGCCGGCGAGACCTACCAGTCCTGCCTGAAGGAAATCGAAGACCTGCCCGCATGCAAGAAGTATGCGAAGGACGTCAAGGTCTCCATGTACATGTATGACCGTCCGGCTTGGAATGGTCACGTTTACGAGACCGAGTGCTTCTTCCCGACCTGGATCAACAAGGAGTCCGCGCCGCACGTGCAGGCGCTCATCGACGCCCACCACGCTCTTTGGGGCGACAAGAGACTCTATGCCGACGAGCAGGCAAAGGAAAAGCGTCAGCGTCCGCTGACCGACAAGTGGACCTTCTCCACCAACGGTGTTTCCATCCAGGGGCGCTACGGCATCCCGTGCGTCGGCTTCGGTCCCGGCGCGGAATCTCAGGCGCATGCGCCGAACGAAATCACCTGGAAGCAGGACCTCGTCGTCTGCGCCGCGCTGTACGCCGCGGTTCCCGGTCTGTACAAGCCCGAGAACAAGGACGGCTCTGCGACCTCTTTCCGTCAGGAACTCACCGGCAACGATATTAAGTAATTATCAATAACGGAGGATATACAAATGAGTAAAACCGTAGAACTTGCAAGACATCTCGAGACCCTGCACATCAACAACATGTACAAGTCCGACTTCTACTGGACCTGGGACAAGACCGACGACGAGATCGACGCGATCTTCACCGTGGCCGACGCTCTGCGCGACCTGCGTGAGCGCAACAAGTCCACGAAGATTTTCAACTCCGGTCTCGGCATTTCCCTCTTCCGCGACAATTCTACCCGTACCCGCTTCTCCTTCGCCTCCGCCTGCAACCTCCTCGGTCTGGAAGAGCAGGTCCTCGATGAGAAGAAGTCCCAGATCGCCCATGGCGAGACAGTCCGCGAGACGGCGAACATGGTCTCCTTCATGGCGGACGTCATCGGCATCCGCGACGATATGTACATCCATCAGGGTCACGAGTATCAGAAGACCTTCATGGACGCGCTGGAAGACGGCTACCAGCTCTTCTGGGAAAAGAAGATCCAGCCCCTCTTCCTCGCCCATCGGGTGGAGAGTGAAGCGCGGATGCGATACTATTTTGCCTATGCCAAATCGGGTTTCGTCACGATCCTCCGTATGTGGCTGGAGGGCGGCTGCCGCGAGAGCCCCCGGGAGCTGGCCGGGATCATCCACAAAATGCTGCCGACAAGATAAGAATGACGGCCTTTCCGGAGAGGGAAGGCCGTCTTTTTATAGGAAAGCGAAAATGAGAACGCCTTGGCGAATATGGAGATTTACCGTCCGGCCCTTGTCCCATAGAATAGGATCACGAAATCAGAAGAAAGCGAGGAGATCGCATGGCACACTGGTGGAACGGATACCCCTGGCGGGTGATCCAGCCGAATTTCCGGGAGATCGACACAAAGGACTTCAACGAGGAAGCTTTTCTTGCGTCTCTGAAGGAATTTTCCTGCAACGCCGTGATGCTCAACGCGGCGGGCCTGATCGCGAGCTACCCCACTCAGCTGCAAGATCATACGCGCAGCGCGTACCTGGACGGCTTCGACCTGAAGCGCCTTGTGGATCGCTGCCATGAACAGGGCGTCAAGGTCATCGCCCGGACGGATTTTTCCAAGATCCCCGTTTCAGTCTATGAATGCCATCCCGACTGGGCCTACCGCAAGCCGGACGGAGAGCCGCTGATCTACAACGGCACCGTGCAGACCTGCCTCTCCGGCGGCTATCAGGGCGGGTACATGGATGAGATCCTCAAGGAGATGTTTCAAACGATCCCCTTTGATGGCATTTACTGCAACATGGGCACGGCCACGGGCGTCATCGTGGACTACAGCATGAACCGCCACGGGCCCTGCCAGTGCGAAGCCTGCCGCAGCGCCTTCAAGGCCAAGTACGGCATGGACGTTCCCGTGGAGCTATCCCGCACCGACAAGGCCAGCATGGTCTACTTCCGCTTCATGCAGGAGCTCTCGGGCGCGCAGAAGAAGCGCATCACCACGCTTTTACGGGAAATCAATCCGGAGCTTGCCTACTGCTCGGTGGACTATGTGCGGCAGGAATCCAACAGCGAGTTCGGCCGCGAGCTGCCCCACTGGCAGTATCAGGCCTCTTCCAACGCCCGCGCCATCCGCGGCATGGGGCAGGAGGCGGACGTGGCCGATGTGGATTTCATGGGCTTTGCCTACCGCCATGTGGCGGTGAACCCCGCCTTCCAGGAGCTGCGGCTCTGGCAGACGCTCTCTAACTTCGGCGGGCTCGACTACTACGTGATGGGCAGGCTCTACGACAAGGAAGACAGGAGCGCCTATCCCCGGGTACAAAAGGTGTTCCGCTACGCCGCCGAGCACGAAGACGTCTGCTACGATGTCACCTCTGCAGCCGATACGTTGCTGG
>CAJOMA010000072.1 GCA_905235655.1 uncultured Oscillospiraceae bacterium | reverse complement strand
TCTTTGAGCAGTTCGGCAATCGCCGCCAGCCGTTTCAGGCTCTCGCGCATATCCGCCGGATTGCCGCCGGGCAGATCCGTCCGCCCGTAGCTGCCGGCAAAGAGGGTGTCGCCGGAGAACAGCGCGTTTTCACAGCGCAGACAGACCGAGCCCGGCGTATGACCGGGCGTTTCCAGCACGGTGAAGCGAAGCTTCCCCACCCGCACGATCGTCCCTTCGCCGAACAGGTCGGTGTAATACAGCGCTCCGCTCGTCAGAAACGGCGGCAGGCTCCGCTCTTTTTCGTTCATCCAGACGGAGCAACGCGCCGCGTCCGCGATCGCTTTCACGCCGCCGACGTGGTCAAAATGCCCGTGCGTCAGCAGGACCGCCTCGATCTGCAGCTTCTCCTGCGCGGCGCGGGCAAGGATCGTCTCCGGCTCATAGCCGGGGTCGATCACGGCGGTCGCGCCGGTTTCGTCGCTCACCAGATAGCAGTTGGTCTCATAATCTCCCAAAGTCAGCGTGCGAATCTTCATACTCCCTCACATCAATTCGTCCGTGTCTAAAATGATCGTCACCGGTCCGTCGTTCTCCGACGCGACCAGCATTTCCGCGCCGAACTCGCCGTGCTCCGGTTCAAAACCCCGCGCGCGGCACTCGTCCAGAAACATCTCATACAGCGGCACGGCAAGCTCGGGTCCCGCCGCGCCGATGAAGCTCGGGCGTTTGCCCTTTTTGCAGTCGGCGAAGAGGGTGAACTGGCTGACAACCAGAACCTCTCCGCCCACCGCATGCAGGTCTAAATTCATTTTATCGTTTTCATCGCGAAAAATGCGCAGTCCGAGCGCTTTTTCCGCGAGTTTTTTGCACTGTGCCGGCGTATCTTCGGGCGCAACGCCGAGCAGAATCAGAAACCCCTTGCCGATCCTGCCGACGACCTCGCCGGCGATCGTTACCGACGCGCTCTTGACGCGCGTGACCACCGCCCGCATCAGTTCTGCCCTCTGCGGACATCCAGAACGCCGTCGATCTGCCGCATTTTGTTGCGGATCGCCTCCAGCTCCTGCACGTTTTTGACCTCGAAGGTCACGATAGCGCGGCCGTGGTTGGCGGACAGCTCGCGCGCGGAGATCTCGGACACGCGCACCTTCGAGCTGTTGAGCACGGTGGCGATGTCGATCCAGATGCCGTCGCGGTCGATGGAGTCGATCTCAAAGGTCGTGGAGAAGGGCTTCTCCTCGTCCGCGCTCCACGACACGTGCACCCAGCGTCCCGCCATTTTGGGGTCGTTCACGTCCACGTTCCGGCAGTCTCTGCGGTGGACGGAAACGCCGTAGCCTTTCGTAATAAAGCCGATGATCTCGTCTCCGGGAACGGGCGTGCAGCAGCGCGAGAACTTGATCATACAGGATTCAATGTCCTCGACGACCACGCCGGAGTCCTTATGGCGGCTCGTTTTCACCGCAGCCGGCTCTGGCGTTTTCGGAGTATCCTTCTTGCGGCTCGCCTTCGTCAGCTCCTCGCGGACGCGGCCGAATGCCTTGATCGCCGTCAGACCGCCGTAGCCGATGGCGGCGTACATGTCGTCCAGCGAATCGAAGCTGAGCTTCTTGAGCAGCGTCGGCAGCAGCTCCTGATCCTGCAAAACGGACGGGCTGATGCCCGCGCGGCGCAGTTCGCCCTCGAAGCTGCTCTTGCCGTGGGCGACGTTTTCCTCGCGCTTTTCGTGCTTGAACCATTGCTTGATCTTCGTACGCGCCTGATTGCTGTTGCAGATTTTCAGCCAGTCGCGGCTCGGACCCTTGGCGGTCTTGGAGGTCAGAATTTCGACGATGTCGCCGTTGGCAAGCGGCTGATCGAAGCTTGCAATGCGGTTATTGACCTTCGCGCCGACCATCGCGTTGCCGACGCCGGAATGGATGGCGTAGGCAAAGTCGATCGGCGTGGAGCCGGCGGGCAGGGACATGACCTTGCCTCTGGGCGTGAAGACGAAGACCTCGTCGTCGAACATATCCACCTTCAGAGAGTGGATATAGTCCTCGGCGTCGTTTTCCTCCTGCTGGCTCTCCAGCAGTCTTCTGACCCACTCGAAGTCCTTTTCGTTGCCGCCGCCCTTGATGCCCTCCTTGTACTTCCAGTGCGCGGCGATGCCGTACTCCGCCGTTTCGTGCATTTCCCAGGTGCGAATCTGCACCTCAAACGGAATGCCGTCCTGACCGATGACGGTCGTATGCAGGCTTTGATACATATTGGGCTTCGGGGTGGAAATATAATCCTTAAAGCGGCCGGGCACCAGATTGAACAGATCGTGAATGTGACCGAGGACGTTATAGCAGTCGGGAATCGTATCGACGATAATGCGGAAGGCGTACAGATCGTACAGCTCGTCGAGGGTCTTCTGCTGCTGCTGCATTTTGCGGTAGATCGAATAGACGTGCTTGATCCGTCCGTAGATCGTGCCGTGGATACCGACCGCAGAAAGGCGCGTCATGATCGTGCTCTGAATGGAGTGCATGAATCTGTCCGCTTCGTCCTTATGCTCCTCCAGATAGGTCATGATCTGCTCGTAGCCGTCCGGGTCAAGGTACTTGAGGGAGATATCCTCCAGCTCCCATTTGATCTTCTGCATGCCGAGACGGTGCGCCAGCGGGGCGTAGATGTCCATCGTCTCGCGGGATTTCGATATTTGCTTCTCGCGCGTCTGATATTCCATCGTGCGCGTGTTGTGCAGGCGGTCGCAAATCTTGATGAGCACGACGCGGATGTCCTTGCTCATTGCGAGGAACATCTTGCGCAGATTTTCCATCTGCTGCTCCTCGAGCGTGGAATACTGCACGCGGGTCAGCTTGGTGACGCCCTCGACCAGCTCTGCGACCGTCGCGCCGAACTGCCGCGCGATCTCGTCATAGGTCGAGTCGGTATCCTCGAGGCAGTCGTGCAGGATCGCGCCGAGGATGGAGTCGGTGTCCAGACCGGTCTCGGCGACAATCTCCGCCACGGCGAGCGGATGGGTAATATACGGAGAGCCGTCCCTGCGCTTCTGATCGCGGTGCTTGTTGTCGGCAAAGGCGACGGCGCGGTCAATCAGCGCCATATCCGCCTGCGGACAGTGCAGGAGAATCTGCTTGCGCATGCTCTCATAGTGGTCGGCAAAGGTTTCCATTCAATCACCTCGCAGGGTATGGTAAAGGCTGCTGTTTTCCAGCGGATTCGGGCCGTTCTCCGGCGTAAGGCAGATTTCGATCATGGAGCGCTCGCGCTCATAACGGAGCAGTCCGAGCTCCTGCAGAACGGCAAGGCAGCTCAGCGTGCGGCGCGGCGAATGGCGGTTGTTCGTCCACTCCGCAATCGACGCGGCAAGGACGGAAAGCTCCGAGCGCACCGGCCAGCCGGAGGGCGCGCGCGCCGTCAGATACTGCCAGACGTCTGCGACGTCCCGTCGCTCCGGCGCAATCGCCTCCCGCTCAACCTTGCTCAGGGACTTGCCTGCGGCAAAGCGGTCAAACAGCTCGGTCGCGGAGGTGCGGCGCAGGTCGATCAAGCTGAGCTGGATCGCCTTCGTGCCGCGGAATTCATTGATCTGCAGATGGAACGCCGCGTCGATACGCTCGCCCACCTCCAGCTTTTTCGACAGATTGCCGGCGGAGAAATAGATCGCCTGCAGGGAGTCGCCGTTCAGCGCGCGCAGCCGCAGCCGCAGGTGCTTGCCGCCGCCGACCGTGCTCACGCGCTCGATCGTCAGCTCGCTCATGCAGAACACCGGCTTCGGGCAGCCCGTGCCGCACGGCTCGAGCTCGGAAAGACCGTCCGTGTTTTCCTCGGTCAGAAGCTCGGGCGTAATCTCGCAGTCGATCTCGAGGGCGGCTCTCGCCTGCCCCGAGGCGGCGAATTCCTCCGTGCGGCGGCAGATACGGCGGCGGAACTCGTCGATATTGCTGCGCAGGATCGTAAAGCCCGCCGCGAGCTCGTGCCCGCCGTAGCCCTCCAGGAGGTCGGACATCTCTGACAGAGAGGAGAAAAGATTGAAGCCGCCGTAGGAGCGGGAGGACGCCTTGCCGCGCTCCCCGTTCAGGCAGATCAGGAAGGTCGGGCGGCAGTATTCCTCACTCAGCCGCGAGGCGACAATGCCGACCACGCCCTGATGCCAGCTTTCTCCGGCGAGGACGATTGCGCTGTCTGAGCCCTTCCTTCCGCGCAGACGGGAGACCGCCTCGCGGTAGATTTCCAATTCGGTCGCCTGCCGCTCGCGGTTGAGGCGGCAGAGCGTTTCGGCGAGAGTCTCTGCCTCCGACGCATCCTCCGTCAGGAAAAGCTGCACCGCGAGCTCCGCGTGCTCCATGCGGCCGGCGGCGTTGATCCGCGGCGCGAGGATGTAGCCGATGGTGGAAGCCGTGACCGGCTGCGAATCGCAGCCGCATGCCTGCATGAGCGCGCGAATGCCGAGGCGCGCCGGCCGCTGCAGCGCGCTGAGTCCCTGCACGACCAGACGGCGGTTTTCGCCGCTCAGCGGCATGACGTCCGCGATCGTGCCGAGGCAGAAGAGGTCTGCATAGCGCGCGGCGATCTCGTCCTGATCGCCGTGCAGCGCGGCCGCCAGCTTGAAGGCGATGCCGACGCCGCAGAGATTGGTGTGGGGATATGTGCGGTCCGGGCGGTGCGGGTCGACGACCGCCGCCGCCCGCGGCAGCTCGTCCTTGCACTCATGGTGGTCGGTTACGACCAGCGTGATCCCCATTTCGGCGCACTTCTCCGCTTCCTCCAGCGCGGTAATGCCGCAGTCCACGGTGATGATCATGCGCACGCCTTCGGCATAGAGCTGGTCGATCGCGCCGTGATTCAGTCCGTAGCCCTCTTCCAGTCTGCCCGGAATATGGGCGACGCAGTCCGCGCCGGCAGAGCGCAGGTAGTCCGTCAGCAGGCAGGTGGCGGTAATGCCGTCGACATCGTAGTCGCCAAACACCGCGATTTTCGTATGCTGTTCCATCCCGCGCCGGATCGCCTGCACCGCCGCGTCCATTTCCCTCATCGCAAAGGGGTCTAAGAGCGGCGCGTCGCTGCACAAAAGCCGCGCAGCCTTTTCCGGCGTATCATAGCCTCTGCCGCACAGGACGTGCGCAGTCAATGCGCTGTAGCCTGCCTGTTGCAGGATATGCACTTTTTCTTCCTCCGGCGCCGCTATGTTCCAAGTTCCGTACTTCACCGAATACCATCCCATTATCTTTTTTCTTTCTATTATAACAAACATTTGCGCCGCGCACAATAGAAAATCGGCCGCTCGGTGCGAGAAATTCGCGCGGTTTTGCCGATCTGCCGCAAAATCGTAAACAAACCGTGAATTCTTTCGGGAAAAACTTGTAAAATCCCGTTTCCGTACTATAATAAGGCTTGGTGATATCTATGTTCAGACGCTTCGGCGAATCCTTCCGCCGCTTCATGTACGGTCGCTACGGCTCCGACGAGCTGAATATCGCGCTGCTGATCGCTGCGGTCGCAGTCAGCCTGATCAATTCGATCCTGTCGCTGTTTCTCCGCTCCGGTCTTGTGTATACGCGGATAATATCTCCGCTTCTCTATCTGCTGATGCTCGGACTGCTCGGCTACAGTCTGTTCCGCACCTTCTCGCGCAATATCTATGCGCGGCAGAAGGAGAACCGCTGGTTCCGCCGGCAGTGGCAGCGGCTGCGCGACCGCAAAAACCGCTACTATAGCTGCCCGAAGTGCCGCCAGACCGTCCGCGTGCCGAAGGGCAAGGGGAAAATCAGTATCCACTGCCCGAAATGCGGGGAAAAATTTATCAAGAAAACCTGAAAAGAAGCAGGACTGCGTCAGTCCTGCTTCTTGCAATGAAAAGGTAATACTCCCGCTGCCGTGTCATTGCGAGCCCGAGGAGTCGGGCGTGGCAATCTGTGCCTCGCAGCCGTGGGAACTGTATGTGTTATGAAAAGCATTTGAGCGTCGAAAAAGCGGGCGCCCATTGGGCGACCGTCTTGTTGCAATCTCGGACATGTTCTCGTTATAAGGCAAAAATACCATACCAGCAACGGACAGATTCCACCCGCAAGGGGTACGCCGCATCCGTAAGGCGGCAAAGCCGCCAACGGCTGCGCAGCCTGCCTGACTGCGTCAGGCGGGAATGACAAAACTGTCGTGCGGCACGGAAATAAAAACGGAGCGCTTCCGCGCTCCGTTTCAGACTGTCAAAAAAGTCCGGAACCGTCAAAATCAGTTCAACATTTTTGCAAAAATGCGTAAAAGGCAGACTATTTCAAAACCGGAAGTTTTCCGA